>NZ_JAUJFI010000048.1 GCF_030849505.1 Azospirillum isscasi | reverse complement strand
GGGCGGCGGAAACGCCATTTCCAAGCCTCAGCAGAGGCAAAAAGCCGAAATATGTTCGTTTTTCCGCGACCTGCTAGTACTCTCCTACAAGGAGTTAATCTCCCGGCGAAAAATATGTTTATGTGCGCTCCTGAAAAGGGCCGCACAAAGCCACTCGAATCAACAGATTTTTGGAATCTTTCAGGGCGAGCGGGGCGTCTCCGTCGCGAATTCCAAGGTAATATCTTTTTGATTGACTATGAAAACTGGAAAAAGAAGCCGTTAGATGGTCCAAAAGATTCAGTTGTGGTTCCCGCAATCGAAAGCACTGTAAGAGAACAAGAAGCAGACCTTGTCACCGTCATACTGGACGGGAAGCATTCTCAATTAAGAAATGAAACCGCACTAGAAACTGCTTTCGTCCGCCTATTCTCTGATCACAAGCATGGTGAACTTGACACGACTCTTGAACGTCTGGGTATATCGACTGATAGCCGCGAACACAAAGTGCTTACAAAGGCACTAGTAGAAGCTGAGAACACGTTGGATATTCCCGCTACGATACTTCGTAGAACTCCAAATGTGTCAGCTCATAAGCAACAGAAGCTCTACAACAGGCTTCAATCTCGTATTGCCAATGGCCCTGACGAGGCCAGGAAATTGATTCCAAAGCATCCTCGCGAGAGCGATTCCTTCCAATCGTATGCAGATATACTTGAGCTTTGCCATGAATTAATACTTGAGATAGATACAAGTCGGAATTTGCACCGCTTCCATGCATTGATAGCAAGAAAGTGGATGCAAGGGTTACCCTTGCCTCAGATCATTGAAGATCAAATTAAGCGAGAACCCAAAAAAATTATTCAAACAACTATCCGCGATACTCTTGAACTAATTGAGACTCAAATTCGTTTCCAGGCAGTGCGGCTGTTTGGCTGCTATCAAGCACTTCTAGTTTATGGTCTTGACAGCGCAGGTATGGTTGATCTGGCAACAGGAATTCCATCCTTGCCGCTGTATCTGGAACTAGGGGCTTCGGATCGTACAATGATAAGTCTTATCTCTCTTGGCCTTTCTCGGGTAACAGCAATGAAACTTAATGAAATTTCTGCGCGCAAGAATCTAGACGCCTCAGAAGCTCTCCAATGGTTACGATCCCGTCCCTTAAGCTCGCTTGGATTGTCACCTCTACTTCAAGAGGAAGTTCAAGCGCTAATCAAAACAATATGAATTGACGTCATTTTTGAACGCAAAGTTACAGAAAATGCGTTTCAGTACATTTGGAAATCACTGGATTTCAGGAAAATACCGCGGACGTAAAATTTGCAACCCCCCTCTTTCATCAGCGGAGTTCAACTCTTTTTTGCCTCATCTCTAGAAGCCGCTGGAGGAGCTTAGTTGCCGTGCGTGCGTAGGCATCAATGTCCTCTTCGGGCATGTCTGCCAACGCACGTTCCAGCACTAGACGTGGATCGCACATCAGCAACTCGCGCCCCTTTTCTGTTAGCTCCAGAAGGTCCGCCCTTGCATCACGCGGGTTCGGCAGCTTGGTCAGCAGCCCCTTGTCCACCAGCGTGACCACTGTGCGCGCGACACTAGCGATTGCCAAGTCCTGATAACGAGCAAGCGCCGATGCTGTGCGCTGGGCTTCTGACACCTCCGCAAAATAACGAAGCGCCACCCACTGCGCTGGATAAAGGCCCTCCGAGTGGGCAGAAGCGTGTAACAGGCGAGAAGTATTTTCTACGACCGACGCAAGGCCAGGAATTGACACGCTTCGCGTCATTATGACTGCACCACTCTTTTGCTCAACGAGATTGTCATACTATCCAGAATCTTGTAGCAGCGCCATACGTCAACGAAACCAGTTAAACAAACATTAACTCATCACTGCATAGTATATCGCTATTCAGCAGTTCTCGCTTGCGTGCTCAGCTTTCGATGAAAGCAGGCCGGCGTTCGACTGAGTGCCATAAAACTAAAAAGCAGGAAGCAAGCAATGGTCCGTGACCCCTTGACCATAGTGGGCTTAGTGTTATGGCCCTTGGCCATTTCCGCAGTAGGCGGCGGGGCGTTTTTGTACTTCACGCACCAGCCTAGCCAAACACTATCAAAAACGAATGGCACAGCCGCACAGTCGGTCCCAACGAACGCGGCTGGTTTGCAATCACTCACACTTACGACGACTACATCAGGTACCGAGACAGGGCGCAGTTCCGAACGTTCGGAAAACCCAATGGCTGTACAAAACGCAGCTGAGCGCTCTTCTGGGACAAACAATACTTCGTCAACGCGCACGTCAAATCAACCGTCCTCCAATACGCCACCACGCAATAGCAACGAGAAAGAGTACGAAATGTATTCTGACATATATCGTGCGCTTAAGTGGGTTGAAAACCCAGGTTATGCAGGAATGCATGTGCTCAAAAATTTGGAACGGCAGAGAATATATTGCGAAACAGAGCTTGCGCAGGCGATCAACTACCTCGATAGAATTACGAATGGAGGTGGCGCTAACGAATATCTTGTTAGAAGTCACGGGTTTCAGAATCGGCACTTTGAAGCGTGTCTGAATATGTACTATCACTACAGAAATATGTAATTTTCTACCAACCCATGAGGAAGAAATGAAACGCATAATGTACCTATCAATCTTACTTCCGTTTATAGCCTCTTTGGCAATGGGGCAAAGCTCCAAATCAGTACTCAGCCAAATTGAAGCCTCGGTCATTAGACACGAAATTGCTACCTGCTGGAACGTAGACGAGATTACAAAACTCAACGGCGGAACGATAGCGGCTCGTCTACTTTTTGATGAAGCGGGAAAATACTCTGGAATATCACTTGTGGACCGCAATGCAGCGTTGACTGATCCAGTATATCGCACCGTCGGGCAGTCTCTGATAAGAACTTTCACGAACTGTAAGCACATTAAAGCACCAGAGCGGCTCAGGGGACAGCAAGTCGAAGTTGTCATAACTATGAGCTCGGAAGATTTCCCAAATCTTCCTACCGACACAGATGTCAATCATTACGACCAAAGCCGCATCAACGATCCTTCCAAAAAACCTGCACTACAGGTTTCACACGCATTGACCAACGGTGATATTTCCCCAGGCTTTTATTGCTTCGGCATTTTTTCGTCAGCTCGGCTGATTGCCAATCTTACCCTAATGGCGCGCGCAGAAAACGCGCCATCATCGGAAATTGAAACAATAAAAAATAATGAAGAAAGATTTTCTGAAGTCGAGGAAGCGTTCAAAGCAATATTGGCAAGTTATGCGATGTCACAATCCATCGATCCACGATACGCTTTCCGCGGTGAAGGAAGATTCTATCAATGTGGGTTTGATGGAGAGAAAAGCGATTTATCCACATTGACAAGATCTTCAAATGATTGTGCGGGTACATTAAGGCGGTTAGCGGAACAAGCTTCTGTCAAAGTTAATTTGCCCACCCCTCCATCGCCACAAAAGAAAATTGATGTTGAAAGTCTATGCTCCGCTCAGAAAGGCTTCAAGTTAGCGAGCATAATTCCGGCTGGATGGGAAGCAGGAAAAAAGATCGATGCGATACCGCCGCAGTTTGTTGGAAAATGGACGTTACAACGTTTTCCCGACTGCCAAAAAATGGGTTTTGATATATCCGCAGACTCCGTCGAAGGTGGAAGATTCAGTGCAATATATGAAAAAAACGGTTCGATACTCCTAATTCGGGATCTTCCGCCCTATAGAACATCCAGCTTGTTTTCTATCGCGCCTGATGGAACGCTTAATCGGCAAATCTGGCGAGAAGAACCTGATGCATGGCCAGAGCCACAAAAGCCCTGGACAATGAAATCGGAACCAATGATGCGCTGTAGGTAAGGGAGCAAGTGAGATCAAGCTCTCCGACGATACATAATAAAAGCAACATTCTGTTAGGTTTCCTGCTAAGTCCTTCTGATATAACACTTCCCAGCCCTCCTAGGCAAACCGGGCACCCGCAAACATAATCATTTCCACCAATGCGTGGATTTAATGGAGTTTGCGATGAAACAGGCTCGGGTGCTTACGGAGCAAGAACAGCGGCGCTTGCTGGCGGTGATCGCGGATACCCGCTACGCCGCCCGCAACCGCATAGCGTTCATGCTCAGCTATATGAGCGGGCTGCGCGTGGGGGAAATTGCTGCGCTCAAGGTAGGCGACGTACTCGACAGTGAAGGATGTGTGCGCGAACAGATTCGTCTGTCTGCCGAAATCACCAAGGGCGGGCACGCGCGCACGGCCTTCGTCAATGACCGACTGCGCAAGGAGCTTGAGCGCTACACCGCCAGCCTGAGCGATAAGCAGCGCCAGCCAGGGCGCCCATTGCTTGTCACGCAGAAGGGCAAGCCCTTCACAGCAAACGTGTTGTGCCAGCTTATGGGCGGGCTTTACAAGCAGGCTGGGTTCGACGGAGCGAGCAGCCACAGCGGGCGGCGCTGGTTTATCACCAAGCTCGCCCACAGCGGCGTCAGCGCCAAGGTGATTATGACCCTTGCAGGGCACAAGCACCTCAGTACGACGCAGCGGTACATTGATGTGAATGACGATATGCTACGGCGAGCTGTTGCTGCTTTATAGATCGGCTAGCAGACATCGGTCCATCAGCTAGCACCAGACGCCATATTATATAGCAATAATATACACAGAATTTGCTCCGGATTCTTACTTAACTCAAAGAAAGCGACGAGTTGGATAGCTGTATATTAAGTTACTACAGCTATCTTTCTGCTGTAATGACGTAGCGACCACATTGCGCCACCTCACCAGAAGATCCGGCATCGCATCCATATACAGTAATTTCAAAGTTCCGTATGTGAGGTTTCTTGCATGGAACACTTCCGCTTTCGGTCACTGTAATTCTCTTGTAACCTTGTCCAACTCGAGAACAAGTGGAACCATTCGGCCACGACTCCTTTCGTCGTTCTTACGGGCTAGGCGCGCCAGAATCCTCATGAGGCGAGTTTGCCTCATAAATAGTTTTCCATGCCTGGTCTCGAGGTTCTGTATTTCATTTAGCTTCAAGTCTCCGATCAGTTGGGTCGCTTCTAACTCGCGCCCTGACCCAGGAATTACGGAATAGACGGGACCTGGATCCTTCTGAATGCATGAAGCCATATCGTCGAAATAGGGATGGGGCCAACGAAATGGCGCTTCCGCCGCCGTTAAGTAAGTTGGTGGTGCCTTACCGTGACCAATAAGATCACGAGTCCCCTTTTCAACATTACAGCCCTGACAGCTCAGAACCAAATTAGTCGCGGAAAAAGCGAATTTTCTATACTTATCCTTTGACTTATCCAGAAAGTGCTCGATGTGTTCTGACACGTTACGACGTTCAGGGATGATCAGACGTTGACAGTAAGGGCACGTCTCGGCCTGCTCTACTCTTAAGAGAGCACGGATGAGTTTCTTGACTTCTTTGAGTGATGCATCATTCCATTGAATCCTACCAGAAATGTATTCGGAGATAGGTTTCCTAAAGGCCTTACGATTCAATGCCGCTCGGGCAACAGGTTTCAGAGTTCCCATATTGATCAAAACCGCATGATCGTCGTGACCACTTCGTACAGCGGATCATCGGGTGTTAGATCTAGATTGTACGAGCGCAACTGATCCTGCGCCTGATGGAATTCGTCTCCGCCCGTCTGGTTCCGGGAAATATAAGTTAGGCACGTATTGATAATCTTCGCCACTTCGGGCGATCGTGCAGAAAACAGGTGAAACTGCTCCCGCAATACCGTGTCACTCGTACGCCCATAAAGGTCGGAGCGCTGCCAATTCTGTCCCGCAGGAAGATCACACACGTATACGCTTCCGTTCCGCACGCTGCTGGCGATTAGGGGGGAATGCGTCGCGACTATAAGTGTTGAGCCATGATGAAAGTCAGAGGCAACTTCTGCGAGGTCTTTTACGATACTCAGCTGCCAGGAGGGGTGAAGTGAGTTCTCTGGCTCATCATAGAAAACAACGGAATTACGACTGCCGCAGAAAATGAAGCCCAGAAGCGCTAGGGCGTATTGCTTCTCTCCAGAGCTTAGCTCATCCAGCCCGTACTCTTCTTGATTTCGGAAGAAACACATATCGGCGAGCAAAATATTCCCAGCAGAGATGTGCTCCAAATAGCGATCCATTAGCCTCGGATCGTTTTTGAAGGTATCTAGTACGTAATCAACCTGAGGATCGACCGCTCCAAACGCCTCAACTTTCCGGTTCTTAGCGTATCGAAACTTGAGCTTAATCCGCTGATCAAAGTTTAACCGTTCCATCACACTTCTGGCATGGAAAAGGTATTCCTTTGCAGAAGCGTTGCGGACCATGTGATAACAAAGCGTTCGGAATGGCGCGATATCAGACACCATGTTGTTGTTAACCTTGTTTCCAAGGTAGACTACACCTCCAATTTCAGGGGAATATTTATATATAATGCGAGGGTACTTGTCGTGCATCGTTCCTGACAAGCAAAGCAACCGGGACGTCTGAGGGGCGGCAGTCAATTGTGCTTCGCACATTGTTTGTGTCGCATAGGCGAAGAATCTTGATTTCCCAGAACCATTTTTGCCGGTTACAAAATAGACGTTTCCAGCTGAAATTGAATCTAGGAGCGCAATAAACTTACTTCGTTCTTTTGTTGCCGCTTCAGTCTTCATTACCTAGTCCTTTGTCGCACAAATTTTCTTCTCTAACTCAAGCGTCCTGCACATTTATCTGTGCGAATGGGCACTCGCAAACTATTAGCTCAAGTGCCCGGCAGCAACAAGCCAGAGCAGCGCTGCGAGTCGTCACTTTGTGATGGTGAAGAAAAATTGTCAACTAGCGCAATTATGCTCGCTTCTGCCGACGATAACTCTCCATAATACATCAACTGCATTAGTTCCATCGTTATGTGCCACAAAGTCAATCCGCCTCAGATGCAATGGGATGCACCTCAGCTAGCTTAGTTGGGTTGCTGGTAGCTAAGTTCATAGTGAATGGAAGTGTGG
The DNA here is from genome assembly GCF_030849505.1 of Azospirillum isscasi. GTDB lineage: Bacteria > Pseudomonadota > Alphaproteobacteria > Azospirillales > Azospirillaceae > Azospirillum > Azospirillum isscasi. The sequence goes on along the minus strand of NZ_JAUJFI010000048.1, from coordinate 29,671 downwards.
ATGCGGTAGGTGCTCCTTGTTAGCTGCCAAGGTCAGGAGTACGATTTTCGAACTCCTGACGCAACAGACTTGCCACCTCAACGCCGTGCAGTCTAGGAAGGCTCGTCATCGCAAATGTGGCGATGGCTTCACACCAAGTCCGCAGAAAGTGAGGAGCATACGAAGAAGTCATGATCTTCGCCTCGGAAAGAATGTCTACCAACTCTGCAAACTGACCTGTTAATTCAAGGCAGCTTTCTTGGATTTGGGACTGAAGCGAAACCGATTCGACCTCATCGTGCTCCAATTTCCTGATAACGGGCGCCAGTAAGGACGAGTACTCTGGAACCTGCGTGTCAGCAATCTTCAGGTAGACGAGCGCCTGACTTTTCTTCCACCATGCATTCTCTTGATCAATCTTCCTTTGCACAATCTTCGCGCACCGTTCCTCAAGCCGACAGAATAGCCCCATTGCCTGAGTTCTTGTTGAACCGTGGAGAGGCTTAATCACACCCAATCCATCCTCCGGGTTCAGAATTGCTTTTACCTTCGCGGCCGTCTGCGAAGATGCAGCCTCTACAACAATAAGCTCCTTGTGTCGCTCCGATGCACAAAGGTAAGGAATCACAACGCGATGGAGAAATTCGCTGCTGATTCCGTCATTAAGATCATGAATAATGATCGTGTCTGGCCGTGTTACATTTGAAAGTCTTTCTTTAAAGGCGGCTCGTTGCGTCCGATCAATTGTTGTTCTTACAAAGAGAAGCACAGAATTATCGTATATGGACGGTGTGTTCATTTTAACTTCCCTCTGGCCTCCTAGCTACTTCCAAGATATCATATGTCAGCAGTGATGAGCAAATAGGGAACGCCCATGAGCACTATTGATTTGTCCAGCATCAACTCGCTGAGCAAAGGTCCTGCGGAAAAGAATGGCTATGCCATTTTCATCCCATCAATATCTCCTGTTTATCTTAAAAACATTGGCAGGCAGAATGAGGCATTCCGAGACGGATGTTTGCCGGCATCAATTGATGGCACACTGAGAAATTTAAATTTCCTAGATAACCAGTGCAAAAACTTCTTCTACAAATGGGGCCTATATTCGGCAGGACATACTAAAGGTGACTTCACAGCAGCCCTTGGGGACGAGCAGGTACTCCGTAACAGACAGCCAGGTCAGTCTGTCATCATGGCCGATAGCGGAGGCTTTCAGATCGCCCGCCAACAGTGGCAGATCGACGTTACCAACCCTGAAGCGCTGTTTCGAGCACGTGAATCCGTTCTAAAATGGGCGGAGGGTTTTGCAGACATTATTGTTCCGCTGGATTTCCCGACCAACGAAGCAGTGATGAGGCAGGAGAACTTCGATTTTTCGTCATGCCTACGTTACACCGAAGGCAGCCTCGAATTCATGGTCAATCAACGAGATCGGACGACGAAGGCATTGTATCTAAACGTGTTGCAAGGTGCTGACTGGGGACAGGCTAAGGAATGGTTTAGCGTAGTTAAGCGTTTTGACAGTTTGGATGGCTGGTCGATTCCCTGGCGCTTTCATGAGAATCTGCACAGCCTCCTACAGTTTCTTCTTATCATGAAACATGATGGTGCTTTGGATAACTGCCGCTGGCTGCACTTCTTTGGAGTAGCCCGCCTCAACTTGGTTGGTGGATTGACGTTGCTCATGCGGGCGCTACGCGAGCACGTCCGGCCAGATTTGGTGGTCAGCTACGACGCAGCGTCGCCCTTCATTTCCGGCGGACGAGTGCAACAGGCGTATAGTGGCTTGAGCTTCCGTCGCGACGGTGAAGTGGTGTTCGAGCCCTGCCGGGTGCCCAACAGTGCGCACTACGTTCATTCCGACAAACCGTTTCCATTCGCGACCAGTCCAATCGGACGAGAGATGAAGCTTGGGGATCTGTGTGCACTTCCAGAAGGAAAGCGCCGGCAATCGGACCGGCTGTCACATTGGGACACGTTGTCTTCCCTTATGTTGATGAATCACAACCTCTATGTCCATATTGATGCGATCAATCAGCTGAACCGCATTGTCGATGTCTCGTCGGAATTCGATATGGGACTTCAATTGCCTAAGCAATACCAAAAACTGGCGGATGTTTTGGATCGTATATTTGCAATGGGACAAAGCCGCGAACAAGCCAACCAAATTGTACTCGACAACAAGAACGTACTGGAGTTCTTTGATCGGTCCTCTTATGTCACTGTCGCTCAGCTGATTCAGGGGGAACGGCCAGATTGGTGGAACACCGACCTTGAGCCGTTCCCTTATTTCTCGGAAGTACCTTGGTTCGAAGAATAATTACTTCTTCGCGTTTTTCGACTTTGCGGAGGCGCCGGACCTTGATGCTCCTGGCGCCTTCTTTGTTTCTGTCGTCTTGCTCTCTGCCTTTATGCAAATGCGGTATAGATCGCCGCGAAGCTGTGTCTCGACATTAATTACGTTCTCGCTGAGTGACCACCTGGTGCTAGCAGCCCCGTACTCCTCATAAAGAACCGAGAGCTTTCCGAGCAACGTTCCCTTCATGATGCGCTTCACGGCAGGCAGGTCTTTCTGAGCCTCGACCGCCAGAAGCGGCTTATCCTGATGTCCTTTGCAGAAGAACTTCACCAGCCCGCTTTTCTGATCGATTACGAGGTCGAGAGGGTTTTGCTTTTTCTGCTCTGCGGTATCGTTCTTATGAGCCTTGCGCTTCTCGTCCCAATTTGATCGAAGCTCAATCCACTGGGCGGCTGATAGTGTCACGCCAACTCCAGGGGTCTTTTTTGCTTCTTCTGTGATTGCCTGGATGTTCACGTTGCTTCCCTGATCCAGATTAATGGCCTTCTGACCATCGGCAGCATCAGCAAGCAACTTTATACGACTTGTATCGCCACCAAATTCATCCTTTTCCTCGGCATCCATTCGCTCGAAGCGCCAATTTCCGGCTGTTTTTTCATTACCAAGTGTTTGATATAGTGCAGCAAGATTGTTTCCGGTTAGCAGATATCGGGTATTCGGCGGCAGACCTTCGATTTGCTTGGAAATGTGAGTTAGGAGAAACTTCGTCGGCTTCTCTGTGTCTCCGGTAAGGCTGGCACAGACCCATGCGTCCTCATCACTCGCCTCAATGACAATCTGCCTCGCGTCCTTAGCCGCTCGATCAAAAAAGGTTTCAGCAAGCTGAGCACAACGGATAACTGGTCCAGCCTCCGATTTCTCCAGCCGCGTAACGGCTGATATGCCGTAGGCCAAGTCCTTCAAAGTGTCACTGCTTACATATGCCTGTCGAAGCAATTGCCCTTGCTTCCTGCCATCCACCTCTTCAACCTTCACTAAGAAAACGGCAACGCCCAGGCCCATGTCCTGTATTTCTTCACCATCAAAAACTAAATTGGCAGCGCCTCCGAATTCCTTCAGCTCAGCAATTGCCTGAACGCGCTCAGCTTCTTTGGCTTCATCGGTTTTCGGATTGGAAGCAGATTGCGGGTCGACGAAGTTGTCCCGCATTTTGCGAACGCCATCTTCTTTCAACCTCTGCTTCAACTCGTCAGGTGTCAGCTTTTCCTTTAGCGCCTGATGCAAAGCCATTGAATAAGTATTTGCTCGCTGCGGAATGTAATCCGCTTCGATCTCAGCTTTTGGATCGTTGCTTTGATTGCTCTGCCGCTTGTGGAGCAACGTCGCTTTCAGCAGGTTTGAGAACCTGTTCCCAGACGGCTCCTTTTGGATGTCGAACTCCTGCTTGCCAAGGCGCTTGCGAACCAAGTCATTAACGAGTTGAACGTGTTCCTTCGAGTTGTTCGCACACAACAGATATAGGTGGTAGAGCGACACCAGCGCTTCATATAGCACCATGTCGGTCCCGCGAAGCTGCACAAGAAAGTCGCGCGAATTCGCTTCCGACGTATCGAGCAGCTTTTGCGCTTCGATGGTCGAAACCGCCTTACCGCCGAGAATATCGATCTTGGTTTCGCTTGATAGACTGGCAACTTCACCGGACATCCGCTCTCTCCTACTCGAAGGGAGTACGAGTATCGTACTCCCACAGCAGCCGATCAAGCGGATTAATCATCACTGCTTAGCTTATTGGTGCGCTACAGGGTCGCTGCCTCGCCTGACAACTCAATGAACGTTTCCCATGCTGTATACGTAGCGGCTGCGCGCCGTCGAGCTATAGGGCGCGGCCATCACCTTGGCTCAAGCACTACGCTTGCACCGTGTGAGAACGTAGAGCACCATAGAGGGACAAGCAAAAGCGCGATGCGATTCGTAGGAAAACAATCCTATAGCCCTTGCTGCCTAGCACAGCCTTAGCACATACTGCTTTGCATTCTATATAAAACAAGAACTTAACTTAGCTCGATTGCAACTGAAAATCCCCGTGTCGGCGGTTCGACTCCGTCCCTGGGCACCATTCCCGACCCACTCTTCTTGACGGGTCATTGTGGTGCAGAGCGCGTCGGCAAACCCCACCTGATTTTTAAGAATTTCCCGCCGGTTTTCCGGTGCGGGCCACAAAACGCTCAGCTGCGGGTCCGCAGCCGGTTCCGGACCCGCTTGAGCGGCTGCTTCAGCTCCATCGCGTCGAGCAGCGCCCCGGCGGCCTGCCGCAGCGAGGCGGACGCCGCCTTCATCGCCCGGACGGGGACGGGTTCGGGCTGGCCCGTTCCGGTGTGGCCCGTTCCGGTGTGAATGGCCCCTGGATGGATGACCTGGACGCGCTCCTTCAGCCGCTCCAGCCATTCCCCCTGCACCCCGTGCCGGCGCGCATAATCGACGATGGAGCGGAGCTCCGCCGCTTGCGGCTCGTTGCGCACGGGGATGCCGGCGATGCGCGCGGGGTCCAGCGGCCCATCGAAGCAGGCCGGGGCGGCCACCCCGGCGGCGGCGAAGTTCATCCGCGTGCGCATGCACTTCTCGCACACCCCGCAATTCCGGAACTGCTCCGCCCCTTCCCAGCAGACGCGCAGGGAGCGGACGGCCTCCGGATGGGCGGCGACCGCCGCGGCCTTCTCGGTCCGGGAACAGGCCGCCCCGTCATGAACGATGGAAAAGCCGTCGCCGGACAGCAGATGGTCGGCGATGGGAGTGGTGCCGTAGGGGATGACCAGCGCGTCGTAGGGCTTGGTGCTGCCGATCAGCCCGAACTCGAACTCCGCGCCGTAGAGATGCAGACAGGCCGCCAGCTCCGCCGCGTGGGAGTCCTGCCAGTTCTGGAGATGAAGCTCCTTGCTGTTGGTCCGCACCACGCGCAGATCCAGCCCCACCAGATCGCGGAAGGATCGGGTGCGCTCGACCAGCCGCTCGAAATCCCCGGGCCGGTCGAGCGCCACGTCGAAGCCGTGCACCATCAGAAGCGCCCCGACGCCGTGGCGGCGCTCCGGCGGCAGGAGCAGACGGTGGCGCAGGATGGTGAAGGTGCTGTCCAGCCCGCCCGAGTAAGCGGCGATGGCCCGGCGTCCCGGCTTGGGCGCGGTGCGGTCGATGACCGCTTCCGGCAGGATCTCCACCGTCCGGTAGCGGTCCGGGCGCCAGCGCCGCCACACCCCCTGGAGCGTGTCGATGTTGTAAAGCGCCGTCCGGGTCACCGGCCCGTGCACATGGACGGGAAGGCCACGCTGCATGGCGTGGAACAGAAAGGCCATGACCGCCCCGTCCATGGGCCGGTCCGCGGCGGTCCCGGACGGGTCCTCGAACTCGTAGACCACGCGGTGCCGGCGGCGGGCGCCGTCCTCGGACAGCAGGACGGTGCGGCGCACCATGCCGCCGCCCTCCGTTTCCTCGATGCCGATGTGCAGCCCCCTGCCCGCCATGCTCCGCGACGCCTCCTTCAATCCATGGTCCGGAAGGACAGACGGTTGCGGAGCCTTATCGTTCCCGGCCCCCTATCGTTTCCACCCCATCGGCCAACTGTCGATGTAGTTGGTCAGCTTTCCGTAGGAGTTGTCGCGCACCTGCACCGGCAGCCCCATCATCAGCGCCAGCAGCATCCCGTGCAGGCGGTTGGTGACCACGGCGTTGGCCGCGCCGAAATGGGCCACGGCCTTGCGGATCAGCCGGTCGCGGATGGGATACCAGCTCCGCAACGGATCGGCGGGGAGCGGCACCGCATCGTCCAGCCGGACCAGCCGGGCGGCCAGCGCGTAACCGGCGAAGTCCTCCGGCCCGCACAGATCCTCCCAGTCGAAGACCGGCGAGTCCTGGCGCAGCCAGTGGCGCCCCGCGCATTCCTGATCGCGCCGGGCCATCACCAGCAGCGTCGTGTCGTGGGCGGACCGGGCCGGCGTCAGCCGCGCCGGATAACGGGTCAGGTAATGGGCGAGGTCCGGCACCTGGATCGCCCGCTCTCCCAGAAAGGGCCGCACCAGATCGAGCGACGGGGCGTCCCGCGCCATGAAGACCAGATCGCGGTGCGCCGCCCAGCGCTTCATGTCGTGGCGAAGCCGGTCGTGATCGCGATAGTAGACGGTCTGCGGCAGCAGCACGATCCGGCTTGCCGGAAAGCTCTCCAGCACCTTCTGCCGGAACAGCTCGTGATGGGGGTAGAGATCGCCGAAATTGCCGCCGCCGTGCAGCAGGATCGCCGCCTGCCCGTCGCGCCGGCGGCGCAGCAGGCGCCGGGCGTTGCCCAGCGTCACCCGCTCCCGGATGTCCACCCCACCGTCGGTGAACAGGGCTTCCGCGGCCTGGTTGATCAGCAGATCCCCGACGTTCAGATGGACCGGAATGTCCGCATAGACGGCGGGGCCGCTGCCGAGATGCGGCAGGACCGCATCCCGCACCCGCAGCGACAGCGCCTCCAGGGCCGCAAGGTCCGGGTCCAGCCAGAGGCCCGAAGACCCGTCGGCGGACCCGGCGGCCGCGCGCCCCCCGGCACCGCCGTCATAACACCACGTATCCATGGCCAATGGCCCGCCCCCACAGAAGATTGGTCCCGGAAAATTGGTCACATCCGCCCCCGGAGATGGAAAAGAAGTGACGCGCCCCGGTCCAATGTGAATGGGAGTGATGCGTGAAAGTTCGATCCCAAAGGAATGCCCCTGGATTCGCCGGTTTTCCCCGTCCGATCGGGTGCAGGACTTTTGCGGTAGTCGTTCCGGCGCAGACGGGGCGGGGTGGAATATTCGTGTTCGTATGATCAGACCGCACGTCAACCTGTCCGCCATCACCCCCGGACGAGGGGCACCCGCTCCGGAAGAGGCGTTTGCCGGTCGCCGCATGAACCCTTCTGGACAGCCTCACCACACCGTGGTATCACCAGCCCGGACAAAGTGAGTTAGTACTCACTTATGCAATAAGGTTAATCATGGGACGGCTGGACAACTCGGCCCGGCGCGCGGCGATCATCGACGCGGCCCTTCCGCTGTTCGCGCGCAAGGGATTCGCCGCCACCACCACGAAGGAGATCGCCCAGGCCGCCGGCGTGTCGGAGGCGCTGATCTTCAAGCACTTCCCCAGCAAGGCGGCCCTCTACGAGGCGATCTTCCGCTCCTGCGTGGACGGGGACGAGGAACTGGCGCAGCTTCTGGCCATGCCGCCCAGCACGGCCACGCTGGCCGCCTACGTCCAGGCGATGGTGAGCTGCTACGTCGAGGACCTGCCCGGCGACCGGGACAACCTGCTTCCCCGCTACCGCCTCTATTTCATGAGCCTGCTGGAGGACGGGGAGTTCGCCCACATGGTGAGCCGCTGGATGTCGGAGCACATCGCCCCACCCTTTGTGGCCTCGCTGCACGCCGCCCGCGGCGCCGGGGACCTCGTCCCTTCGGCGCTGGTGACGGAGAACGCCTTCTGGATGGCGGAAATGCTGGGGTCCACGCTGGCCACCATTCACCTTCCCCCGACGCCGGTCGTGCCCTCCCTGGCCGATCCGCGGACGACGGTCCCCGAAGCGGTCGCCTTCATTCTCCGCGGTCTCGGCCTGAAGGAGGAAGCGGTCGCTCTTTACACGCGGTCGTTGCAGTGCAACCAATCATCAAACCCGGCATCAAAACCAGAACCGACCTGTTCGAGAGAGGCTGATCGTGACGAGTGACACCGACCATTCCGCTCACGCGCCAGAGCGGACCACCGCACGCCGTCCGGTCACCCGCGGGCGGCTGGCTTTCCGCATCGTCCTGATGGCCGTGATCCTGGCCCTGCTGCTCGGCGGGCTCTACGCCTTCAACAATTTCCGGCAGAAGGCCATCGCCGACTTCTTCGCCGGCAACAAGCCGCCGCCGACCCCCGTCTCGGTCGCCGAGGCGACGGCGCAGTCCGTCCCCAAATACACCACCGCCATCGGCACCCTGACCGCCAGCCGGCAGGTGACGGTGGCGCCGGAGGTGGTCGGGCGGGTGACCCAGATCTCCTTCGAATCGGGCGCCCGCGTGAAGGCCGGCGCGCCGCTGGTGCAGCTCAACGACGCCACCGAGCAGGCGGACCTGCTGGCCTACCGCGCCCAGGCGAAGCTGGCGGAGAACAACCTGGAGCGCGCCCGCAACCTGCTGCGCAACCAGGCCGGCCCGCAGGTGACCGTGGACCAGAACCAGGCCCAGCTCGACGAGGCCAACGCCAACATCAAGAAGACCGAGGCGCTGATCGCCCAGAAGCTGATCCGCGCCCCCTTCGACGGCGACCTGGGCATCCGGCAGATCAACGTCGGCGAATATGTCAGCGCCGGCGGCCCGATCGTCACGCTGACCGACCTGTCCAACCTGTTCGCGGACTTCACCCTGCCCGAGCAGGCGCTGAACCAGATCCGCATCGGCCAGCCGGTGCTGATCACCGCCGACGCCGCCCCCGGCACCAGCTTCAACGCGGTGATCTCGACCATCGAGCCGCAGGTCAGCCCGGACACCCGCGCCATCAAGGTGCGCGCCACGCTGCAAAATCCGGAGCGCAAGCTGCTGCCCGGCATGTTCGCCAACATCCGCGTCGTCCAGCCGCCGGCCCCGAACCGCATCGTCGTTCCGGAAACCGCGGTGGACTACACGGTCTACGGCGACAGCGTCTTCGTCGTCGCCGCCCAGAAGGACGCCGAGGGCAAGGACGGCTTCGTGGTCAACCGCGTCCCGGTGAAGACCGGCGACCGGTTCGACAACAAGGTGGAGATCCTGGACGGGGTGAAGCCCGGCGACCGGGTGGTGTCCTCCGGCCAGCTCAAGCTGAACAACGGTGCCGCCGTGGTGCCGACGGAAGCGAGCGCGCTGGTGCCGCCGCAGACCGTTCCGCGCAACTGAGGACCCGGCCATGTCATTCACCGACATCTTCATCCGGCGGCCGGTCCTGGCGCTGGTGGTCAGCCTGCTGATCCTGCTGGTCGGCGTCCGGTCGCTGACGGATCTGCCGATCCGCCAGTATCCGGAGCTTCAGAACACCGTCATCACCATCACCACCTCCTACCCCGGCGCCTCCCCCGACCTGATGCAGGGCTTCATCACGACGCCCATCGAGCAGGCGGTGGCGACGGCGGAAGGCATCGACTACATCACCTCCTCCTCCACCCAGGGGGTGAGCCTCGTCACCGCCTACATCCGGCTGAACTTCAACCCCAACGTCGCGATGACCGACGTGATGTCGAAGGTGCAGCAGGTCAAATACCAGCTTCCGCGCGAGGCCAACGACCCCGTGATCCTGAAATCCACGGGCGAGACGACCTCCATCCTCTACATGGGCTTCGCCAGCGCGGAGCTGTCCGGCGCGGCCATTTCCGACTATCTGACGCGCGTGGTGCAGCCGCTGCTGTCCACCGTGTCCGGCGTCGCGGAGGCCCAGATCCTGGGCGGGCAGACCTTCGCCATGCGCGTCTGGCTGGACCCGGACCGGATGGCGGCGCGCAACATCGCCGCGGCGGACGTGCGGGCGGCGATCCAGGCCAACAACTACCAGTCCGCCCCCGGCCAGACCAAGGGCGTCTTCGTCGTCTCCAACATCACCACCAACACCGGCCTGACCGACGTGGAGCAGTTCCGGCAGATGGTGGTGAAGTCCAAGGACGGCGCGCTGGTCCGCATGAAGGACATCGCCCAGGTGGAGCTGGGCGCGCAAAGCTCCGACGCCAGCGTGTCGATGAACGGCCAGCAGGCCATCTTCATCGGCATCAACTCCACCCCCACCGGCAACCCGCTGACCATCGTGGAGGACATCCGCAAGCTGGTGCCGGAGCTTCAGCGCAACCTGCCGCCGTCGCTGAAGATGGAGATCGTCTACGACTCGACGCGCTTCATCCAGGCGTCGATCGACGAGGTGCAGAAGACGCTGCTCGAAGCGGTCGGCATCGTCATCGTGGTGATCTTCCTGTTCCTGGGGTCCTTCCGGTCGGTGCTGATCCCCATCGTGACCATCCCGCTGTCCATCGTGGGTGCGGCGACGATCATGCTGGCCATGGGCTTCAGCCTGAACCTGCTGACCCTGCTCGCCATGGTGCTGGCCATCGGCCTCGTGGTGGACGACGCCATCGTGGTGGTGGAGAACGTCCACCGCCATCTGGAGGAAGGCAAGTCGCCCGTCGAATCGGCCCTGATCGGCGCGCGGGAGATCATCGGGCCGGTCATCTCCATGACCATCACGCTGGCCGCGGTCTACGCGCCCATCGGCTTCCTCGGCGGGCTGACCGGCGCGCTGTTCCGCGAATTCGCCTTCACGCTGGCGGGGTCGGTCATCATCTCCGGCGTGGTGGCGCTGACGCTGACGCCGATGATGTGCTCCCTCCTGCTGACGTCGAACATGAACGAGGGACGCTTCGCCCACTTCTTGGACCGGACGTTCGAGCGGCTGGCCGGCTGGTACGGGCGGCGGCTGGCCGGCGCGCTGGACTACCGGGCGGCGACCCTGCTGTTCGGCTTCGGCGTTCTGCTCAGCGTCGGCTTCCTCTTCGCCAACACCATGGCGGAGCTGGCGCCGGAGGAGGACCAGGGCATCCTGTTCGGCATCACCAAGGGGCCGCAATACGCCAACCTCGACTACATGGACGCCTATGGCCGCCAGATGGACGAGGTGTTCACCCATTATCCGGAGACCGACACCCGCTTCGTCCTGAACGGCATGCCGACGGTGACGCAGGGCTTCGCCGGCATGATCCTGAAGCCGTGGGACGAGCGCACCCGCAGCGCCAAGGAACTTCAGCCGCTGGTCCAGGCTGAACTGGGCAACGTCGCCGGCACGCAGATCTTCCTGGTGTCGCCGCCGGCCCTTCCCGGCTCCACCGGCGGCCTGCCGGTGCAGATGGTCATCAACAGCCCCGGCGACTACAAGACCATCTACGACGCCATCGAGCGCATCAAGGCCGCCGCCATGGAAAGCGGCATGTTCATCGTCACCGACAGCGACCTGCAGTTCAACAGCCCGGTCGTCCGGCTGCATGTGGACCGCTCCAAGGCGGCGGACCTCGGCCTGTCCATGCAGTCGATCGGCGACACGCTGGCGGTTCTGGTGGGCGGCAACTACGTCAACCGCTTCAACCTGAACGGACGCTCCTACGAGGTCATCCCGCAGGTGCCGCGCGACAAGCGCCTGACGCCGGAGACGCTGACCCGCTACTACGTCACGGCGGGCAACGGCGCGCAGGTCCCGCTGTCCACCGTCGTCTCCATCGAGATGGCGACGGAACCGAACGCCCTGACCAAGTACAACCAGCTTCCCTCCGCCACCTTCTCCGCCGTGCCGATGCCGGGGGTGACGATGGGGCAGGCCGTGGATTTCCTGGAGCAGAAGGCCCGCGAGATCCTGCCCGCCGGCTTCGCCCATTCCTACCTGTCGGAATCGCGCCAGTACGTGACGGAGGGCAACCAGCTCATGATCACCTTCGCCTTCGCGCTGGTGGTCATCTATCTGGTGCTGGCGGCCCAGTTCGAGAGCTTGCGCGATCCGCTGGTGATCCTGATCTCGGTGCCGATGTCGATCTGCGGGGCGCTGCTGCCGCTGTTCTTCGGCCTGTCCACCATGAACATCTACACCCAGGTGGGTCTGGTGACGCTGATCGGCCTGATCAGCAAGCACGGCATCCTGATGGTGGAGTTCGCCCGCGAGATGCAGATCAACGAGCGGGTGGACCGCCGCACCGCCATCGAGCACGCGGCCCGCGTCCGCCTGCGCCCGATCCTGATGACCACGGCGGCGATGGTGGTGGGCCTGCTGCCCCTGCTGACCGCCGCCGGGGCCGGTGCGGCCAGCCGCTTCTCCATCGGTCTGGTGATCGTGTCGGGCATGCTGATCGGCACGCTGTTCACGCTGTTCGTCCTGCCGGCGGTCTACACCGTGCTGGCGAAGGACCATTACGCGGCGTCGGTGTCCCGCCGCGCGCGGGAGATCGCGGCGGCCTCGCAGTAACGCCAAAAGTAACGCCAAACCGCAGCGCAACCTTTCCAAACCCCCTCGCCCCGCAAAGGCGAGGGGGTTTTCTTTGCCGGTCAGGCGAGGGCTGCGGCCACGGCGGCGGACAGCGGCGTGGTCGGACGCCCGATCAGCGTGGAAAGCTGGCGCCCGTCGTCGAACAGCGCGCCCTTCGACGCGTCCACGTCCCAGGAGGCGATTCCTTTCGCAAAGGCGTCGGGAAGGCCGAACCCGGCGAGGATGGCGGCGTAGTCGGCCTCCGGCAGGTTCCGGTAGGGGATGTCCTTGCCGGACTGGCGGGAGATTTCGGCGGCCAGATCGCCAAGCGTCACGGCGGTGTCGCCGGCCAGTTCGTAGGTCTTGCCCTCATGGCCGGTCCCGGTCAGCACCGCCACCGCGGCGTCGGCGTAGTCGGCGCGCGTTGCGGAGGAGATCCGCCCGTCCCCCGCGCTGCCGATGAAGGCGCCCCCGGCCAGCGCCGCCCCGACCGAACCGGTGTGGTTCTCCGTGTACCAGCCGTTGCGCAGGATGGTGAAGGAAATGCCCGACGCCTTCAGTTCCTCCTCGGTCACCCGGTGCTCGTCGGCGAGGCTCAGCGGCGAGCGGTCGGCGTGGAGCAGGCTGGTGTAGACGATCCGCGCCACCCCCGCCGCCTTCGCGGCGCCGATGACGTTGCGGTGCTGCGCGGCGCGCTGGCCGATCTCGTTCGACGAAATCAGAAGCAGCGTGTCCACGCCGGCCAGGGCGCGGGCGAGCGCGTCCGGGTTGCCGTAATCGGCTTCACGGACCTCAACCCCCAAATCGGCGGCCTTGGCGGGGGAGCGCGCCAGCGCGACGAGGCCGGAGGCCGGAACCGTCTCCTTGAGGCGGGCGATGACGAGGCGGCCAAGCTGGCCGGTGGCACCGGTGACGGCGATGGTCATTGGAAGGGGTGTCCCGTTGGCAGTGGATGGTGTCCACCTACCTAAGCCACTTGCTTATTTTTCGTAAGTACGTACATAAATGTAAGTGTGAAGATTTTTTTCCAGCGGGATGACGGCCATGCCGGAACCAAATGAGGACTACACCCCGCCGCCGCTGTCGGAGCGGATGCAGCGCGGCGACCTGATGGCTGCGGCCTGCCCGTCGCGGAAGGTGCTGAAGCACGTCACCAGCCGATGGGGCGTTCTGGTGCTGATCGCGCTGGAGGGCGGAACGCTGCGCTTCAGCGAACTGCGCCGCACCATCGGCGGGGTCAGCGAACGGATGCTGGCGCAGACGCTGCAATGGCTCGAAGCCGACGGCATGGTGAACCGCACCGCCCATGACGTGGTGCCGCCGCATGTGGACTACAGCCTGACGCCGCTGGGACAGGAGGCTGCGGAGAAGGTGCGCCTCCTCGCCGACTGGATCGAGTTCAACCTGCCGCGGATCGCCGAAAGCTGGGCGGACCGGCAGAGCGCCGCCGTGGATTGATTGGCCCCACGAAAAAAGCCGCCGGACGCGGGGGGCGCGTCCGGCGGTGCCGAGTTTTCAGGAGTTGGGCTCATACGGGCGGCGCCTGAAGGCTTCGTCCGCATGACCCTTTCAATCAATGCTGTCGCATTGATCTGTCGGGTTTGTCCGTGGGTGGATGATGGCTTCCATCATCCACCCACGGTATCAGCCGGCCACGGCGGCCTCCTCGGCCTCCGCACCCGCCGTCACCCCCAGCCGCTTCGCGATGCCCGCGCCATAGGCGGGGTCGGCCGCGAAGAAGTGCGTCAACTGGCGCTGCTGGATGAAGTCCGGCGCCTGCCCCAGCGAGCCGGCGATGTTGTCCATCAGCCGCTCCTGCGCCTCCGCTCCGATCAGGCGGAACAGGGCGCCGGCCTGGGCGTAGTCGTCGTTGCCCGCGCGGTGGTCGTAGCGGGCGGCGTCGCCGGAGATGCGCAGCGGCGGCTCGGCCACCGCCGGGTTCTGCACCGGCCCGCCGAAGCTGTTCGGCTCGTAGTTCGGGCTGCCGCCGCCGTTGCCGTCGAAGCGCATGGCCCCGTCGCGCTGGTGGTTGCGGACCTTCGCCGCGTGCGGGCAGTTGACCGGCAGCGCCTGGTGGTTGGCGCCCAGCCGGTAGCGGTGCGCGTCGGCGTAGGAGAACAGGCGGCCCTGAAGCATCTTGTCCGGGCTGAAGGAGATGCCGGGGACCACGTTGGCCGGGCTGAAGGCGGCCTGCTCGACCTCCGCGAAGAAGTTCTCCGGGTTGCGGTTCAGCACCAGCTCGCCGATCTCGACCAGCGGATAATCGGCGTGCGGCCACACCTTGGTCAGGTCGAACGGGTTGATGCGGTAGGAGTCGGCCTCAAGCTCCGGCATGATCTGCACCGAGACGGTCCAGGCCGGGAAATCGCCGTCCCGGATGGACGCGAACAGGTCGCGGGTGGCGTGGTCGGGATCGACGCCGGCCATGCGCACGGCCTGCTCCGCTGTGAGGTTCTCGATGCCCTGGCGGGTCTTGAAGTGGTACTTGATCCAGAAGCGCTCGCCCGCCGCGTTGATCCACGAGAAGGTGTGGCTGGAGAAGCCGTCCATGTGGCGGTAGCTGCGCGGCGTGCCGCGGTCGCTGAACAGGATCGTCAACTGGTGCATCGTCTCCGGCGACAGCGAGAAGAAGTCCCAGACCGCGGTCGGGTCCTTCAGGTTGGTCGCCGGGTTGCGCTTCTGCGTGTGGATGAAGTCGGGGAACTTCAGCGGGTCGCGGAGGAAGAAGACCGGCGTGTTGTTGCCGACCATGTCGTAGTTGCCGTCCTCCGTGTAGAACTTCAGCGCGAAGCCACGCGGGTCGCGCTCGGCGTCGGCGGAGCCCTTCTCGCCGCCGACCGTGGAGAAGCGCAGGAACACCTCCGTCTCCTTGCCCACATCCGACAGGAATTTGGCCGCCGTGTAGGGCGTCACGTCCCTGGTCACCCGGAAGACGCCGTAGGCGCCGGCGCCCTTGGCATGGACCACCCGCTCCGGAATGCGTTCGCGGTTGAAGTGGGCCAGCTTCTCGATCAGGTGGAAATCCTGCATCAGCACCGGGCCGCGCGGGCCGGCGGTCAGGGAATTCTGGTTGTCGGCGACGGGAATGCCGGAGGCGGTCGTCAGGGTGCTCATGGCTCAACTCCTTCTGGCGTTTCTTGTCGGTCGTCTCGTCCGCTTTGCCCCCTGGTTATCCCGCCGATCCATCGATATATCCAAGACATCGTTTCAAATGCTTCCATAGGCTGCACCTATGAATATAACCGGACTGTCCCTTCGCGACCTGGAGTATGTGGTCGCCGTGGCCGAGCAGCGGCATTTCGGCAAGGCGGCGGAGCGCTGTGCCGTCAGCCAGCCGTCGCTGAGCGCCCAGGTCCGCAAGCTGGAGGATCTTCTCGGCATCACCCTGTTCGAGCGGACCAGCCGCCGCGTGCTGCCGACTCCGCAGGGGGAGGTGGTGATCCGGCAGGCCCGCGTCGTTCTGGAGGAGGCGCGCCGCCTGCTGGCGCTCGCCCGCGGGACGGAGGGGACGCTGCACGGCCATCTTTCCGTCGCGGCGATCCAGACGCTGGGGCCGTACCTGTTCCCCCACATCCTGCCCGCGATGCGCCGGCACCTGCCGGACGTCCAGCTCGTGCTGTCCGAAGGCCGCACCGACGGCCTGCTGGAGGAGCTGCGCGAAGGGCGGCTGGACGCCGTCCTGCTGGCCCTGCCCGTCGATGGCGAGGGGCTGACCTGCGACGCCCTGTTCTTCGAGCCCTTCGTGCTGGCCCACCCCGCCGGCCACCGGCTGGAAACCCTGCCGTCCATCGCGCTGGCCGACCTCGACCCCGGCGAGCTGGTGCTGCTGGAGGAGGGGCACTGCCTGCGCGATCAGGCGCTGGCCGCCTGCGGCGCCGCCACCCGCGGCATGCGCCACGCCACCGGGCTGGAGACCCTGCGCCACATGGTCGCCAGCGGCACGGGCTACACGCTGATGCCGCGGCTCGCCACCGGGGAGGGGGAGGCGGCGACGGTCGGCGGGCTGGTCGCCTACCGCGATTTTCAGGGCGATCCGCCGGGCCGCGTCGTCGGGCTGGTCTGGCGGGCCAGCGACCCGCGCGCCGCCGGCTTCCGCGCCTTGGCGCAGAGCCTGCGCGACGCCACCCCGCCCGGCCTGCGCCGGATCGACGGTTCAACCGGTCCCTGACTCCGGTTCCGCCATGAAGGCGAGGTGGTGCAGGACGATCCCGCTGGTGGTGGCGACGTTCAGGGAATCGAAGTCCGGCGCCATGGGAATGCGCACCGTCCGCGTCCGCGCCAGGACGGAGGCCGGCAGCCCCGGTCCCTCCGACCCCAGCAGAAGCGCCGCGCGCTCCGGACGGCGCAGCCCCGCGAGCGTCACCGCCCCCGCCGGGCTCAGCGAGATCGCACGGATGCCGTGCCGTTCCAGCAGGGCGACCGGATCGGTTCCCGCCGGAATCCGGACGAAGGGCACCCGCAGCGCCGCCCCGACCGAGACGCGGATCGCCTTGCGGTAGAGCGGGTCGCAGCAGCCGGAATCGAGCAGCACCGCGTCCACCCCGAAGGCCGCCGCGTTGCGGAAGATGCCGCCCACATTGTCGTGGTTGCCGATCCCGCAGAGCACCAGCACGGTCGCCCGCGGCCCCAGCCCGGCCAGCAGCGCGTCCGGCTCCGGCATCGGCGCCGCCCGCCCGAGCCCGAGGATGCCCCGGTGCAGCGGGAATCCGGCGATGGCGTCCAGCACCTCCTGCCGGGCGCTGTAGACCGGCACCGTGGCGGGCAGCGCCTCCAGCGTCGGCGCCAGCGCCACGATCCGCTTGTCCGCGATCAGCAGCGACAGGGTTTCATGGCGCGAGGCGGTCAGCAGGGTCCGCAGCACCACCGCCCCTTCGGCGATGAACCGGCCCTCCCGGCCCACGAGGTCGCGCTCCTTCACGTCGCGGTAGGCCGCGATCCGCGGGTCGTCCGGTTCGTCGATGGGAATGATCGAAGGCATGGGCGCCTGTGTAGCCTCCCCGGCGCTCCGCCGGAAGGCCGGAAAGCGCAGGGCCGGTGTGAAGGGCGCCACTTCCCCATCGGCCAAAGCCCGTTAGACAGGGCCGGCAACGCGGGGCGGCAGTCCCCGCCCGAACGGAGGAAACACCATGCCCCACCTGCCCGCCGTCCGTGCCTTCGGTGCGACCCTGCCGAAGTCGCTCGCCGATGCCCTGTTGGGCACCCTGCTGGGAGTCTGCCGCCGCCTGAAGGGGCGCCGGGCCCGGCGCTGGGCCGCGGGCGCCCCCGACCGGCTCGACGATCGCCTGCTGAGGGACATCGGCGTCAGCCGCAGCGACCTGATGGCCGCCGAACGCCTGGGACATCCCCGGCGCAACGCCGAGCGCGACGGGAACCGCTGAACAGGCCCTTGCCCTTACGGCTTGCCCGCCGGGGCCACCCGCAGGATCTCGCCCCGGTTCTCGTCGGTCAGCAGATAGAGCGCGCCGTCGGGACCCTGGCTGACCTGCCGGATGCGCTTGCCCAGATCGCCGAACATGCGCTCCTCGCGCTTGACCGCCGTCCCGTCGAGTTCGAGCCGGACCACCTCCTTGGTGGCCAGCCCGCCGTTGAACAGGCTGCCCTTCCAACCGGGAACCGCATCCCCCGTGTAGAAGGTCATGCCGGAGGAGCCGATGACCGGGGTCCAATGGTAGACCGGCTCCTCCATGCCGGGCGCGCTCGACTTGCCCGTCCCGACCGGCGTCCCGTTGTAGTTCACGCCGTAGGACACCACCGGCCAGCCGTAATTCCTGCCCGGCTCCGGCACGTTGACCTCGTCGCCGCCGCGGGGGCCGTGCTCGTTGATCCACAAGGCGCCGGTCTGCGGGTTCAGCGCGGCGCCCTGGATGTTGCGATGGCCGTAGGACCAGATTTCCGGCAGCGCGCCGGGCCGGTTCACGAAGGGGTTGTCGGCGGGCACCGAGCCGTCCCGGTTGATCCGCACCACCTTGCCCAGATGCGAGTCGAGATCCTGGGCCTGCGTCCGGAAGCGGTCCAGGGAGCGTTCGCCCAGCGTCACGTACAGGTGGCCCTGCCGGTCGAAGACCAGCCGCGACCCGTAATGCATCCGGCTTTCCACCTTCGGCTTCTGCGAGAAGATCACCCGGACATCGGTCAGGGCGGTGCCGTCGGCGTTCAGCGCGCCACGCGCCACGGCGGTGGAGTTGGTGCCGCTGTCCGGTCCGGGTTCGGAAAAGCTGAGATAGACGAAGCGGTTCTGCGCGAAATCCGGGTCCAGGGCCACGTCGAGCAGGCCGCCCTGCCCGCGGTCGTCGACCTGCGGCACCCCCTTCACCGGGGCGGAGACGCTGCCGTCCTGCGCCAAGATGCGCAGCCGGCCGTCCTTTTCCGTCACCAGCATCCGCCCATCGGGCAGAAAGGCCAGCCCCCAGGGGTGGCTGAGGCCGCTGGCGACGGTCTTCACCGAAACCATCGCCTTTTCGGTTTTGAACACCTTGTCGACGGCGCCCGCGTCCGTGACGCTCAGGCAAGCCGCAAGAGCGGTGGCAGACATCAGGGCGGCGGTTCGGCCCATGCGCATTCCTCGTCCTCCCACGTCATCGCTGTCGATGGGTAGGTGGGGGCGTCCACCCCAATTCCAATCCCCTCCCCTGCTCTGCCCCCTGTCCTGCGAAGCGCAATTCCGCCGTGGCTTCGCCGTCCTCAGCCGTTCCAGGCCCCCTGGGCCGACGACGCCCGCAGGGCCATGCCCATCCCGTGCAGCCGCGCCCGGCGCTTGTCCACCGGCAGGGCCGCCAGCCCGAGCAGCACCGCCGTTGCGGAATCGACGCCGCCCGGCGGCCCGGACGTTTCGGCTCCGAGCGCCTCCGCAAGGACGTCCGACCGCCCCGCGTCCGGGCTTTCCGCGGCGGACAGCAGGCGCTCCGCGGCGGCGGAGCGGGCCGGCAGGGTCCCGCACCGTCCCGCCCTTTTGAAAAGAGCCTTCACCCGCTGCCGGTCGCCGCGGTCCTGGAAATGGCCGTGCCGCTGCATCAGCCGCACCGCCTCCACCATGTAATCGGCGAAGCACCGCACGTCCCGCGCCACACGATGCGGGGATTGCTCCCGCGCCGCCGCCACCGCGTGCCGAAGCCAGCCGCTGGCCCACGGGGCCGTGGCGACCGCCTCCACCTCCAGGGACGGGCGCGGATCGCCGGGAAAGACATCGGCCAGGAGCAGCGCGTCCTCGGCCCCGTCGAGCGCCGGGCGCTGCAAAGCCTCGGCAAGCAATCGGTTGAGCCATGGCGAAGAAAAAGGATTTGCCCGCTGCCCCTGCATCCGGAACTCCATGACGATGACACAGCTCTGCAACCAAACGCAGAATATACCAACTATTCCGTGGAATGCAATCAAAACAGCCCAATCAAGTGAAATGCTTCATAAGAATTTGCCATGATTACAATGCTGGCGCCTACATAAGTATGCTATTACTGATAATCATGCCTGACCAGATTCATTATAAATACGCGATATCCGCTTGAGCAGTTGCACAGCCGTCACTATGATACACTCGGGTATGCAGGAGGGGTGCATGACGGGCCTGTTGCAGGGGTTTACGTCGCGCTGCACCCGCAAATGCAGCCTCGGCGGCTTGCCCATGGCGGCAGCCGGACCATGCCGACCGCCGTTTGCCGCAGGGCACGGGCCCGCGTCTTCAGGCGGGGATCTTCGAGAACCGACGTGAACTTCATCCCTTTTTGAAAAGGATCATCGGAAATGAGCAACAACAGCGAACCCGTCTCGACCGTGCAGCCGGCGACTCTCGACCTCTCCTTCATCGACGACCGGCTCAAGCTGGCCGGCTACACGCCGGATCAGGCCGCGGAGTCGGTCGAGGCCTACCGCCAGTTCCTGGTCGTGGTGGCGGCGAAGCCGAACCTGATCCTGGTGCCGACGAAGGCGGCGGATGCGGCGTGGCACGAGCACATCCTGTTCATGGACCGCTACGAGGCGGACATGATGCGGCTTGTCGGCGGCCGGGTCCTCCATCATCCGGACGCCCCCGACGCCGCGACCTGGCAGAAGGCCGCCGCCAACACCCAGGACGCCTTCCGGGCGACGCTCGGCGTGGAGATTCCGACGGAAGAACTCGCCCCCTGCTATCTCACGGTCAAGGCGGCCTGACCGGCATACGATCGTATCGTCCATTCCATAAAGCGATCTTTCTGTTGCTAAAATCCATGGAATGATAGGTACTTTCAAAGTGCCCCTTGATCGTGGCTCCGGCTGCGTTCAAGGGGCGGTCCGGCAACCTGGCAGCGCGAAAGGGAGGGATCGATGTCCGACTTGTTCCAAGATCTTTCCAGCCGCGCCAGAGATTTGAACGCAGCGCTGACCGTCTTCGACAAGACCGACACGCTGCTGACGACCAACGAAAAGCAAAGGACGCTCTATCCTTTCATCGATTTCTCGCGCACCGTCACGTTCAGGGACATCGTGTGGGAATGCGTGAAGCATAAGAAATTCCGGTTGGATGCCATTTATTCCAACCCTGACCGATGGATCAGCTATGCCGAAGATGCCCGCCGGTTCCACCGGTTCTGGCAGTCCTTCACGCTCCATTCGGATGGCCGGGTCATTCAGATCACTTACGAGAAGCTGAGCGACACGGACGGCTGGTGGTACCAGATGCGGCGCGACGTCACCGGCAGCGTCCAGGACGGTTTCCGGTGCGACTTCGACAGCCTGATTTCCCTGAACAGCAACGGCGCGCTGACGCCGCCGAACAGGCCGGCTTTCGTCGTGCGGCTTCTTGACGCGCTGCCCTACCCGGCGGCGTTGCTGACACCGCGCTGTCAGGTCATCGACGGGAATGACGCCTTCATCTCCATCATGTCGCGCGGAGACGGGCCCGCCGTGGTCGGCGGACGGCTGTGCATCCCGGACGCGCCCACCGAACAGGCGGAACTGGCCAAACGGGCTGCCGGCTTCTTCCGCCGCCGCGTCCGCACGCCGATCACGTTGCGCGTGTCGCGCCTGGACCAGCCGACCCCCTACTTCGCCACCCTGTCGGAGCCGCCGGCCCGGAACGCCGGGAACGACGGACCGATGAACGGCATCCTTCTGCTGACCCTCGTCGATCCGGACGTGCTGCCCACCGTGTCGCCGCGCACCGTTGCCGAACTGCTCCAGATCACCGGTTCGGAGGCCGAAATCGCACTGGCCCTGTGCTCCGGACGGAGCGTGGACGAGATCGCCGAAGACCGCGGGGTGGAGCGGCGCACCGTCTACAACCAGGTCTCGTCCATCCTGGGCAAGACGGGGCTGCGCAACCAGGCGGGCATCGTGCGTCAGGTGACGATGCTCTGCTGGCATTTCGGGTCGCGCCTCTGATCGAATCCGGGTATGGTGCCTGCCGCATCACCGCTGATCGCGTGAATATCTGGATATGGACGCACGCTTGTGCATACATATGGCGGAGGTCCGGCGCAGCCCCGGCTCCGCCCTGGCCTGAGGCCTTGAAGGAGTCCGGCGCGCTTGGGTTTCCCGCCACTCCGCCAACGCCCTGCAACGTCCCGCACCATGCCTCTGCCCGCGTTCCTCCGCCTGATTCTGATCGTTCTGGCCATCGGTGCCGGGGTTTCCGGCGCCGCCTGTCCGGCAACGGCGGGAACCTTGCGGACCAGCCTGTCCGACGATCTGACGACCGTCGACCCGTTCGTCTTTCCCGGCTTGGTCACCGCGGGGGTGCTGCGGCAGGTCTATGAGGGCTTCACCGCGATCGACGCCGCCGGCAACGCCGTTCCGGCGCTGGCCACCGGCTGGGAAACCCCGGACGGCGGACGCACCTGGCGCTTCACCCTGCGCCCGGGCGTGCGTTTCCATTCGGGGCGGGAGTTCACCGCCGCCGACGTCCTGTGGACCTGGGAACGCCACCTGACGCACAAGCCCCAGCCCGGCTACAGCGCCTTCTACCTGCGCGGGATCGAGGGAGCCGCGGCGTTGCAGCAGGGGACCGCCGCATCGCTGTCCGGCGTGACCATCCCCGATCCCCACACGCTCGTCGTGCGGCTGAGCGAACCCGACGCGCTCTTCCCGCTCTACCCGTTCCTGTTCGTCGACCGCGGGATGGAGGCCGAGTTCGGACCGGCGTGGCATGAGCAGGCGTCCGGCGGCACCGGGCCGTTCCGCTTCCTGTCCTGGCGCCGGGGCGAGTCGGTGCGCCTGGAGGCCAACACCGGCTATTGGGACGGCGCCCCCGCCGTGGACGGGGTGTCCCTGGCGGTGCTGCCCGACGCCAACACGCTGATGGCGCGCTACGACGCCGGGGACCTCGACGTCGCGCCGCTTCCCGAGAACGCCGTGCGCACGGCGGTGCGCCAGACGCGCTACGACGGGCAGATCCTGGCGTTCGCGCGGGCGCAGGTGCGCTATCTCGCGCTGAACCAGGACCTGTATCCGCCCTTCCGCGACCGGCGGGTGCGTCAGGCGCTGCACTACGCGCTCGACCGGGTGGCCACCGTCAACGGCCTGCACGCCGGGAGGGCGCTGCTGACGAACGGCTTCGTCACGCCCGGTCTGGGCGGCTATCGGCCCGACACGGTGGCGCTGACATCGGCCGATCCGAACCGGGCGAAGGCCCTTCTGGCGGAGGCCGGCTACCCCGGCGGGCGCGGCCTGCCGCCGCTCCAGATCGCCGGCAGCCTCAACGTTCGGGAGGAAGCCACCTACTTCGCGGCCCAGCTCGGCGCCGCGCTGGGGATACCGGTCGGCGTGCGGATTCAGGAGCGTGCCGCCTTCGTGGCGGCGATCAACGAGGGGCGCGAGGCGCTGTTCATCAACGGCTGGACGGCGGATTTCCCCGACCCCATGGACCAGCTCGCCACCCAATGGCACAGCGCCAGCCCGACCAACCGCAGCCGCTGGCACGACCCGGATTTCGACCGGCTGATGGAGCGGGCGCGCGGGCTCGCCGATCCCGCCGCCCGCAACGCGCTCTACCAGGAGGCCGAAAGCCTGCTGCGGGACGAGGCCGTGGCCGTACCGCTGCCGGTGCCGCAATTCGTGGCGCTGGTGCGGCCGGGCGTGACCGGGCTGGTCATCCGGCCCGACGGCACGCCGGACTACCGGTCCGCCCGGCTGCCATGAGGGGGCGCCCGCTCCCCTGGCGTCTTTTCCCCTGGCGGTCGGCGCGGCGCCTGCCCGGGCTGCTTCTTCTGGCCGGAGCCGCGGTGCTGGCGAGCTTCCTGGCGTCCCGCGCGCTTCCGGGCGATCCGGTCATGCTGATGGTGGACGGTCGGGCCGCTGACCCCGAGATGGTCCGCCGGCTGCGTGAGAGCGCCGGGCTGGACCAGCCGCTGGCGGCCCAGTTCCTGTCCTACGTCCTGGCCTTGCTGCGGGGCGACCTCGGCCATTCGCTGCGCTACGGCGGCGTGCCGGTGACGGAGCTGCTGGGCGAAGCCCTGCCGGTGACGCTGGGACTGCTGGCGGGTGCGGCCGCGCTGGCCCTGCCCTTCGGGCTCGCCCTGGGCCTTGCCGCCGCCGACGCCCGTCGGGCATGGCCGGGCACGGCCCTCACCGTCGGGTCGGTGCTGGCCTTGTCCATGCCGCCGCTGGCGCTGGCGACCTGGCTGATGCTGGCGGGGTCCGGCACGACGCCATGGGCCGTCGCCGCGCTGGCCCTGCCGGCGGCGGCGTTGATCGCCCGCCTCACCCGGACCCAGGTGATGGACGTGCTGGGCCGCGATTTCATCCGCACCGCCCAGGCCAAGGGGCTAGGGCGGGCCGCCGTTCTGCTGCGCCACGCCCTGCCGAACGCGCTGGTGCCGCTGACGGCGGCGGTCGGGTCGGTGGCCGGAACGATCCTCACCACCACGGCGGCGGTGGAAACCGTCTTCGCCCTGCCGGGGATCGGGCGCCTGACCGTCCAGGCGGTGCTGGCCCGCGACCACCCGGTGGCCGGCGCCGCCGTTCTCGTCTTCGTCCTGGCGCAGGTCGCCGTCAGCCTGACCGCCGAACTGCTGATCGGCCTCGCCGACCCGCGGCTGCGCGACGGTGAGACGCCGCCATGACCGCGGTGCGCTCCCTCGCCGGGCGCGCCGGCCTGCTGCTCGCGGCGGCGCTGGCCGTTCCGCTGGCCCTGGCCGCCTTTCTGCATCCGCTCGATCCGGCGGCCATGGATCTCGGGCGCGCCTGGACCGGGCCGCCCGCCGACCACCCGCTGGGGTGCGACGGGCTGGGCCGCGACGTCGCCGCCCGGCTGATCGCCGGGATGGGAACCTCCTTCGCCATCGCCGGGCTGGCGCTCGGCCTCGCGGTGGGTCTCGGCTTCGCACTGGGCGGGGCGGCGGGCTGGATCGGCGGGCGAACGGACGCCGCGGTCCTGCGGCTGGCCGACCTGCTGCACGGTTTTCCCGAACTGTCGCTCGCCATCGTCGCGTCGGCGCTTCTGGGGCCGGGCACGGAGGCCGTGGTGCTGACGCTCGCCCTGGCAGCGTGGCCGTCGCAGGTCCGCTGGTGCCGGGCGCTGGCCCTGTCGAACCGGACCGCCGAGCATGTGGTGGCCGCCACCGCCCTCGGCGCGGGACCGATGCACGCGGTCCGCCATCACCTCCTGCCGGCGGTCGCCGGCCCCGTCGCCATCCGCGCCGCCCTGTCCATCGGACCCGTCATGGTGGCGGAGGCGACGCTGAGCGGCCTGGGTCTGGGCATCCAGGAGCCGGCGGTGTCGCTGGGCACCCTGATCCGCGACGGTCTGGCCGACCTGCGCAGCGCCCCGCACCTGATCGCCGCGACGACCGTCACCGTCGCCGCCGTCGCGCTTTCCATCAACCTGCTGGCCGAGGGCCTGCGCGACGGCCTGGACCCGCGGGGCACGCCGTTCCGCTGGCCGCGGCTCTTCCGGCGGTCCTGACCGTCCGGATGCGACACTTTGCCTGGAATGTCCCGCATTTTGCCCCTGAGCGACCGGCGCAAATACTAATATTTTAGATGGAACGAATCCCTCGGGGCGCCGGCCCGAAACGCCTGTGCGGCCCGCTCGTACGACGAGGTGGCTCATGCCATCGGACATCTCTGCCGCCGCACCGCCGCGGCAGCGCCGGCCTGCGGCGGTCCGGCCCGCGCCGCGCTCCGCCTCCCCCATCTACCGCGATCTGCGGAACGACATCCTGTCGATGCGCCGAAGGCCGGGCGAGCCCATCGCGGAAGCCCGCATCGCCGAAACCTACGGAGTCAGCCGCACTCCGGTGCACGAGGCCGTCCTGCGGCTGGCCGACGAAGGGCTGATCGACGTCTTCCCGCAGTCGGGCACCTACGTCTCCCTGATCCCGATCGCCGCCCTGCCCGAGGCCGGGGTGATCCGCAGGGCGCTGGAGGAAGCCACCGTGCGCATGGCCGCCACCCGCGCCACCGCCAGCCACATCGCGCGGCTGCGCGCGGCGCTGGAGGCGCAGCGCGAACTGTGCGCCGCCTGCGACCGCGACGGCTTCCACGAGGCCGACGAGCGCTTCCACGCCCTGCTGGCCGAGGTGGCGGGCTTCCCCGGCTTCTGGGCGCTGGTGCAGCAGGTGAAGGTGCAGGTGGACCGCTGCCGCCGCCTGACGCTGCCCGTCCCCGGCCAGATGGCCAAGGTCATCGCCGAGCACGAGGCCATCGTGGAGGCCGTCGCCGCCCACGACCGGGAGGCGAGCGTCCTGGCGCTCGGCGCCCACCTCGACGGGCTGCGGCTGACCATCGACGATCTGCGCGCCGCCGCGCCGCTCTATTTCACCGAAGCCGCCTGAAAACCGTTCCTCATTATTGGGTGCGCGGCTTCAGCAAGGGCATTCCCGTTGCCGAAGCCGCGGCCCTGTCCATTGGCAGCAAGCGCTGCAAGGCGGCGATGTAGCCGTGCAGCGCCTCGCGGCCGAGAGGGGTGAGGGCGTAGCTGGATTGTGGCCGGCCCTCACCCCCGGTGTCCTTGCGGACCGACACGTACCCCGCCGCAATCAGTTTCTTGAGGTGCGAATCAAGGTTGCCATCCGACACCTCCAGGCGCTGCTTCAGCTCGGTGAAGGTCGCCTCGCCGGCACCGGTCAGGAAGGCGGCGATCTGCGTTCGCAGCGGCTGGTGCAGCAATGGGTCGAGCGTATCCAAGGCCGTTCCGTCAGGGTTTGATATCGAAGCGCGCCGACATCGTGCCGGGCGCCTGGCTGTCCTTCTCACCGGGCAGCGTGATCATGAACTCGCCGCCGACCGCCTGATCCGCGGCCATCCAGCTCTTGCCGTCGAAGCTCAGCCAAGTCTTGTAGACATAGACGTCGCGGTTGGTGGCGACCTCCATCCGCGCCAAGCCCGGCTTGGCCAGCAGCGAGCCGGAGACCGATGCCACCACCGGCAGGGGCGCCCCGGCCGGATAGAGCAGCACGTACTCGCCGCCCGCCGACGATGCCTCACCATAGCGGACCACCGGGATTTTCGCCATCTCGTCGGCGCCCGGCGGGGGCATCAAACCCGCGCAACCGGCAAGCGTCGCCGTGGCGGCCAGCAGGGCCGCAGTCAGAATCCGGGTCATGTCTTTCTCCTGAGGGTTTATGGACAGAGAGAGGGAAAGGGCCGGTCAGCGCTGCGGATCGGCCATGGAATTGGCGTTCACCAGGGCACGGACCACCGGTCCAAGGTCCGGCGTGAGATCACCCTCCAGCTTGGGAACATGGAGCCAGAGGCCGGCCGTGCCGCGCATCCAGGGCTCGCCGTCGAAACGGGCGTCTCCGGTCGGCACGCCGTTCTCCAGCACCAGCTCCACCGGCTTGGAGAGGGTCAGAGGCAGGGTGGTCGCTGGACCGCTGCGAAAGATGTTGCCGTTCACGCGGATCTCCACCGGAACCGGCGTTCCCGCCGGCAGGGTGAGGATGCGGCGTCCCACGGCCCCCTCGCCTTTGCGGAAGGCGTTGTACGTCAGAGCCGGCGCCTCCGCCGGGGCGCCGAGGTCGCCGTGGTGCCGCAAGGCGAGCGGTACGCCCAGCACCGCCAGCATCCAGGCGGTGGATTGCGCCATGCGGTGCCAGGACGGCCGCGCCCGCCCGCGGTCGAGCATCAGCGCCAGAAGCGGCAGCCCCAACCCGAACACCGACGCCGCGATCAGCCGGATGATGCCGTAATCAAGCCGGTAAGCGAGGCTGGCGATGCCGGTGAGGATGACGAGCACGCCGATCCACTCCAGCAATTCCTCGGAAAACAGGCCGTGCACGTAGAGGCCGAGGCCGATCAGCACCACCCACGCCGCGCACACCATGTATCCGCCGCCGAAGAAGAAAGTGGCGAAGGTCATCAAGGTCCCCAGCGCCATCAGCAGCCACCAGACCTTGATCACCTGCCGGTGGATGAAGGACCACGCCTCGTCCCGGTGCCGCTTGACGCGCCGCGTGAGGTGCCAGTCCAGCACCGCCACCCCGCCCAGCGACAGGGTCAGCAGCAGCAGCCACGCCACGGCCTGCTGCGTCACGTCCGCGAACTGCGCCGGGGTGAGGATGTGGTCGCTGAGCAGGAGCAGCGCCGCTCCCGTCAGCCCCCAGAGGACCAGCGTGTGCCGCTCGATCCGCAGATTGCGGTGCCCGGCGGAGAGCATGGAACGGATGGCGTCGAGGCGCTGGGACGGGCTGTCGGACATGGGCTTTCCGCGGCGTTTCGCCGTCATCACTCTGCGATGCAGAGTTCCTATACTCTGAAATACAGAGTGTCAATGGCAAAGCCCACGCTTGGCTGCCTGCACCCCCTCCGAATCCGCCAATCTCCCGGCTTTCCCGAGGCGGCACCTTAATCCCCAACCGGCTTGCGACATTTTGGCGTCGCCGCTCCCGACGCTCTGTTTTGTGCTTGCCTCTTCATCTGATATATTAATATAACTAGCTCGACGGGATGCGGTGCGGACTGGAACAGCCGGCTCAAGCTCCCCTTTCTGACAACAAACGAACAGCCACGCGGAAGAACGCCGCGGGCTCTTCGAATAGAGGACAAGGATCGCCACAGCGTCATCCCGTCGGCATGCGCCGATGGCGCCGGAATTTCTGCGTTAAATCCCTTTCGGGATTATTTTTTGCCTCCGCTTTCGCAGCGCTGTTATTCGATGCGCGCAGCAGAAGAGCCGAGGACATCCTCCGAATCCAGGATGCTTTTGTTTGTCCATTTTCGACGGGTCCGACGACCCGCCACCGCTCCAACAGGCAATTCTCCTAAGGCAGGAGTACCGTCCATGAAGAACACCTTCCGCCGCCTCGGCATGGCGCTGCTCGCCGCTTGCGCCGCGGGCGCCCTGCTCGCCGCTCCGGTGTCGGCCCGCGACTTCCGGTCCGCCGACATCCACCCCGGCGACTATCCGACCGTCGAGGCGGTCAAATACATGGGCAAGCTGCTGAGCGAGCGCACCAACGGCAAGCTCGGCGTGAAGGTCTACCCGAACGGCGCGCTGGGCAACGAGCGCGACACCATCGAGCAGATCAAGATCGGCGGGCTCGACATGATGCGCGTCAACGTGGCGCCGCTGAACAACGTGGTGCCGGAGACGATGGTCGTCGCCCTGCCCTTCATCTTCCGCAACACCGACCACATGCACGCCGTTCTGGACGGCCCGATCGGCGACGAGATCCTGGCCGCCATGGAAAGCCAGGGGCTGGTCGGTCTGGCCTTCTACGACAGCGGCTCGCGCTCGCTCTACACCAAGAAGCCGGTGTCGTCGCTGGCCGACCTGAAGGGCATGAAGATCCGCGTCCAGCAGTCGGACCTGTTCGTGTCGATGATCGAGGCGCTGGGCGCCAACCCGACGCCGATGCCGATGGGCGAGGTCTACACCGGCCTGAAGACCGGCATCATCGACGCGGCGGAGAACAACTACCCCTCCTACGAATCCTCGCGCCATTTCGAGGCGGCCAAATACTACACCCGCACCGAGCACGCCATGGCGCCGGAAGTGCTGGTCTTCTCCAAGGTTTCCTGGGACCGCCTGTCGAAGGACGACCAGGCCGCCATCCGCAAGGCCGCCAAGGACTCCGTCCCCTACATGCGCAAGCTGTGGGCGGAGCGTGAGGAGGCGTCCCGCGCCATCGTCGAAAAGGCCGGCTCGCAGATCGGCGACGTGGCGAACAAACAGGAGTTCGTCGATGCGATGAAGCCCGTGTTCGCCAAGTTCGCGAACACGCCGAGGCTGCAAGGCCTCGTCCAGCGCATCCAGGATACGAAGTAAGGCGCGCGGACGCGGCGCCGGCTTCCCCGGCCGGCGCCGCAGTTCCGCGGGAAGGACGGCATCATGAGCATCGAACTGGAATTGGAAGAGGCCCGCCCCCTCGCCGCCCCACGATTGTTGACGCGCATGAACGCGCGTCTGGCGCGGTCGGGGATGTGCGTGGCGATGGTCGGCCTGATGGCCATCGTGGCGGTGGTGTTCTATCA
>NZ_JAUJFI010000047.1 GCF_030849505.1 Azospirillum isscasi | reverse complement strand
CGCCGCGTGGGCGGCGGTGGCCGTGGCCTGGACCGAACCGGCGCCGGTGGCGGCCAGGGCCGCCGCCGCGGAGGCCCGCTGGGTCTGCCCGCCGTTCAGGACGCGCAGGTTGTTGCGGACATAACCGGTGGACGCGACCTTGCGGACGATGTCCGACGGCTGGACCGCGCCGGTTTCCGGCAGGTCGCCCTGCTTGTCGCCGCTGCCGACCGTGAAGGGCACCAGATCCTCCGGCGTGGCGTGCGCCAGATCGGTGCGGCCCAGGTAGGAGATGGCGATCTCGCGGAAGATGTAGTCGATGACCGAGGTCGCCATCTTGATGGTGTCGTTGCCGGTCACCATGCCCGACGGCTCGAAGCGGGTGAAGGTGAAGGCCTCCACGAACTCCTCCAGCGGCACGCCGTACTGCAGGCCGATCGACACCGCGATGGCGAAGTTGTTCATCAGCGAGCGGAAGGCGGCGCCTTCCTTGTGCATGTCGATGAAGATCTCGCCGATGCGGCCGTCCTCATACTCGCCGGTGCGCAGGTAGATCTTGTGGCCGCCGACGGTCGCCTTCTGGGTGTAGCCCTTGCGGCGGTGCGGCAGGCGCTCGCGCTCGGTGCGCTTGCGCTCGACGATGCGCTCGATGACCTTCTCGACGATGCGCTCGGACACCATCTGGGTGCGGGCGGTGTTCGCCGCCTCGACGATCTCCTCGACCGCGTCCTCCTCGTCGTCCAGCAGGGCGGCGGACAGCGGCTGGCTCAGCTTGGAGCCGTCGCGGTACAGCGCGTTGGCCTTCAGGCCCAGGCGCCAGGACAGCAGATAGGCGTCCTTGCACTCCTCCACCGTCGCCGTGTTCGGCATGTTGATGGTCTTGGAGATGGCGCCGGAGATGAAGGGCTGGGATGCGGCCATCATGGTGATGTGCGATTCCCAGGACAGGAAGCGCTTGCCGATGCGGCCGCAGGGGTTGGCGCAGTCGAACACCGGCAGATGCTCGTCCTTGAGGAAGGGCGCGCCTTCCAGCGTCATGGCGCCGCAGCAGAAGGTGTTCGCCGCCTCAAGCTCGGCCTTGGTGAAGCCGAGAGCGGTCAGCAGGTCGAAGCCCGGGGCGTCCATCTGCTCGGCGGGGATGCCCAGCGTGTTGACGATCACGTCGGCGCCGACCGTCCAGCGGTTGAAGGCGAACTTGATGTCGAAGGCGGTGGCGAGGTTGCCCTCCAGCTTCTCCAGCACGTCGGCCGGGAAGCCCTTGGCCGCCAGCGTCTCGTGGTTGACGCCCGGCGCGCCCTTCAGCGTGCCGTGGCCGACCGCGTAGCGCTCGATCGCGGCGATCTGGTCGGCGGTGTAGCCCAGCGTGCGCAGGGCCTCCGGCACCAGACGGTTCACGATTTTGAAGTAGCCGCCGCCGGCCAGCTTCTTGAACTTCACCAGCGCGAAGTCCGGCTCGATGCCCGTGGTGTCGCAGTCCATGACCAGACCGATGGTGCCGGTCGGGGCGACCACCGTGGCCTGGGCGTTGCGGAAGCCGTGCTGCTCGCCCAGTTCCAGCGCCATGTCCCAGGCACGGACGGCGGCCAGGGCCAGTTCGGCCTCCGGGCACTCGTCGGCGACGAAGGGCACCGGCTTCACCGACAGCCCCTCGTAACCCTCCATCTCG
This sequence comes from Azospirillum isscasi, assembly GCF_030849505.1. GTDB lineage: Bacteria > Pseudomonadota > Alphaproteobacteria > Azospirillales > Azospirillaceae > Azospirillum > Azospirillum isscasi. The sequence goes on along the minus strand of NZ_JAUJFI010000047.1, from coordinate 35,565 downwards.
CCGTAGGCGGCGCGGCGGTGGTTGCGGATGACCCGCAGCATGTGGTCGCGGTTCTGCTCATAGGCCGGGAAGGCGCCCAGCTCCTGCGCCATCTCGGCGGAGGTGGCGTAGGCGACGCCGGTCATCACCGCGGAGATGGCGGCGCAGTAGGCCCGGCCCTCCGCTGAGTCGTAGGACAGGCCCGACGCCATCAGCAGGCCGCCGAGGTTGGCGAAGCCCAGGCCCAGCGTGCGGAACTCGTAGGAGAGCTGGGCGATTTCCTTGGACGGGAACTGCGCCATCAGCACGGAGACTTCCAGCACCATGGTCCACAGGCGGCAGGCGTGCTCGAACGCCTCGACGTCGAAGGAACCGTCCTTCAGACGGAACGACATCAGGTTCAGCGAGGCGAGGTTGCAGGCCGTGTCGTCGAGGAACATGTACTCCGAGCACGGGTTCGAGGCGTTGATGCGCCCCGAGGCCGGGCAGGTGTGCCAGTCGTTGATGGTGGTGTCGAACTGCACGCCCGGGTCGGCGCAGGCCCAGGCGGCGTAGCCGACCTTGTCCCACAGGTCGCGGGCGCGCAGCGTCCGGTGGACCTTGCCGTCGGTGCGGCGGATCAGGCTCCACTCGTCGTCGTTCAGGACGGCCTGGATGAAGTCGTCGGAGACGCGCACCGAGTTGTTGGAGTTCTGGCCGGCCACCGTCAGGTAGGCGTCCGAATCCCAATCGGTGTTGTAGGTCTTGAATTCGATGCTGGTGAAGCCCTGCGCGGCGAACTGGATCACGCGCTGGACGTAGTTCTCCGGCACCTGCGCCTTGCGGGCGGCGCTGACGGCCTTCTTCAGCTCCTTGTTGACCTTCGCGTCCTGGCCGGCCTGGGCCGCGGCCATGATGGCGGTCAGATGCTCGCGGCAGATCTTGGAGCCGGTGACGAGGGCGGCGACCTTCTGCTCCTCGGTCACCTTCCAGTCGATGTAGGCCTCGATGTCCGGATGGTCCATGTCCACCGTGACCATCTTGGCCGCACGGCGGGTGGTGCCGCCCGACTTGATGGCGCCCGCGGCGCGGTCGCCGATCTTCAGGAAGCTCATCAGGCCCGACGACTTGCCGCCGCCGGCCAGCTTCTCACCCTCGCCGCGCAGGCGGGAGAAGTTGGAGCCGGTGCCGGAGCCGTACTTGAACAGGCGCGCCTCGCGGACCCACAGGTCCATGATGCCGCCCTCGTTCACCAGATCGTCGGCGACGGACTGGATGAAGCAGGCGTGCGGCTGCGGGTGCTCGTAGGCCGACGCCGAGGAGGTCAGCAGGCCGGTCTTGAAATCGACGTAGAAGTGGCCCTGGCTGGGGCCGTCGATGCCATAGGCCCAGTGCAGGCCGGTGTTGAACCACTGCGGGCTGTTCGGGGCCGCCATCTGGGCGGCCAGCATGAAGCGCATCTCGTCGAAGAAGGCGTGGGCGTCGGCCTCGGTGTCGAAATAGCCGCCCTTCCAGCCCCAATAGGTCCAGGTGCCCGCCAGACGGTCGAAGACCTGCTTGGCCGACTTCTCACCGGTGTAGCGCTTCTCCTTCGGGAGAGCGGCCAGGGCCGATTCGTCGGCGGTCTTGCGCCACAGCCAGGACGGGACGGTGTTCTCCTCGACCGCCTTCAGGGCGACCGGAACGCCGGCCTTGCGGAAGTACTTCTGGGCCAGGATGTCGCTGGCGACCTGGCTGTAATTGTCGGGAACCTCGATGTCCGTCTGCTGGAAGACCACAGAGCCGTCGGGGTTGCGGATCTCGCTCGTCGTGCGGCGGAAGCCGAGAGCGGCGTAAGCATCCTGACCCTCTTTCGTGAAACGACGCTGGACCCGCATGGTGACTCGTGCTCCCTCTGGCTGGCGAACAGGGCGTCGCGCTCCGTGCGGCCCAGCTCGCGCTGGCTGACGAACGCAACACCCTGTATGTTGGTGCGCATCCTAGCCCCATCGATGGGGACAGGCAAGACCCGATCCCAAGATATTGTGTTTGACGCGGGCCTGCCTCCTAGATATGGCGCGTTTCGTACAACGGGCCACCCCCCGTCCGGTTCCCGCGGAAAATTGCGCGCCCCCTAGATTTAGACCCTGGGAAAGGGCCTCCGGCGCCCGGTTCCTGTAGGGAATCCGTCATTTCCGCGGGGCGGCCGGGACCGCCGGACCGCGGGATTGGCGGGGAGCGAATCGGCGGTACGCCCTTCTCCCGCCGCCCGCCTTTTGCCCCCTGGACCGGCCTTTCCGCGGGGCCTCCGGAAAGCCTCCCGAGTCGCCCGGTTCAGGCCGCCCCTTCGTGTCCCCCTACATGTCACAGGCGGCCCGGCGTGACCTTTCCCCCTCCCCCCGGTTGAAGGGGGCGGTTCCGTGGAAAGAGGAGACCTTCCATGCACAAGACGGTGATCGCGACCCTGTCCGCCCTGGCGCTGACGACCGGCGCCGCGGTGGCCCAGACCGGCGCCGGCGGTTCCGCCCAGGCTCCGAATCCGGTCATCATGGACCAGAGCCAGACCGCCCGGCCGGCCGGCCCGGCGGCCAACCCATCGGGCGGCGCGAGCGTCGAGCATCTGATGAGCCGCACGGTGATCGGCGCCGACGGGGAAAAGATCGGCAAGGTGACCGACGTGATCCTCGGCCCGGACGGCAACGCGCAGCTTCTGGTGATCCAGAGCGGCGGCTTCCTCGGCATCGGCGGCAAGGAGATCGCGGCGGACATCGCGCTGGCCGACGTCCTGCCGGGCAACGGCCCCATCACGCTGCGCGACGTCACCCAGGCGAGCGTGCGCGACATGCCGGAGTTCCAGTACAGCGACAGCATGACCTCGCTGAACCGCGGCCCGAAGAACAGCGGCGGCACTCAGAACAAGCAGTAAGATGTCGGAAGGCATCCCCTCTCCCGCCCCGGGAGAGGGGATGGGAGAGGCATCGAGCCCTTACGCCTCCACCCCGCGCTCGCGCAAATAGGCGCCCAGCTTCTTGTCCACGCCCAGGATGTGGCCGGACAGCCATTTGGCGAGGAAACCCAGCACGAAGGCCCCCTTCTCGCCGCCCGCGTCCAGCGCGCTGTTCACATCGTGAAGCTGGCGGACGAAACTGTCGTGCAGCGTCTTGTGGGCGGCGTAGTCGGGATAGCCGTGCTCGCGCATCAGCGTCTCCTCCCGGTCGAAATGGGTGTCGGTGTAGTCGAGCAGTTCCCCCAGAACGTCCTGGATCTCGCTGTCCGCCCGGAACGTGTTCACCGCGGTGACGAATTCGTTGAACAGCTCGAACAGGCGCCGGTGGTCGGCGTCGATCACCGCGTGCCCGACCCCGAACCCGTCCTGCCAAGCCACCGTCTCCCAGCGCGGATCGGCAAGATTCGGCTTCATCGTCTTGGGCTGCATTGTATTTAATTGCATGACGTTTCCCCCTTCAGGAAACATCCTTATAACCTCGCTCCCGCCCGCAGCCGGGGGCGGCAAATAGACACACTTTTGTTATGGATATAAGGCCGCCGCTCAGCTCGCCCGTGCCAGCGGCAGGTTGACCAGCAGGTTCTGCGGCTTGAGGCGCAGCTTGCGGTCCGCGGTCATCGCCATGGCCAGATAGACCGGCCTCCCGGCGATGTCGGCGCGCATGGCGGCGGGGTCGGCGAAATCCAGCCGGAACAGGGACAGGATGCGGGCCAGCCGGTCCTCCCCCACCTCGGCCCCGTTGTAGAGGTCGTTGAGGATCGCCGTGGCCTCCCCGTCCAGTCCGGCGTGCCAGACCCAGCGCTCGTCGCTGATCCGCTGGACCGGCTGGATCGACACCGCCACGCCCAGGAAATGCTTCACCCAGCCTTCCAGCACGCGGCACAGCGCGTCGAGCCCCGCCGCGGCGAAGGTCACGTCCAGCACCGTGTCGTGCCGGGAATCGCGCCCCCAGTAGCGGGGGTGGTTGGTTTCGTCGAGGATGTCCAGGTCGACGGAGCGCGGGGCGGTTCCGGCCTCCACCACCAGCCGGCCCAGGCTGCCGAAGCCGCCGGTCGCGGCCAGCATCTCCACCGTCTCGCTGTCGGCCAGCCGGACGCGCCCATCCTCCACCGACACGGTCTGGGGCCGGAAGAACAGCTCCCCCGCCCGCGCACGCAGGCCCGACGGCGTGCCGTCCAGCACGTTGCGCAGGATCACATGGGCCATCTGGTCGATGAACAGCCCCGGCACGCCCCGCGCGCCCTCGCGGAACAGGCGGAGGTAGCAGCCCTCGACCGTGCCGGCACCCAGCAGCCGGTCGCGGAAACCCAGCCAGACCGCCCAGTTCTCCCGCGCGTCCGCGTCGGCCAGCGCCTCCACCATGCCCGGCGGGACGGGGCGTGCGGGATCGTCCATCAGCCCGGCGAACAGCGTGTGCTCGGTCTCGCAGGCGTCCTCGGGCGGGCGCATCTCGGGCCGCATCAGATAGGCGCGCAGGAAGTCCGGCGTGACCGCCAGCCAGCCGTCGGCGTCGCGCGTCAGCAGATGGAAACCGGACTCCTTCCAAAAATCGGTGGGACGCAATTCGGACATGGGCAACTCGGACATGGGCAAATCGGACATGGGATGCAGACCCTTAAGGCGTAAAAACGTCTCTCATGTGGGCGCGTCGCCGCCCGCGCCAAGGACCTAGCACGACCGCACTTACAGATGCACGGAGGCCAGGAAGGAGTCGATGTCCGCCCACACCCGGTCGCGGATGGCGTCACGCTCCATCAGCAGCTCGTGCTTGGCCTCGGGATGCTCCTTCAGCACGGCGTTGCCCAGCCGCGCCGCGGCCAGCCGGTGCGCGTCCGAGCGGACGACGGCGTCGGCGGGGGCGCTCAGCAGCAGGACGGGGGTGGTCACCCGCTCCAGCGGCGCCGTGACGCGGATGTGGTCGGAGGCGCGCAGCGCCGCCCGCACCCAGCCGAAGCTGACCCCGCCCACCCGCAACTCGGGCCGGTTGCGGAAGGCGTCGTGGAAAGCGGCGTAGCGGCGCGGGTCGGAGGTGATCGGGTTGGCGGGGGTGAACAGCCCCTCCACCGGATCGTAGTCGTGCTGGCCGAAGGCGTATTCGGCGCCCCGCCCGCGGGCGCAGAGGCGCTCGGCCAGCCAGACCGCCATGCGGCGCGGCACCGGGCCGGTGAAGATGTCGAACATCGGCGCCGTCAGCACCGCCGCGTCGCACAGGGCGGGGTTGCGCAGCAGGGCCAGCAGGGCGGCCAGCCCGCCCATGCTGTGGGCGAGCACCAGCAGCGGCCCGGCCTGCCGCGGCCTCACCATCCGCTCCACCACCGCCTCCAGGTCGCCGGCCAGCGTGTCGAAGCTGTCCAGGTGATGGATCTGCCGGTTGGGCAATGGCCGGTCCGACAGGCCCTGGTTGCGCCAATCGAAACCGAAGACCTGGAAACCGCGGGCCAGCAGTTCCCCCGCCGTCTCCGTGTATTTCTCGATGAACTCCGCCCGCCCGGTCAGCAGCAGCGCGGTGCCGCGCGGCGGGGTGGTGGCCGCCGGCCAATGGGCGGTGCGCAGCCTCGCCCCGTCCTCCATCGTCAACCAGCCGAACCGCGGCTCCACACCCAGGTCCGGCCCCGGATCTGGCCCCAAATCCGCCACGGTCACGGCCATTCCTGCGCTCTCCTTCGTTGGTCGGACGATTGAAGCATCAACGGGCCGGGCGGGTCCAGCCCGCGGCACGGGGCCGGCCACCCGGCGGAACCCCCGCCCTCCCCTGGATGTTGTCGAGGTCCAATGGGAGGTACATTCGAATGCACATGGCGCGTAACCTGTCCGCGGCGCTCTGCGCCCTGTCCCTGGCTCTGTCCCCCATGGCCGTCCAGGCCCAGCCGTCGTCCAAACCGCAAAGCGCCAAGGACGCCTCGGTCCCGCCGATCGCCGTGGAGCGCACGGACGAGGGCGAGCCGGTCATCGTCCATGAGGGCGAGGCGTCCTTCTACGGCGGCTCGTTCCATGGGAAGAAGACGGCCAGCGGCGAGCGCTTCGACCAGAACAAGCCGACCGCCGCCTCGCGCGAATTGCCCCTGGGCAGCAAGGTCACCGTGACCAACCAGGACAACGGCAAGAGCGTCGAGGTCATCGTCAACGACCGCGGCCCCTATGTGGACGGGAGGGTCATCGACCTGTCGAAGCAGGCCGCCCGGCAGATCGACATGATCGAGGACGGCGTGGCCCCGGTCCGCGTCGAGGCCAAGCCGTCCGAACAGCCGACCGAGGCCGTGAAGGAAAAGGTCGAGGCCAAGGCCGAGAAGGCCGACAAGACTCAGGTCGCCGAAAAGCCGCAGGCCGGAAAGGACCGGGACGCCCTGTCCGGCGCGTCCGGCGCCGATCGGCAGACCGGTTCCGGTTCGGACCGCTGAGTTCTCAGAGCTGTGTTCTCAGGCCCGCGTTCTCAGGCCCGCGGCGGGCGGACGGTCCGCCCGGCGCGCTGGCCCCTGTCGAAAGCGGCGAGCAGAGCGCCCAGCCCGCCCGACGCCGCGTGGCGCGACCACAGGAAGGGGCGCAGCATGTTGCGGGTGCCGAAGCCGTGCACATGCACCGTGCGGCGGCCCAGCGCCTGCAACCCCTCCCGCGCCACGTCCATCGGGTCGGCGGCCCCCGGCAGCGCGTTCAGGGCGAAGCCGGCGCGCCTGCCGAAGGCGGTGCGGGTGGCGCCGGGGCACAGCACCAGCACATCCACCGGCTTGCGCCTCAGTTCCGCCGCCAGCGCCTCGCCATAGGCCAGGATGAAGCTCTTGCTGGCGCAGTAGGTCCCCAGGAACGGCACCGGCTGGAAGGCCGCGGTGCTGGACACCAGGATCAGCCCGGCGCGGCGCCCGTCGCGGGCCGCCCGCTCGATCATGCCGGGCAGAAGCGCGCGGGTCAGCACCGTGGTCGCCACCACGTTCAGTTCCACCGTCGCCCGCTCCGCCTCCGGCGGGTTGTCGAGCACCGGCCCGAAGGCGCCGGACCCGGCGTTGTTGATGAGGAGATCGATCTCCAGCGTCTCCGCCTTCTGGATCAGGGCGCTCCGCCCCTCGTCGGTGGTCAGGTCGGAGGCCAGCACCTCCACCCGGCGTCCCGCGGCCTCCAGTTCCGCCTTGGCGGCGGTCAGGGCCTCGGCGTTGCGGGCGGCCAGCAGAAGGCCGGTGTCGGTGGGAAGGGCACGGGCGAAGCCGGCGCCGATGCCGGAGGTGCCGCCGGTGACCAGCGCGAAGCGGTGGGGCATGGGTCGGGTTCCGTCGCTGCCTGGAGGGGATGAGAGGTGACGGTTGGCCGCGCGGGCCGGAAGTCAAGCCGCCCATCTCCCGAGTCGCCACGCATTCCGCGGCGCGGCGCGGCAATTTGTCGGTACACAAATTAATCGGGCCCGCCCCGGTTCTTTACTGTCACGGAACTGAAATCGTCGGCGCGGTGAAAAGAGGCGGAGCGCCTCGACTGTCCTCCTCTTTCGGAAGAGGTTAGAGATTTTTTCACTATTTCAGGCGAGTCGTGTTGCCATCACATGGTTGCGGTGCATATATCGCGCTGCACCATACGTGTTGTCGCACCGCACCGCCGGTGCTTGATGAAAAGGAACCGCGTTATGGACGATGTTCGCCAGGTCGTGAAGGACAACGAGGGCCACTGCATCGAGGATCTGTCCGTCGGCATGACGGCGTCCTTTTCGAAGACGGTCACCGAGGCGGACATCGTGCTGTTCGCCGGCATCTCCGGCGACACCAACCCGGTCCACCTGAATCAGGAATACGCCAGCGGCACCATGTTCCAGGGCCGCATCGCCCACGGCATGCTGAGCGTCAGCTTCATCTCCGCCGTTCTGGGCACCAAGCTGCCGGGTCCGGGCGCGATCTACATGAGCCAGACCGTGCGGTTCAAGGCGCCGGTCCGCGCCGGCGACACGGTGACCGCCCGCGCCACCGTGACCGAGATCATCCCGGAAAAGCGCCGCGCCGTCGTGCGCACGGTCTGCACCGTGGGTGAGACGGTGGTGATCGAGGGCGAGGCCCTGCTGATGGTCCCGTCCCGCGGCTGACCGCCTCCTCCGGCCGAGCCCTTTCCAACCGAATTGGCTTGCCTGAAGCCGGTGCGTAGACCACGCGCCGGCTCCGGTCTATATAAGACGCCCATGGCCTGGCCCGCCCGATGGCGGGCCGCCATCGTTTCCGGGGGCCGTCCGCGGCCCACAGACCATCAGGGCGTGCACGCATGCGTTTGTTCCGACACACCGCCGACCTGCCGGAGGATGCCCGCGGGGCCGTCGTCGCCCTGGGCAACTTCGACGGCGTGCACCGCGGCCATCAGGCGGTGATCGCCACCGCCCAGCGGATCGCCCGCGATCTCGGCGCGCCTTCGGCGGTGATGACCTTCGAACCGCATCCGCGCTCCGTCTTCCGCCCGGACGACGCCCCCTTCCGCCTGTCGCCCTTCCGCGTCAAGGCCCGCCACGTCGAGGCGCTGGGGGTGGACCTGCTGTTCGTCTGCCATTTCGACGAGAGCTTCCTGCACAAGACCGCCGACGCCTTCATCCGCGAGGATCTGGTGGCCGGGCTGGGCGCGCGGCACGTCGTCTGCGGCTACGACTTCCTGTTCGGCCATGGCCGCGGCGGCGACCCCGCCCTGCTGCGGCAGGCCGGTGCTGAGCACGGCTTCGGCGTGACCGAGGTCGGGCCGGTGTCCGACGATGCGGGCGGCGTCTATTCCTCGACCCGCGTGCGCGACGCGCTGGTCGCCGGCAACCCGCGCGAGGCGGCCCGCCTGCTCGGCTCCGCCTGGGAGATCGAGGGGCGCGTGGAGCATGGCGACCACAAGGGCCGCACCATCGGCTTCCCCACCGCCAACGTCGAGCTGGCCGACTATCAACGCCCCGCCTTCGGCGTCTACGCGGTGCGGACCGGGGTGGACCATGGGGCGGGCACCGTCTGGCGCGACGGCGTGGCCAATCTGGGCCGCCGCCCGACCGTGGGCGGAACGGTGGAGCGGCTGGAGACCCACCTGCTCGACTTCGACGGCGACCTGTACGGCCAGCATCTGCGCGTCCAGCTCATCGAGTTCCTGAGGCCGGAGCGCAAGTTCGCCAGCTTCAACGAGCTGAAGGATCAGATCGTCCAGGACGCCGCGGCGGCCCGCGCCGTGCTCGCCGGCCGGAAGGAGGGCTGAGCGATGGACCGCGTGATCCTGCTGCTGTTCATCCTGAACCAGGGCGGCCCGACCACCATCGAGTTCCAGACGATGGAGCAGTGCAAGGCCGCGGAGCCCGCCATCGTCCAAGCCTACCGCGAGATGACCGGCAATCCCGTGCTGACCCGCTGCATCACGCTGGCTCTGCCCGGGAAGTGACGGCGGAGGGCAAGCCCGCCCCATTGCGATTCGCACGCCGGGGGGCTACACACGGGGCAGTTTGAGCCTCCCTGGGAGCCGTTAGGCCATGACCACCGCCGCCGCCCTGCCCGCCCCGACCAATGGTGACCGGGCAACGATTGCCGCCACCGCCGCGAAGATCCTGCTGGAAATCAAGGCGCTGCATTTCAACGCCGAGACGCCCTTCATCTTCACCTCCGGCTGGGCGAGCCCGGTCTACACCGACTGCCGGCGCATCGTGTCCTTCCCGCGCGCCCGCAAGGCTCTGATGGACTTCGCCGTCCAGACCATCGAGCGCGAGATCGGCTATGAGAGCATCGACGCGGTGGCCGGCGGCGAGACGGCGGGCATCCCCTTCGCCGCCTGGATCGCGGAACGGCTGGAACTGCCCATGCAGTATGTCCGCAAGAAGCCGAAGGGCTTCGGGCGAAACGCCCAGATCGAGGGCGTGCTGACCGAGGGGCAGCGGGTCATCCTGGTCGAGGACCTCGCCACCGACGGCAAGAGCAAGGAGAACTTCGTCACGGCGCTGCGCAACGGCGGGGCCACGGTGACCGACAGCTTCGTGATCTTCCATTACGGCATCTTCCCGCAGTCGAAGACCAACATGGACCGCATCGGCGTCCGCCTGCACGAGCTGTGCACCTGGTGGGACGTGCTGAAGGTCGCCCGCGAGAACCGCTATTTCGACGAGAACACCCTGTCGGAAGTCGAGAAGTTCCTGAACGACCCGGTCGGCTGGTCCGCCGCCCACGGCGGCAAGGCCAGCTTCGACTGACGCCGTCCGGAGGCGCCGCGCCTTGACCGCACCGCCCACACCGCTAATATCCCGCGCGATGATGCATCCGGCGTGGGTCATGGCGCGCATGGCGCGAATTACCAACCCGGCCTCCTGAGGGGGGCCGGGACCGCCTCGTTTGTGCGTGTGTCGGGGGCCTGACCGCCGCCGCCCGACGGTTCTGCTCCAGGTTCAGGAAATCCCCCACATGACCCGCGACTACAAGTCCACCGTCTTCCTGCCCCGCACCGATTTCCCCATGCGCGGCGGCCTGCCCACCAAGGAGCCGGAGCTGCTGAAGCGCTGGGAGGACATGGGCCTCTTCCAGCGGCTGCGCGAGACGGCGAAGGGCCGTGAGAAGTTCGTCCTGCACGACGGCCCGCCCTACGCCAACGGCAACATCCACATCGGCCACGCCGTCAACAAGGTGCTGAAGGACGTCATCGTCCGCTCGCGCCAGATGCAGGGCTACGATTCCAACTACGTCCCCGGCTGGGACTGCCACGGCCTGCCCATCGAGTGGAAGATCGAGGAGAAGTACCGGGCCGAGGGCAAGGACAAGGACGAGGTTCCGCTCAACCAGTTCCGCGCCGAGTGCCGCCAGTTCGCCCAGAAGTGGGTGGACGTTCAGGCCGGCGAGTTCCGCCGCCTGGGCGTGGAAGGCAACTGGGCCGACCCGTACCTGACCATGACCCTGCCCGCCGAGGCGCAGATCGTCCGCGAGATCCACAAGTTCGCCATGAACGGCGGCCTTTACAAGGGCGCCAAGCCGGTCATGTGGTCGGTGGTGGAGAAGACCGCGCTGGCCGAGGCGGAGATCGAATACCACGACCACACCTCCACCACCGTCTTCGCGCGCTTCGCCATCTGGGGCTCGCCGGCGCCGGAGGTCGACGACGCCAACATCGTCATCTGGACGACCACCCCCTGGACCCTGCCGGGCAACCGCGCCATCGCCTTCGGCGAGGACATCGAATACGCGGTCTACAAGGTGCTGGCGGTCGAGGAGGGCAGCCTCGCCGAGGTCGGCGAGCGGCTCGTGCTGGCCACCGCGCTGGCCGAGACCGTCTTCAAGGAAACCAAGATCAAGGACGCGCGGCTGCTGCACCGCTTCCCCGGCTCGCGTCTGGCCGGCGGCTATTGCCACCACCCGCTGACCCGCAGCGGCTACGACTTCCAGGTGCCGCTGCTGGCCGGCGATTTCGTGACGACCGACGCCGGCACCGGCTTCGTCCACATCGCCCCCGGCCACGGCGAGGACGACTTCCACCTGGGTCAGGCCAACGGCATCGAGGTGCCGCAGACGGTCGGCGAGGACGGGCGCTACTACGACCATGTGCCGCTGTTCGCCGGCCTGCGCGTCTACACCGCGGAGGGCAAGCCGGGCGAGGCCAACGGCGCCGTGCTGAAGGCGTTCCAGGAGGTCGGGGCGCTGCTCGCCAAGGGCCGGATCAAGCACAGCTACCCGCATTCCTGGCGGTCGAAGGCCCCGCTGATCTTCCGCACCACGCCGCAGTGGTTCATCTCCATGGAGACGAACGACCTGCGCAAGACGGCGTTGCAGGCGATCTCCGACACCACGTGGTTCCCGGCCCAGGGCGAGAACCGCATCCGCGCGATGATCGAGCAGCGCCCGGACTGGTGCATCAGCCGCCAGCGCGCCTGGGGCGTGCCGATCGCTCTGTTCGTCAGCAAGCAGACCGGCGAGATCCTGCGCGACGCCGAGGTGTTCGCCCGCATCGCCGACATCTTCGAGAAGGAAGGCTCCGACGCGTGGTTCGCCCGCCCGGCGCAGGATTTCCTCGGCAACGCCCACCGCGCCGACGATTACGAGCAGGTCAGGGACATCGTGGACGTGTGGTTCGAGTCCGGCTCGACCCACGCCTTCGTGCTGGAGCAGCGTCCGGAGCTGAAATGGCCGGCGTCGCTCTATCTTGAAGGCTCCGACCAGCATCGCGGCTGGTTCCATTCCTCCCTGCTGGAAAGCTGCGGCACGCGGGGCCGCGCGCCCTACGACGCGGTTCTGACGCACGGCTTCACGCTGGACGAGCAGGGCCGCAAGATGTCCAAGTCGCTGGGCAACGTGGTGGCCCCGCAAGAGGTCTGCGACAAGTACGGCGCCGACATCCTGCGCCTCTGGGTGGTCAGCACCGACTACACCGAGGACCAGCGCATCGGCCCGGAGATCATCAAGTATCAGGCCGACCATTACCGCCGCCTGCGCAACACGCTGCGCTACATCCTGGGCGCGCTGGCCGACTACACCCCCGCGGAGCGCATCGCCGTGGCGGAGATGCCGGAGCTGGAGCGCTGGGTCCTGCACCGCCTGTCGGAGCTGGACGCGCTGGTCCGCGCCAAGATCGAAGCCTACGACTTCCACGACCTGTCGGTGGCGATCCACAATTTCTGCGCCGTGGAGCTGTCGGCCTTCTACTTCGACGTCCGCAAGGACAGCCTCTACTGCGACGCGCCGGGCTCGGTCCGCCGCCGTTCGGTCCGCACGGTGATGGAGCATCTGCTCTCCACCCTGACCGCGTGGCTGGCCCCGATCCTCTGCTTCACCGCCGAGGAGGCGTGGCTGGCGCGGCCCGAGGGTCTGGCCGGGATCGAGGGCTGGAGCGAGGAGAGCGTCCATCTGCGCGTCTTCCCGGCCATCCCGGCGGAGTGGCGCAACGGCGATCTCGCCGCCAAGTGGGAGTCCATCCGCAACGTCCGCCGCGTCGTCACCGGCGCGCTGGAACTGGAGCGCGCGAACAAGAAGATCGGCTCGTCGCTTCAGGCCAACCCGACCGTCCTCGTGGACGCGGCGACCAAGGCCCTGCTGGACGGGGTGGACTTCGCGGAGATCTGCATCACCTCGCAGATCACCGTGGCGGAGGGTGCGGCTCCGGAAGGCGCCTTCGTCCTGCCCGACGTGGCCGGCATCGCCGTGGTCCCCGGCCTCGCCGAGGGCGGCAAGTGCGAGCGCTGCTGGAAGATCCTGCCGGAGGTCGGCACGAACGCCGCACACCCGACGCTGTGCCTCCGTTGCGCCGAAGCCGTGGACGCGGAACCGGCGTTCTGATTGAGCGGGTGGTCGCGGGGAGCCCCCATCCCAACCCTCCCCCGCTCCGCAGGGGAGGGCTTTTTCTCCTCCCCCGGCGGAGCGGGGGGAGGCCGGGAGGGGCTCCGACGCGATCACTCCCCTGGCAACCCCCTCGGAGCAGCCCATGAGCAGCCTCTCGACGTCCGGCACCCGCAGTTACACGGTCTTCGGCCTGGTCGTCGCCGTGCTGGTGGTGGTCCTCGACCAGCTCACCAAATGGTGGATCCTGGACGTGGTCATGCAGCCCTACCCACGGGTCGTCGAGGTCACGCCCTTCTTCAACCTGGTCCTGGCCTGGAACACCGGCGTCAGCTTCGGCACCTTCGGCAGTTCCCACGCCTTCATGCCCTATGTGCTGAGCGCCGTGGCCTTCGCCATCGTGGCGGCGCTGGTGCTGTGGCTGCGGCAGGCCGACCGGCGCTATCTCGCGCTGGCGCTGGGCATGGTCATCGGCGGGGCCGTCGGCAACGTCATCGACCGGTTCCTCTACGGGGCCGTCGCCGATTTCCTCGATTTCCATATCGGGGGGTGGCATTTCTGGGCTTTCAACGTGGCAGACAGCGGAATCAGCGTCGGAGTGGCGCTTCTCGTGCTGGATGGGCTGTTCGCGGGCCGCGAAAAGTCGTAATAGTTCACGCGACGGAGCCGCTATAAGGGACGCGGCCTGACTGACGACGGGACTTGAACGTGACCATGCTTTCCTCCGCCTCCTCCATCGCGCGGCGCTCCACCCGTTCCCTGGGTCGTGGTCCGCTGCTGGGCTTGGCGCTCGTCGCGCTGGCGCTCACCGGGTGCTCCGACGTCCGCCGCTCCATCGGTCTCGACCGCACGAGCCCGGACGAATTCACGGTCGTGTCCCGCGCGCCGCTGACCATGCCGCCGAGCCTGGCCCGCCTGCCGGAACCGCGCCCCGGCGCGGCGCGGCCGCAGGACGCCGCCTCGTCCTCGGTGGCCGCCGCCTCGGTCTTCGGCGGCTCCTCCCGCACCGCGGCCGGCCGGACGGCCGGCGGCACCGCGGGCGAGTCGGCTCTGATCGCCCAGGCCGGCGCCAAGGGCGGCATCGAGCCGGGCATCCGCAACAAGGTCGATCAGGAGACGACCCAGCTCGTCGTCGCGGACAAGAGCTGGATCGACTCCCTGCTGTTCTGGCAGACGCAGGAGCAGCCCTACGAGATCGTCGATCCGAAGAAGGAAAACCAACGCCTGCGCGAGGCCCAGGCCACCGGCAAGGCGCTGAACGACGGCACCGTCCCGACCGTCGTGCGCAAGCGCAGGGCGCCGCTGGAAGGGCTGTTCTAAGCCGTTTTCAGGGCATTGTTCCGGGCGCTTCGCCACACCAGTATCTAGGGGGCGTTCCCAGCCGGGGACGCCCTTTTTGCATCTCAGACACCACCAACGAGAGGCCCATGCTCCCCAACGGCCCCACCGCCCCGCCACCCCGGAAACGCCCCTGGCGCCGCCGCGCCGCCGCGGGGGTCCTGGCCTTCGCCCTGGCCGGCGCCGCCCCCGCCCTCGCCCTTGCCGCCGAAAAGGGCGTCTTCTTTCCGGAAACCTTCAGCCTGTCCAACGGCATGCAGGTCGTGGTGGTCACCAACCAGCGCGTGCCGGTGGTCACCCACATGGTCTGGTACAAGGTGGGTGCGGCGGACGAGCCGCGCGGCGTGTCGGGCATCGCCCATTTCCTGGAACATCTGATGTTCAAGGGGACGGAGGAGATCCCCCCCGGCTCCTTCTCCCGCATCGTCGCCAAGAACGGCGGGCGCGACAACGCCTTCACCTCCTGGGACTACACGGCCTATTTCCAGAATGTGGCGCGCGACCGGCTGGAGCTGGTGATGAAGATGGAGGCCGACCGCATGTCGAACCTCCGCCTCACCGATCAGGTGGTCTATCCGGAGCGCGACGTCATCATCGAGGAGCGCCGCCAGCGCATCGAGAACGAACCCGCCGACCGCATCGGCGAGCAGGTCAACGCCACCCTCTACGTCCACCACCCCTACGGCACGCCGATCATCGGCTGGCCGCAGGAGATGGCCACCCTGACGCGGGAGGAGGCGGAGTCCTTCTACAAGAGCTGGTACGCCCCGAACAACGCGGTGCTGGTGGTGTCCGGCGACGTCACGGCGGAGGAACTGAAGCCGCTGGCCGAGAAGTATTATGGCGCCATCGCCGCCCGCCCGGTGCCGGAGCGCAGCCGCGTGCAGGAACCGCCCATGGGCGCCGCCCGCCGGGTGATCCTGCGCGACGACGAGGTGCGCCAGCCCATCATCCGCCGGCACTGGCTCGCCCCCTCCTACCGCACCGACAAGGAAGGCTACGCCTACCCGCTCCAGGTCCTGTCGGAGATCATGAGCGGCGGCCCGACCTCGCGCCTCTACCGCAGCCTCGTCGTGGAGCAGCGCATCGCCACCTCCGCGTGGCTGGGCTACAGCCCGTCGTCCTGGGACGTCACCTCGCTGGCGGCGGGCGCCTCGCCGGCCCCCGGCGTGCCCATGGACAAGCTGGAAGCGGCGCTGGAGGCCGACATCCGGACGCTCGTCGAGAAGGGCGTGACGGAGGAGGAGGTGGCCACCGCCAAGAAGCGCATGCTGGCCGAGGCCGCCTACGCCCGCGACAGCCTGACCGGCCCGGCCCAGACTCTGGGCGCCGCCATCGCCACCGGCCAGACCATCGACGACGTGGAGAACTGGCCGGTGCGCATCGACGCGGTGACCGCCGAACAGGTCAGCGCCGCCGCCCGCGCCGTTCTGGGCAAGACCAACCACGTCACCGGCCTGCTGCTGCCGCTCCAGGACAAGGGAAGCTGAGATGATCGCACGCATCGTGCCCCCTCCCCCCCGCTCCGCGGCGGAGGGCCTGAGCGCCGGACCGCTCCCCTCTCCCGCGCAGCGGGGGAAGGTCAGGGTGGGGGCAATCGTCACCATCCTCGCCCTTCTGCTGACCGCCTTCACCACCGTTCCCGCCCTCGCCATCGAGATCAAGCGGGTGGTCAGCCCCGGCGGGATCGAGGCGTGGCTGGTCGAGGACCACAAGGTCCCCATCATCGCCCTGGAATGGGCCTTCGAAGGGGCTGGCGCGTCCGACCCCAAGGGCAAGGAGGGCCTCGCCAACCTCGCCGCCCGCACGCTGGACGAGGGCGCCGGCCCCTATGACAGCCAGGCCTTCGCCGCGCGGCTCCAGGACAACGCCATCGGGCTGAGCTTCGACGCCGGGCGCGACGCCTTCGGCGGCAGCCTGCGCACGCTGAGCGACCGCCGCGACGAGGCATTCGAACTGACCCGCCTGTCGCTGGCCGAGCCGCGCTTCGACGCCGAGGCGGTGGAGCGCATGCGCGCCGCCGTGCTGTCCAGCCTGCGCCGCGATCAGGCCGACCCCAACTACGTCGCGCGGCGGCTGTTCTATTCGACCGCCTATCCCGGCCATCCCTATGGCGACGAGATCCGCGGCACGCTGGACTCGCTGCCGGGCATCACGCCGGACGACCTGCGCGGCTTCGTGAAGACCAGCTTCGGACGCGACCGGCTGGTGGTCGCCGCGGCGGGCGACATCACGCCGGAGGATCTGGGGCGCACGCTCGATCGCGTGTTCGGCGCCCTGCCCGCCACCGCCGCGACCCCCGCCGTCCCCGACGCCGAGCCGAAGGGGCTGGGCGAAACGCTGGTCGCCAACCGGCCGACCGCGCAGACCGTCATGCTGATGGGCCAGCCGGGGATCCGGCGCTCCGACCCCGACTGGTACGCGGCGACCGTGATGAACTACGTGCTGGGCGGCGGCGGCTTCGGGTCCCGCCTGATGGAGGAGGTGCGGGAGAAGCGCGGGCTCAGCTACGGCGTCTACAGCTACCTGATCTCGCTGGACCATTCCGCCCTGGTGATGGCCGGCGGCAACACCGTGAACGCCAAGGCCGGTCAGGCGCTGGACATCATGCGGCAGGAATGGAAGCGCATGGCCGACCAGGGCGTGACGGAAGAGGAACTGGCCGACGCCAAGACCTACCTCACCGGCAGCTTCCCGCTCCAGCTCAGCAGCACGCAGGCCATCGCGGGCATCCTGCTTCAGGTCCGGCGCGACCGGCTGGGCATCGACTATCTGGACCGCCGCGACGCGCTCATCAACGGCGTCACCCGGGCGGACGTGCAGCGGGTGGCGCAGCGGCTGCTGGCCCCCGACCGGCTGCTGACCGTGCTGGTGGGCCGCCCCGAAGGCGTCGCCGCGACCCGCACCATCGACGGGGGAAGCTGAGGAAAGGAACCGGGGGAGGCCGTACCGGGCGGCCTCCCCCGGCCCCTTTCCTTCGGCCCCACTCCTCCGGCGCGCCGGTCAGACCATCTCCAGGTCCGCGGAGACACGGTTGCGGCCATCCGTTTTCGACCGGTACAACGCGGCGTCCGCGCGGGCCACGACCCCGACCGCATCCTCTCCGCACCAATACTGGGCCACGCCGACGCTGGCGGTCACGGTCAGGCCCTCCCCGGCACCTTCCTCGGCACCGGCATCGGCACTGGCATCGGCTGGCCGGTGGTGCGGCGTGTCGAAGGCCCGGCACAGCCGTTCGGCCAGCGTGCAGGCCCCTTTCAGGTCGGTGTTCGGCAGGATGACCGCGAACTCCTCGCCGCCGTACCGCGCCGGCAGGTCGCTTTCCCGAAGGACGCTGCGCAGCACCGCCGCCGCGGTGACCAGCACCTGATCGCCGAAGGTGTGCCCGTAGCGGTCGTTGACGAGCTTGAAATGATCCAGATCGAGCATGATCACCGACAACGGGCGGAGGCCGTTCCGGGACCGCTCCACCTCGGCCTCCAGACGCTCGTTGAAGACGCGGCGGTTGGCGATGCCGGTCAGGGCGTCCACACTGGCCAGCTTCCGGGTCTTCTCGATCAGGCGCTCCAGCTCGGCGTTGGCCATGCTCAGGCTGGCCTCGGCGGCCATGCGCCGCCAGACCTCGCGGATGACCGACGCGATGCCGAACCCGGCCAGCGCCGTCACCGCGGCGAACGCGCAGCCGGTCCACAGCAGAAGGCTCAGCCACTGCTGGAGAAACGGGGTGCGGGGGATGGTGGCGACCATGCGCAGCGAGAAGCCCGGAACCGGTTCGGCCACCAGCACCTCGTGCAGCCGGGCCTTCGCCCAGGATCCGATGGAGGGCGGGAGCGTCGGCAGGATCGCCGGGTCCAGCGAGTTGCGGGTCCATTGGGCCAGGGCCTCGCCGCCCTCGCCCAGCAGCCGGACGGAGTTCAGCGTCAGGTCGGGATTGCCCCCCAGGTCGGACATCATGTCCGTATCGAGTGACACCGCGAGAACCCCGCCGAAACGCCCGTCCGCCCGGTCGATCCGGCGGCTGATCATCAGGGTGGGCCGCCCGGACTTGACGCTTCCGGTGATGGCGAAGGGCGTTCCCTGGCCGGCATGGAGCGAGATCAGCGATGCCGGGATCGGTTCCGCGCCCGACCAGCCGGACAGCTCCCGGGGCTTCCCTTCGGCATCCACCATCAGCAGGCGGCTGGTGTCGGGCAGGCGCCGTGCGATCCAGTCGAGCTGGTTCGGCGGCGGCACCGCATGAGCGCCGCGCGGCGGCGGCGCCAGTTCGGCCGCCGCCATCCGTTCGATCATCAGCCCCATCAGCAGATCGACCCGTTCCAGGGTCTGGGCGATCCGGTTGGCGACTCCGACCGCCTCCTCGTGGGCCTTCTGCGTGACGATCCGCTCGTTCTCCTCCCACTGCACCCAAAGCAGGCGGGCCATGGTCGTCGCCATCGCCAGCTCCAGCAACAGCGCGATCAGGAGAAGACGGCGGACGCCGTTGATTCGGAACGGCACTTTCACGGATCGACCTCGCCGTCCTCGAAGAGGTACTGCAACCCGCCGACCATGCTGGGGGTGATGCGGGTGGCCGCGATGATGTCGTCCTGCACGGAGTCGAGCATCGCCCGGTTGGCGTCGATCTCGGCGGGCGTGGGATGGACCACCGTCAGTCCCCGCGCGACCAGCCGGCGGCGGGCCTCGGCCTGGGCGGCGGCGGCGGCGGCCCGCGCATCGTCCACCCCGCCTTCCCAGGCCCGCAGGAACAGGTCCCTCAATTCCGGCCCCAGCCGCCGCCACGCCGCACGGCTGACCAGCGGCACATACTGCGGGAAGTAGGCCGAGTCCTCGTAGACGTACCGCAGGCGGGAGGCGAAGGGCGCGCTTTCGACGGTCACATAGCTGGTCAGCAGCCCGTCCAGATTGCCGCGGTCGACGGCTTCGGACAGATCGGGCCAGGCGACCCGGACGGCGGTGGCGCCGAGACGCTGAAGCCGCATTTCGTTGGCAAACCCGCCGGCCACGCGCAGCCGCAGCCCGGCGAAGTCGCCGCTGTTCCGAATCGGATGATCGAAGGTGAAGATGTGCGCCGGGCCGAGGTCGATCCAGCGCCCGGGCACGACCACGTTCAGGCGGCTCGCCAAGGCGTTGCCCAGGGCCTGTCCGACCGGCCCGTCGACCACGGCGTGGTTGCGGTCGGGGGTCCGCCCATAGAACAGCGGCAGCAGGAAGAGGCCGAAGTCGGGCACGTAACGGTCGAGTTGCCAGACGCCGGGCACGCCCATTTCGATGCGGTCGTTCGACAGAACGCGGGGGAGATCGACGTCGCGGTAAAGGCGGGCGCTGTCGAACAGCCGCACCGACACCCGCCCGCCCGACAGATCCTCGAAACGGCGGGCAAAACGCTCGATCACCTGAACCTGGATATGCCCTGGATTGTTCTCGACCGAAATCCGCCAGGCTATAGGTTGCATCTCGGCAGACTCCGCAGATGCAGGGCCGGTTTGGCACAACACCATCAGAGCAAGAACAACAGCGATCCAGCGCATTTTCATCACCGCTTGAAGCGCGATAGTTCAATTTTATGTATATCACAAAACTATAATGCTCAAAGGATATTTCAAAATTGACCGCAACACCTACAATTGAGAGACACTTTCAAGTCATTCGCCCATGATAGAAACACTATACAAATCAGACGGGTGGTGAATCGGGTAACGGAATTTTCGTCATTCGCATTATTGCCACTTTAAACCATGATCATCGAAGCGAGAGTGCGGCGATACGCAACATTGCAACGTCGCTTCGGGAGGCGCCCGAACCGACCTTTCCACAGCCCCCGGCAACGCGGGCGCCGTCCCCCGGCGATCCATTCCAATCGAACACCCCGAAAGAACGCCCAGAAAGAACACTCAGAAAGAACACAGGGGCGCCGGTTGCCTGTTTCATCGGGCACCGCGCATAGTCCGCTGCGCTTATGCCGCGGCGCCTATTTCTAAGTGTGCGTGCGATGCGCCGCTTTGGCGCGTACCCGCCGCACACCGATCGGTGCTAGGCTCCGCGCACGCGAGAAGGAGGCAAAATCCCAATGTCAGCGCTCACCCGTTCGCCCGCCTGGGAAGCCCTGGCCCGTCACCGCCAGGACGTTTCGGCCCTCCATATGCGCGACCTGTTCGCGGCCGACGCCGACCGCTTCAACCGCTTCTCTCTCGAAGCCTGCGGCCTGCTGTTCGATTATTCGAAGAATCGCATCACCGAGGACACGCGAAGCCTGCTGCTCGACCTCGCCCGCCAACAGGGGGTTGAGGGCTGGCGCGACCGCATGTTCGCCGGGGAGCGGATCAACATCACCGAGGACCGCGCCGTCCTTCACACCGCGCTGCGCAACCGCTCCAACCGCCCCGTCATCGTGGACGGCCAGGACGTGATGCCGGAGGTGAACGCCGTCCTGCACCGCATGGAGCGCTTCGTGCGGCAGGTCCGCGACGGCGCCTGGACCGGCTACACCGGCCACCCGATCACCGACGTGGTGAACATCGGCATCGGCGGGTCCGACCTCGGCCCGGTGATGGTGACGGAAGCCCTGACCCCCTACCTGCACCCGCAGATCGGCGTGCATTTCGTCTCCAACGTGGACGGCACCCACATCAGCGAGACGCTGGAATGGCTGGACCCGGAGACGACCCTGTTCGTCATCGCGTCCAAGACCTTCACGACCCAGGAGACGCTGACCAACGCCCACACCGCCCGGCGCTGGTTCCTGGAGAGCGCCGGCGACCCCGCCCATGTCGCCCGGCATTTCGTCGCCGTCTCCACCAACGAGGCGGAGGTGCGCAAGTTCGGCATCGACCCGGCCAACATGTTCGGCTTCTGGGACTGGGTTGGCGGGCGTTATTCCCTGTGGTCGGCCATCGGGCTGCCCATCGCGCTCGGCATCGGCATGGACCGCTTCACCGAGCTGCTGGCCGGCGCCCATGCGATGGACGAGCATTTCCGCACCGCCCCGCTGGACCGCAACATGCCGGTGCTGATGGCGATGCTGGGCGTCTGGTACGTGAATTTCTGGGGCGCCCGATCCCACGCCGTGCTGCCCTACGACCAGTATCTGCACCGCTTCCCCGCTTACCTCCAGCAATTGGACATGGAGAGCAACGGCAAGTCGGTGGACCGGCAGGGCCAGCGGGTGGATTACGCCACCGGCCCGGTGGTCTTCGGCGAGCCCGGCACCAACGGCCAGCACGCCTTCTACCAACTCATCCACCAGGGGACGGAGTTGGTCCCCGCCGACTTCCTGGCTCCGGCGGAGACCCACAACCCCATCGGCGACCACCACCGCATCCTGCTGTCGAACTTCTTCGCCCAGCCGGAAGCCCTGATGCGCGGCAAGACCGCCGACGAGGTGCGCGCCGAGATGGCCAAGGCCGGCAAGCCGGCGGATGCCGTCGAGCCGCTGGTCCCCCACCGCGTGTTCGAGGGCAACAAGCCGTCCAACAGCATCCTGTTCAAGAAGCTGGACCCCCACACGCTGGGCGCCCTGATCGCGCTGTACGAGCACAAGGTGTTCGTTCAGGGCATCGTGTGGAACATCAACAGCTTCGACCAGTGGGGCGTGGAGCTTGGCAAGCAGCTTGCCGGCAGGATCCTTCCCGAACTCCAAAGCGGCCCGACCGGCGCGCTGGGGCACGACAGCTCGACCAACGGGTTGATCGGCTGGTACCGCAAGCACCGCTGAACCGGGATTGGCATCTCCCGGTTTATTTGTCCGTGGAGAAAAACAACCTTATGATCGCCGCCCAGGAATTCGGTTTCCGGAGGGCGGCGTCGATGGATTCCATATCCCCTTTGGCTGGCACCCCTGCCGCCGGCACCGCGAAAGGCGTCCCCGCGGCCCGCAGCGCCGACGGCAGTCCGGCCGGCGCTGCGGGCGGCAAGATCCTGCGCGCCCTGTCCGGATTGGAACCCGGCGCGAACCCCGTGGCAACAGCCGGGCGACCGCCCATTTGCGCCAGACCCGGCTCTTCTCGCCCTATTACATGAAGTTGGGCGATCCTTTTCTCATACGCAGCGGCGCAGAGGAAACGGCAAGCAACAAGCTGAAGGAGGCTGGCGTCTCCCTGTCCGGCCTCACGGATGCCGCCCGCGGCATGGCCGAGGACGACGTGGCTGGCATGGTGAAGGAACAGGCGTCGCACAGGGCCGAGATCATGCGGCGGAACGGCGGCTGATTCCCTGCGGTGGGAGGGCCCTCCCGTCCGCGGCCCGGTCCCCGTTCCGCCGGGATGAGGTCCGGGTTGGATGCACAAGGCACGGGCCACCCCGGCGCCACGCCGTCCGCTCCGCCAAATTGGTGCAATCGTTTGTAGCGCCACCAATCATCCCCCGCCACGCTTCTCCGAACCGCTTCGGAAGCCCTTGTGCGTGTGGAGACGCTGATGCCCATCCTGAAATTCATCGAGGTCAACGCCGCCAAGGTCATCCTCGCGGAAGCCAAGCCGAAGAACATCACCTTCGGTGGCGGCAAGCTGAACATCGGCATCGAGTTCGAGAAGGACTTCATCGAGAAGCTTCAGGACGATCCGCTGTCCTGGCAGAAGCTCCAGGACGCCGCGTCCTCCGCCTACAAGGATTTCATCGCCGAGGCGGTCGCCGAAGTCACCAAGACGGACAAGGTGATCGGCCGTCTGGTCGGCGACCCCACCATGCAGAAGGCCGCGGCGGACGTCTGCTACGCCGGCCTCAAGATGAAAGCCTCCGGCCTGACCAAGGAGGTGGACGCCAACGTCAAGAAGGCGTGGGCGCAGATCATCAAGACCAACAAGGACTACAGCAAATACAAGTGGCGGGCCGCCGTCCATGTCGGCTTGCAGATCGGCGGCGTGGCGATCTCCGCCGCCGGGATCGGCGGAGCCGTGGCGACCGGCGGGGTGTCCGCGGTCATCGGCATCTACGGCATGGTCAAGAGCTGCCTCGGGCTGTTCAAGGATCTGGTCAAGCTCTGGCTGTCCGCCGAGAAGTTCCGCACGGCGATCAACGGGCAGGTCACGAAGCTCGTCAGGGCTTACAACGCGAAGAAATCAGCCGCCCGGAACAGCTCCGATTCCGCGAAGGAGGTCATCAACACGATCTTCGGCACGGAGCTTGGCACGATCGGGAAATGCCGCGGTGACATCAAGCAGTATCTGAGCAAGCTGGACGGCGTGGACGTGAAATCCCACGAGATTTCGCGGGAGCTTGGCAAGGTGATGTCCAAGCTCGACAAGGCCATGAAGGACATGAGGACCGTCGCGAAGAACAACAAGACGCTGGCCGCGGCGCTGCCCAAGCTGGAAACCCAGATCAACGACCTGATCGTCAAGATCGTCGCCAAGCAGGAGATGATCAACGAAGGCCGTGCGTGGGCCAACCGGATGGACGAGGCGCTGGAGCTGCTGGAAAAGGGGAAGCCGGGCTGGCTGAAGGTCTTCGACAAGTCGCTCGTCCTGCTCGATCTCGGGCTGTCCTTCACCGACCTGTCCGCGCAGGCCGACAAGATCGTGGAAATTGCCTGGGGCGCCGCCCAGGCCGCCGAGGAGTTGTACGACGACATCAGCGAGGCGGTCGCCTGACGAACGACGGCGGTTCGGCCAGGGATTGGCCACAGAGGCACGGAGGCACAGAGACCCGTCCGGCAAGGCGCCCGCCTCTGTGGCTCTGTGGCTCCGTGGTGAAGACGCGCGGCACAACGGCCCCATCCTGCCAGGAAAGCCTTGTGCGGCGCGGAGATACGGCGTAGGGTGCGCGCCATGAACCCCGTGCGCCTCACCTCCTCCGCCCTCCTGGGGCGATTTTGGTACCGCTGGTACACACCGGCGGCCTAGGTATCGCACACCCACGATGCACCCGAAGCCGCCCGACCCGAGGCGGCTTTTGTGTTTTCAGCACACGGTGCACGCAAAATCCCCGACGATCGCGGCGGCCTCCCTTACGAACCGGAGGTCACCTCATGTCCGATTTCGATTTCGACGTCGTCACCGGCCCGTCCCGCGCCAGTTGCCCCGCCATCCCCAGCGAACCGGAGACGGAGGAGGACGGCCACCCTGCCGACAAGACCGGCCCGGCGTGACCGCCCCCCGCCTGAAACCGCTGCGGGTTACGGCAGCGTGACCGGCGCGGCGGTGGCGAAGCCGAGCTGGCCCGACTGCCCGTCGAAGAAATAATTGTAGGCCAGCAGCACGTTGATGCCCGTGTTGACGAAGGCGATGTTGGACGACGGCACGACCGGCTCCAGCGACACCGGGGCCGCCGCGGTGGACAGCGACGGGTCGATGGCGAAGACGCCGTTGACCGGGGCCGCGGTGGAAACGGCGAAGCTGTAGGTCATGACCGGCGCCGCGGAGGCGTTGGAAGCGTTCGGCACCGTGATGGTGATCTCGGCCCCGCCGAGATTGGCCGCCCAGTTCCTCGCCTGCGGAACGCTCATCATCGCCCCGGTGACTCCGGTGTCGAGCAGCATGGTGCCGTTCAGGGGCAGCCCGTCATGCGCCGTGCTGATGGTGACGGCCGCCGGCCCGGTCAGCCAATAGGGCTGGGTGGGCGCCGCCGGCCAGGACGTGCCCGATGCCGGGGCGCAGTCGCAGGTCGACGCGCTGGCGTTCGGCGTCACCGGCGGTTTGGCCGAGGTCAGCGGCACGGTCTGGCCATCGAAGGGGCTGGCCGTGAATTCCGCGGTCGTGACGCCCAGCGTGATGTAGCCGTTCAGGCCACTCCCCGCGGACGACAGCAGGTAGGACGGGTAGAGCGGCTGCCCACCCACCGACGCCGCCAGGAACGGGTTGCTCAGCGAATAGACGATCTGATCGGACTGGCCCGCGTTCGCGGTGTAGCTCAGCGCCGGGCGGCCGAAGCCGATGCCCATCATGCCCATGCCGGGATCGACCGGGTTCTGGACGCCGGGCGTGCTGGTGTTGCCGGCATATTTGGCGCCGAAGACAATCAGCGGTCCGGCCTCGCAGACGGAAACGACCTGCTTGGACTCGTTCAGCGACGCGCCGAGCGACAGGCTGGGCACGAGGTACAGGCAGCCGACCAGCGTGTTGCCCGAAGGCTGGTAGGCGATCTGCGCCGGGCCGAGCGCCACCACGCCCGACACCAGACCCTTCGTCGTGTCGCCGTCGACCATCAGCAGCGACGCGGGAATGACGATGCCGGTCGAACCGGTGTCCACCTGGACCTCGTGCAGGAGGCCGCTCGGCGTGCCGATGGTGATGCCCAGATAATTGGGGCAGTTTTCCGCGTTGAAGGGCTGGCGGACCACCGGGATATCGATCGCCGAAGCGTAGCTGGTGGGTGTGTCGGACATGAAGCGCTCCTTCCAAGGAATGAATGGGAGCACACTCTCGCCCGCGCCAACGACAACCACAAAGCAATATCAAATATTCATGCATTCGTATTGATCGCAATTTTGCTTTTCAGACTTCATTCATAAAAAAATTGCAGTTCCGATCCATTGATTTCACGGCCATTGCCCTTTTTTCGTCTTATCAGTCTTACCGGCACCTCAGGCAATCCGGGAAGAGCGCACACCGAACAGCCAAGCCCTGTCCGCCGTCTGGACAATCGGGGATGCCCGGATGGGCAGCCCGCCGGGGCCTCCGCGGATGGTGGCATTCCCTCCGCCGGCCTACTATATTTCGCGCATGCCGATCCGCATGTTGCCCGATACGCTCGTCAACCGCATCGCCGCCGGCGAGGTGATCGAGCGGCCCGCCGCCGCCGTCAAGGAACTGGTGGAGAACGCCATCGACGCCGGGGCCACCCGCATCGACGTGGTGGTACGCGACGGCGGGAAATCGCTCATCACCATCACCGACGACGGTTGCGGGATGGGACCGGAGGAACTGGCCCTGGCGGTGGAGCGGCACGCCACCTCCAAGCTGCCGTCCGACGACCTGCTGGACATCCGCTCCCTGGGCTTCCGGGGGGAGGCGCTGCCCTCCATCGGGGCGGTCAGCCGCCTGACCCTGACCAGCCGCCCGCGCGGCGCCGACAGCGCCTGGGCGCTGACCGTGGACGCCGGGCTGAAGGGCACGCCGCAGCCGGCGGCGCTGGCCCAGGGCACCCGCGTGGAGGTGCGCGACCTGTTCGCCGCGGTGCCGGCCCGGCTGAAATTCCTGAAGGCCGCCCGGACGGAGTTCGACCATATCGGCGACTGCATCGAACGGCTGGCCATGGCCCATCCCGGCGTCGCCTTCACGCTGGACGGCGACGGGCGTTCGGCGCTGCGCCTGTCGGCGGCGCAGGGCGACCTTCTGGACGCGCGGCTGACCCGGCTGGGCGCCCTGATGGGCCGTGATTTCCAGGACAACGCCGTGCCGGTGCAGGCGGCGCGGGAGGGGGTCACCCTGGCCGGCTGGATCGGCCTGCCCACCCTGCACCGCCCCACGGCCCGCCACCAGCATCTGTTCGTCAACGGGCGCCCGGTGCGGGACAAGCTGATGGTCGGCGCGGTCCGGGCGGCCTACGCCGATTTCCTGCCGCGCGACCGCCACCCGATGCTGGCGCTGTTCCTCGACCTCGACCCGCAGGAGGTGGACGTGAACGTCCATCCCGCCAAGGCCGAGGTGCGGTTCCGCGACCAGGGGCTGGTGCGCGGGCTGATCGTCGGCGCGTTGAAGCACGCGCTGGCCGAAGCCGGGCACCGCGCCTCCACCACCGTGGGTCTGGCGACGCTCGGCGCGCTGCGCCCGGACGCCGGCCCCGAAACCGACGCTCCGCCGCCGCAATCCCCCCTGCCCTACCGCAATCCGGCCCAGTCCTGGGGGGGCAGCTACGGCTCGTCCGTGCCGCGCGGTCTGGCCGACCGGGCGACGGCCTTCCAGGCGCCCCATCAGGCGCCCCACCAGGCGCCGTTGCCGCCTCTCCAAGGCCGCCTCGCCGGCTGGCAGGTTGCCCCCGCCGCCCGCCCGCCGGACTACACGGCGCAACAGGCGGCCACCGCGCCGCCGCTGGACAGCCACCCCCTGGGCGCCGCCCGCGCGCAGGTCCACAACACCTACATCGTCGCCCAGACCGCCGAGGGCATCGTCATCGTGGACCAGCACGCCGCCCACGAGCGGCTGGTCTACGAGCGGATGAAGGCCGCGCTTCTGGACGGCGGGGTGAAGCGGCAGGCCCTGCTGATCCCGGAACTGGTGGAGTTGGACGAGCCGTCCGCCAACCGCCTGCTGGGCCGCGCCGCCGAGCTGGCGGAGCTGGGTCTGGCGGTGGAGGGCTTCGGTCCCGGCTGCGTCCTGGTGCGCGAGGTCCCGGCCCTGCTGGGCCAGAGCGACGTGAAGAGCCTCGTCCGCGACCTTGCCGAGGAACTGGCGGAGTTGGGCGACGCGCTGTCGCTGAAGGAGCGGCTGGAGGAGGTGTGCGGCACCATGGCCTGCCATGGCTCCGTCCGCGCCGGACGGTCGTTGAGCGTGGAAGAGATGAACGCCCTGCTCCGCCAGATGGAGGCCACCCCCCACAGCGGCCAGTGCAACCACGGGCGCCCCACCTACGTGGAACTGAAGCTGTCCGACATCGAACGGCTGTTCGGGCGCCGATAGATTTTGTCGGCCTTCATCGCCACCGCGTTCGCCCAAAGGATGACGCCGACGCCGCCAAGGCGCCGTGGCAAGCCGCAATGGCAAGACGCAGTGACGCCAAGTGGCCGATCAGGCCCGCCCAAAGCCGCCGAAGCTGTCCGCCCCGCTGGGCGATGATCTCGCCCTCGCCTTGCCCGTTGCGGCTGCGTGAACGTCCCGGCCAGACCCGCCGGAGACCGGATAAGCACTCCGGCTCTTCCACCACGCCTCGGGACACGACCTGCACCGTCCAGAACAGCACGCCGTTCCGGGTTTCAACATCATCGGCGTGAGGGCAATCGATATTATCTTGAAGCCCGTTTCGAAAATTGGGCTGACGGGGTGAAGTGCTGAGGCGGCGGCTGTTGCTACGCCGGCCATCCCCTTGAGCAAGTGCAGTATGACATGGAATAGAACGGGCTTCGCTCGATCGCCCTGATTATCTGGGAAGGATCGGCCAATGGTGCTATCTTGCGGCGATGTGATTACGGGAACCTTTTGCCCGCCCTCTAAGCCGGAGCGGATGCCGTGAAATTGTCGGAACTTCTACCGGTCGCCCATCTGCAAAGGCTTTGCGAGGAATTTACCACCCTGACCGGCGCCGTGACCGCTGTCCTCGATCTCGAGGGAAACATCCTCGTCGCCACCGGCTGGCAGGACATCTGCACACGATTCCACCGCGTCCATCCGGGCACCGCGTCCCGGTGCCACGAAAGCGACACCGAGCTGGCGGCCAGCCTCGATCAGGGCCTGCCCTACAAAGTCTACAAATGCCGCAACGGCTTGGTCGATGCCGCCATGCCGATCGTCGTCGGGGGGCAGCATGTCGGCAACTTCTTCACCGGGCAGTTCTTCTTCGAGAAGCCCGACGCCGACGCTTTCCTGGCCCAGGCGCGCCAGTTCGGCTTCCCCAGCGAAGTCTATCTGGCGGCCCTGAAACGGGTTCCCGTTCTTTCCGAAGACCGGGTCCGGCTGATGATGGGCTTCTTCACCCTCGTCACCAACATGATCGCCAGCATGGGCATCGCCAACGAGGAGTTGCGCGTGCGGGGCGAGGAGCTGGGCCGCGCCAACGCCACCCTGGCGGCCGAGGTGGCCGAGCGCAAGCGCGCCGAGGAAGAGTTGCAGCGCGCCCACGACGAGTTGGAGGAGCGGGTGTTCGAGCGCACCCGGTCGCTGCGCGAAGCCTTGGCCAAGCTGGAACGCCAGCAAGACGAACTGCGCGTCGCCAAGGAGGCCGCCGAAAGCGCCAATCGGGCCAAGTCCGACTTCCTGTCGTCCATGAGCCACGAACTGCGCACGCCCCTGAACGCCATCCTGGGGTTCGCCCAGATCCTGGACAGCGCCATCTCGGCGCCGCTCGACGACAAGCAGCGCTTCCGCGTTCAGCAGATCATGAAGGGCGGCAACCATCTGCTCAGCCTGATCAACGAGGTGCTCGACCTCGCCCGCATCGAGAGCGGCGTGCTGACGATGTCGGTCGAACCCATTGAAACCAAGGCGCTGATGGCCGAGGTGCTGGAACTGACCCGCGCCTTCACCACGCACGGCAACACGACCGTCCAGGATTGGACGGTGGCCGACGACGTGGCCGGGCGGGTGCGCGCGGACTACATGCGCTTGAAGCAGGTGCTGCTCAATCTGACCTCCAACGCGGTGAAGTACAATCGCCCCGGCGGCACCGTTCATCTGGCCGCGGAAGCGGGCAGCGGGCACTCGGTGCGATTCGTGGTCACCGATGACGGCCCTGGCATCCCGCCCGAGAAGCACTCCCTGATCTTCCAGCCGTTCAACCGCCTGGGCGCCGAAACCACCGAAATCGAGGGCACCGGCGTTGGCCTGACCATCACCAAGCGCATGGTGGAAGCCATGGACGGTCGCATCGGTTTCGAAACCGAGGTGGGGCGCGGCACCACCTTCTGGGTGGAAGTGCCCGCCAGCGAGGATTCCCTGGCCGCCCCGCCGGAGGCGGTCGAGGACGATGCGCGCGATGCGATGCGCGCAGCCGCGGCCGGCGCCCCCCGCAGGCTGCTCTATGTGGAGGACAATCCGGTCAACCTCCAGCTCATGCGGGATTTGCTGTCCGAGGTGCCGGACTTCATCCTGGCCTCGGCGCCCACCGCGGAGGTCGGCATCGAGATGGCGGTGGCGACCCAGCCCGACGTCATCGTGCTCGACGTCAACCTGCCCGGCATGAATGGCATCGAGGCCCTCGGCCAACTCAAGACCAACCCCAGAACCAGCCACATCCCGGTCATCGCCCTGTCGGCCAATGTCAACCCCAGCGTCATCCGCCGGGGGTTGGAGGCGGGCTTCCTGCACTACCTCGCCAAGCCGCTCGACATCGGCCTGTTTCTGCGCATCGTCGTGGAAATGTGCTCCAAACCGGGCATCCGCTGAGAGCCGGCGCACGAGGCGATACGGCCTCCGGCGCTTTCCGCGCCACGCCTCGTTCAGCCGCTTGACTGCAATGGACGATGCAAAGAAATTTTGATGTCGCCAGCGCTGCCATCCCGCGTCCGCACGCCGGGTGCCCGACCTTCAAAGGACTCCAGGGAATGACGGAAAGCGGGCTTTCGGCGTGGGTGGTGTGGGCGTTGCTGTCAGCCGCCTTCGCCGCCTTGACCGCGATCCTGGCCAAGGTCGGGGTCGAGGGCATCGCTTCCGACGTGGCGACCCTGATCCGTACGGCCGTGGTCTTCCTGCTGCTGATCGGCCTTTTCCTGGCATCCGGAGAGTCCCTGTCGCCGTCGGCGATCTCCGCCAGATCCTGGCTGTTCCTCGTGCTTTCCGGTCTGGCGACCGGAGCCTCCTGGCTTTGCTACTTCCGGGCGCTGAAGCTGGGTCCGGCTTCGCAGGTCGCCCCGGTCGACAAGCTGAGCGTGGTCCTCGTCGCCCTGTTCGGCGCCGCCTTCTTGGGAGAACGGATGTCCGCGGTGAACTGGCTGGGCGTCGCGCTCATCACCGGCGGGGTGCTTCTCATCGCCATCAAGTGACGCACGGATTCCGGCGGAGGCGTCACGCGCTCCCATCGGGAGGCACGGCCTTTTCCCGGAGCCGGGAATCGTCCCGCGGCGCGGACCGGCTCCGTTCGAGCAGACCGGCCCACCCGGCGCCGGAGACGCGGCTCCGCCCGCAGACGGACGGAGCCGGTCCCAGCCGGTCATGCGGCGGAGCGCAGCCCCTTCGCCGTCACCAGATCCTCGATGCTCACCACCGGCATCCCGTGACGCTCGGCGAAGGCCACCAGTTCCGGCAGACGGGCCATGGTGCCGTCCGGGTTCATGACCTCGCACAACACCCCCGCGGGGCGGCGTCCGGCCAGGGTGGTCAGTTCGACGGTCGCCTCCGTGTGGCCGCGGCGGGCCGACAGGCCCCCGGCGTGCGCGCGGATGGGGAAGACGTGGCCGGGCCGGGCGAGGTCCTCCGGGCGGCAGCCGTCGGCGATGGCGGTCCGGATGGTGGTCACCCGGTCCGCCGCCGACACGCCGGTGGTCACGCCCTCCCGCGCCTCGATGGAGACGGTGAAGGCCGTGCCGAAGCGCGCGGTGTTGGCCCCGACCATGGGCGGCAGATCCAGGCGGCGCGCGTCCGCGTCGGTCAGGATCAGGCAGACGATGCCCGACCCCTCGCGGATCAGCAGGGCCATCTGCTCGTCGGTGATGGTTTCGGCGGCGTAGATCACGTCGCCTTCGTTTTCCCGGTCCTCGTCGTCCACGACGACGACCCCGCCGCCCTTGCGGATGGCGTCCACCGCGCGGGCGACCCGCTCTTCGGCGGTGCCGAAGCGGTCGAGAAGGCCGGTGGAGGGCTGGGCGCTGGCAAAAGTCTGATTCATGGTTCTCACTCCGGTTGGGGCGAGCCTGAATCAGGGCGCAAAGAGACACTGGGCGGAGCGGGATTCCTCCCACGGTCCGCCGGCGCAGGCCACCGCACGCGCCCTGCGTCGCGCGCGGGGCACGGTCGATGACCGGCTCGTCCTCTTCCATCCGGACTGTAACCGTCGGCTCCGGCTTTGCACCGGATCTGCTGACCTTCCTGCCCATGGGGCCGGGAGCGCTCGCGGGCTCCCCCTCTTGCGAGGGGCTACCGCCGGTCGGGATTTCCACCCTGCCCTGAGAACAAGCGTCTGACACGCCGCCCCCGGACGGGGACGGCGGCCCCAGAGTCCGCCGCCGGACCGGGCAAAGTCAAGGCCGCTCTACCCCTCCGTCCGGCGCAGCAGATAATCCAGCCCGCCCACCCGATACCAGCGATAGCCGTAGCCCTCCAGCACCAGACGGTGCTTGCCGTCCTCCTCGGGGTCGGTGTGGTCTTCGGCCAGCAGGTTGACGAGCCGCGGCGACTTGCCCTCGCCATCGACGGACAGCGCGACCTCGTGCGGCCGGTCGTCGAAATTGTGGAGCATCACGACCGAGTTGTTCCGCCAGTCGTACCGGATCGCCAGCACCGCGTCGGAGCCGGTGGGCAGCACCTGATAGTCGCCCCAGCCGATTTCCGGGCATTCCTTGCGCATGCGGATGATGCGTTCGGTCCAGTTCAGGAGGGCCGCCGGCTCGCGGCGCTGGTGAGCGGCGTTGATCCGCTCATAGCCGTAGGCGCCACCGCTGATGACGGGCAGCACAGGCTTGTCCGACTTGGTGAAGCCGCCCTGCGGCTCGTCCGACCACTGCATCGGGGTGCGCGCGCCGTCGCGCTCCGGCAGGGACAGGTCGTCGCCCATGCCGATCTCGTCGCCATAGCGCAGCACCGGCGTGCCGGGCAGAGTGAACAGCAGGCTGTAGGCCAGCTCCATCCACCGCCGGTCGCCGTTCAGCATCGGGGCCAGGCGGCGGCGGATGCCGCGGCCATAAAGCTGCATGTCCTTGTCCGGACCGAAGGCGTCGAACACGCGCTTGCGCTGCGCCTCGGTCAGCCGGCCAAGGTCCAGCTCGTCATGGTTGCGCAGGAACAGGCCCCATTGATTGCTTTCCGGGCGCGGCACCCTGGTCACCTCCAGAGCCTTGACCAGGGGCCGCGTGTCCGCGCTGGCCAGAGCGTAGAACAGGCTCTGGTTGACCTGGAAGTTGAAGACCATGTGCATGCGGTCGCCGTCCTCGCCGAAATATTCCTGGTCGATGTCGGGCAGCACGTTGGCTTCCGCCAGCAGCACGGCGTCGCCGCACCGCCATTGCACGAATTCCCGGAACGTGCGGAGCATGTCGAACCGCTGTTTGGGCTTCTTCACGTCCGCCCCCTTGGAGGCGATGACGAAGGGCACGGCGTCCATGCGGAAACCCGACACGCCCAGCTCGATCCAGAAGCCCATGACCTTCAGCAGCTCGGCCTGCACCTCGGGGTTCGCCGTGTTCAGATCCGGCTGGAAATCGTAGAAGCGGTGGAAGTAGTAGGCGCGGGCCTCCTTGTCCCAGCTCCAGGTCGTCTTCTGCACGCCGGGAAAGACCATGCCCTGGTCGGCGCCGGGGGGCTTCCTGTCCGACCAGACGTACCAGTCCCGGTAGGGGGACTTCGGGTCCTTCCGCGCCGCCTGGAACCAGGGGTGCTGGTCGGAGGTGTGGTTGACCACGAGGTCGATGATGACGCGGATGCCACGCTGCTTGCAGGCATGGCTGAATTCCACAAAGTCGCCCAGCGTGCCGTAGCGCGGATCGACGTTGTAGAAATCCGCCACGTCGTAGCCGTGGTCCCGCATCGGCGACGGCTGGAACGGCCCCAGCCAGAGGCAGGTCACGCCCAGCCCCTGAAGATAGTCCAGCCGGCGCTGCAAGCCCTGGAAGTCGCCGATGCCGTCCCCGTCGGCGTCCATGAAGGTGCCGACCGACAGGTTGTAGATGACCGCGTTCTTGTACCAGAGATCCTTGATCATGGCCCGCCCCACGCCGGATGCGGCGCCCGCCGCCGCTTGTCCTAGGCCCTAACAGGGCCGACCGGCCAAGGTCCCCCCGCCTTGCCGCGCCGACCGTAAGGGGGTGTCCTACGCCCTTAGGAAAAAGGTTAAGGGATAGTTAAGGTCACAAGAAAGCCCTCAAACCAGCCCGCATGATGTCCCCCAAGCCGCACTGAACCAGGGGAATCGTGCCATGAAGCGTGCCATGCGCCAGAACGCGCCGCAGAACACCGTGACGCAGGCCGTCAGCTACTCCTACGGGAACAACGCCGGCGCCCTGGCGGCGGCTCCCGCGGCTCCGGTTCCCACCAGCTTCGCCCCTGCGACCATCAACTATGCGGAAACGCGGGCGGACGGCGGCTTCGGCTGGGACGTGAAGTACGACCTGTCCTTCGACGGCTCGGCCTTCACCGTGCAGACCCGCATCCACCTGACCGGCGACGACGCGGGCGCCCTGAAGCAGGTCTGGGAGCAGGGGATCGAGGGGATCTGGAGCGACAAGTACAGCCTGTCGGACGGCACCGGCAGCTACGCCATCCGCTTCGACGTGCAGTTCGTGGGGACCGGGACCCAGCATTACGATGTGAACGTCAGCAACAGCTACGGGCGCTGCGACATGCTGAACTGGTGCACCCAGACCGACTGGGGGCCCGCCTACCAGGACGAACTGGCCGCCCACGAATTCGGGCACATGATCGGCGCCTTCGACGAATATGCGGGCGGCGCCACCTACGGCAACTTCGCCGCCACCGGCACCATCATGTCGGACCTGACCGCGACCCTGCGGCCCAACTACATGAATTCCATCGACTATTACGCCGAGCAGTTCACCGGCAAGACCTTCGAGATCGTGGAGATCCCGAAGAACCTGACGCTGAGCGGCAACAGCTGGGCCGACAGCCTCTACGGCGGGGCCGGCAACGACACGCTGAGCGGGCTGAGCGGCAACGACCAGCTCTTCGGCGGCGGCGGGGCGGACCTGCTGTGGGGCGATGCCGGCGACGACACGCTGCGCGGGCAGGCGGGGAACGACGCCCTGCACGGCGGTTCGGGCGCCGACCTGCTGATGGGGGACGAGGGGAACGACACGCTGTGGGGCGATGCGGGCAGCGACACGCTGTGGGGCGGCGCCGGGGCGGACCTGTTCGTTTTCGGGCGCGGCGGCGGTCAGGACCGCATCGCCGATTTCAGCGGCGCGCAGAACGACCGCATCCAGATCGCGTCCAACATGACCTACCGCCTGGGCTCGGACGGCAAGGGCGGCGCGCTGCTGGACTTCGGCGGCGGCGACCGGCTGATCCTGGCGGGGGTCGCCCCGATCCAGGTCGCCTCGTCCTTCTTCACCTACGGCTGAGGCGGCTCATAGCGCAGGAACTGGATACGGGTGTCGCCATAGCGGCGCTCGTCCAGTTCCGTGAATCCCGGTGGCAGGGGCAGCGGGTCGCGCCCGGCGACCTCCACCACCAGAACGGCGCCGGGGGCCAGCCAGCCGGCCTTCGCCAACCCCGCCAGCGCCCGCGGCGCCAGGTCCTGGCCGTAGGGAGGGTCGAGGAAGGCCAGCGTGCAGGGGCGGAGCGGCGGCGGCGGGCGGGTGGCGTCGGCGCGCAG
>NZ_JAUJFI010000046.1 GCF_030849505.1 Azospirillum isscasi | reverse complement strand
CCACCGCCCGGCCCGCCGCGGCGGCGGCCGCCGCCGAACAGGTCGGAGAACCAGTCCTCGCCGCCGAAGAAGGAATCGTCGCCGCCGGCGCCGCCGCCGGCCCCGCTGTAGGCGCGGGAACGCCCGGCGTTGGCGCGGGAACGCCCGCCGAAGCCGTGGTGCCGCTCCTGACCGGAGGCGTCGATCTCGCCACGGTCGAAGCGGGCGCGCTTCTCGGCATCCGACAGCAGCGTGTAGGCTGCCGAGATTTCCTTGAAGCGCTCCTCGTTCGCGGCGTTGCCGGGCTTCAGGTCCGGGTGGAACTCCTTGGCGAGCTTGCGGTACGCCTTCTTGATGTCGTCGGCGCTCGCGGACCGGCTGAGCCCGAGGATTTGATAAGGGTCACGCATGCTTTTTTTGGCCAGAGGTTGCCCGCCCCGGAACCCGGGGACACGGCGTTACGAATTGGCGACGATCTTCCACGTACCGTCGCCCTGTTTGCAAGCGGTTCCGTAGGCCAATTCGGTCCGGCTCTTCGTGGTCACCGACTGCTGGAACTCCCGGCAGTACTGACCGGCGTTGTTGTAGCCGTCGCGCGTCGTGACCAGCGAGCCGTAATGGCCGGTCGTGGGGTTGGTCCAGCCCACCTGATCGCCGACCGGGGCGGCGTAGGCGCGCTTTGCCGCCGTTTCCGCCGCGGCGGCGTCGGACGGGTCGATGGCGGCGCCGCCGATGAAGGCGCCCAGCAGCGGACCGGTGCCCGAGGACGCGACCTTGCCCGACGCGTTGCCATACTTCGACGAGATCGTGCCGCCGACGGTTTCCGCTTTCTTGCTGGCTTCCTGGGGGGTGCTGACGCAACCCGCGAGCAGGGCGACCGCCATCGCCGCCGGGACGAGCTTCTTCACGAACATCGATGCTGCCTCGAAAGGTTGGGAGCCGGCGTGCCTTGCTTCTGGCGCACCGGTGGACACTCATATATGCGAGGCTATCATATCTGTGAATTGGGCATATTCGTGAATTGGGGGGAGGCTGTGACCAGCGCTGCCCAGGACAGGCCCAGAGAAGCGCCATGCCGTGCCAAGAGGGGAAGATGAGCGAATCCAACGACCGGGACCCGTACGCCCTGTTCCAGGACTGGATGGACGAGGCCACCCGCAGCGAAATCAACGATCCCAACGCCATGGCGCTGGCCACCGCGGATGCGCAGGGCGCGCCGTCGGTGCGCATGGTGCTGCTGAAGGGCATCGATCCGCGCGGATTCGTCTTCTACACCAACACGGAGAGCCGCAAGGGCGAGCAGCTTCTGGCCAACGCCAACGCCGCGCTGTGCTTCCACTGGAAGACGCTGAAGCGCCAGATCCGCGTGGAAGGCGCGGTGGAGCAGGTGTCCGGCGCCGAGGCCGACGCCTATTTCGAAAGCCGTGCGCGGGAAAGCCGCATCGGCGCCTGGGCGTCGCAGCAGTCGCGCCCGCTGGAGGGGCGGTGGGAACTGGAAAAGCGCGTGGCCCAGTTCGCCGCCAAATTCGGCCTGGGCGCCGTTCCCCGTCCGCCGCACTGGACCGGCTTCCGCATCCTGCCGCGGCGAATCGAGTTCTGGCAGGACCGCCCCTTCCGCCTGCACGAGCGGACTCTGTATCTGCGCGAGGGCGATCCCACGGCGGATGAGCCCGCAAGCTGGACGACGGAGCGGCTGTACCCGTAAAAAGGCGGGACTGCATAAACAAGAAGACGCTCATGAGCGAATCGCACGCGCACCGGCTGCGGCGCTACGCCACCTACGCCAGCGTGTCGGTGTCCCTGACGCTGATCCTGGCGAAGCTGGCGGCCTACCTGACCACCGACTCGGTCAGCATCCTGTCGTCGCTGATCGACTCCAGCACCGACATGCTGGCGTCGGTGGTGACGTTGCTGGGGGTGCGCACGGCGCTGCGCCCGCCCGACGAGGCGCACCGCTTCGGCCACGGCAAGGCGGAGGCGCTGGCCGCGCTGGCCCAGGCCGCCTTCATCGGCGGCTCCGCCCTGTTCCTGACGATCGAGGCGGTGCGCCGCCTCATCACGCCCCAGCCGGTGGGGGAAGGGGCGGTCGGCATCGCCGTGATGCTGCTGTCGATCCTGCTGACCGCGGGCCTGATCACCTTCCAGCGCCATGTGGTGAAGGCCACCGGGTCGGTCGCCGTGGGGGCCGACCGGCTGCATTACGCCGGTGACCTGCTGATGAACGCGGCGGTCATCCTGGCGATTCTGCTGACCGGCTGGACCGGGATCGGCGCCTTCGATCCGCTGTTCGGGCTGGGCATCGCGGCCTTCCTGCTCTACGGCGCCCGCAACGTGGCCCGGGAAGCGCTGAACGTGCTGATGGACCGGGAATTGCCGGAGGAGGAGCGGGAGCGCATCGCGGCGCTGGTGATGGCACAACCGGACGTCGCGGGGATGCACGACCTGCGGACCCGCAGTTCCGGCGTGGGCGCCTTCATCGAACTTCACCTGGAACTCGACCCCGCGCTGTCGGTGGCCGGGGCGCACGACATCACCGACCGGGTGGAGAACCGCCTGCGAGGCGCCTTTCCCGGAGCGGAGGTGCTGATCCACCAGGAACCCGCCGGCCTGCAGGACGAACGGCTGGACCAGCGCATCGCCGATGGCGGCGCCGGTTGACGCATTTTTCGGCCTTCGGTTGCGCGAAGATTGCAAATGCGCAATAAGAGAGCGTTCCGACTGTCAATTGTCCCTTCTTCCATTGCGCAATTGTAAGGATTCGGTAATAATTGCATCGGATTTTAGCGCTTTGCGCATTCTTGTGAAACGGATGGCGGGAAAATGGACAGTGTGTTCGGCGGCCGCTCTCATCTGATTGCCGATATTGCCACTGAAGCGGGCAATCTCGGGATTGAGATCGCGGACATCGCGGGCCATGTCGAGGAGGTCAATGGACGCCTCGGCCATCAGGCCAACGTGTTCGCGCAACTGCGCAGCACCGGAAACAAGATGTCGGAGAGCACGCAGCGCATCTCCGCCGCCGCCACCGTGGCCCGTTCGGTGACCGAACAGGCCCGGCAGGAGGTCGAGTCCTCCCACGACCGGGTGCAGCGCTCCATGGCCGACATCCATGCCCTGGTCGCCGCGGTGGGCGGCATGGAAGGGCAGATCGCCGGGCTTCAGGAGGCGCTGGACCGCGTGGGCCGGGTCGCCAAGGAGATCTTCGTCATCGCCAAGCAGACCAACCTGCTGGCGCTGAACGCCACCATCGAGGCGGCCCGCGCCGGGGAGGCCGGGCGCGGCTTCGCCGTCGTGGCGAACGAGGTGAAAGCGCTGTCCAAGAAGACCAGCGAGGCGACGACGGAAATCGACGCCACGCTGAAGTACCTCAACGATCAGGCGCAGCGCCTGATGGTCGAAAGCGCGTCCAGCGCCGGCAAGGCCCGCGCGGTGAGCGAGGGCACCACCGCCATCGGCGCGGTGATCGAGACGGTCGGACGCGCCATGTCGGAGCTGAACGGCGAGACGGACAAGATCGACGTGGCGTCCTCCGAGATCGGCGCCAACTGCGAGGAATTGCAGCACGAGATCGACGACCTCGCGGTGGGGGTGCAACTGTCCAGCGACAACCTCGCCCAGGCCCGCGACCGCGTGAACTCCCTGGTCAGCATGAGCGAGCGGCTGATCGGCATCACCGCCGAGCTGGACGTGGAAACGGTGGACACGCCCTTCATCCGGATGGTCCGCGACGCCGCGTCCCGGATCTCCGCCGATTTCGAAGACGCGCTGGCGCGCGGCGAGGTCGGCGAGGGCGACCTGTTCGACACCAATTACCAACCGATCCCGGGCTCCAACCCGCAGCAGCACATGACCCGCTTCACGCAGTTCTGCGACCGCGTGCTGCCGAAGGTGCTGGATTCGCTGCCGGGGGAAAACGAGCGCATCGTCTTCTGCGTGGCGGTCGATTCCAACGGCTATCTGCCGACCCACAACCGGAAGTTCAGCCAGCCCCAGGGTTCCGACCCCGTGTGGAACGCGGCCAATTGCCGCAACCGGCGCATCTTCAACGACCGTGTCGGTCTGGCGGCGGGGCGCAACATGAAACCCTTCCTTCTCCAGACCTACCGGCGCGACATGGGCGGCGGCAAATACGCCCTGATGAAGGACGTGTCGGCCCCGATCACCGTGCGCGGACGCCACTGGGGCGGCCTGCGTCTGGCCTACAAGGTCTGACGGGTCAGGAGTTGACCTTCTCTCCAAAGGGGAGGGGGGGACCGGAGCGCCTCAGCGCCGGCGGGAGGCCTGCGCTGAGGGCCGGTGAGGGCGCTCGTGCCGGAATGGGAGCATTCCGCTTCAAGACAGCGCCCCTGCATGGACGCCGGCGGCCGTAAAGGCCGGAGCGGCGAAGCCGCGTGTCTGAACGAGCGGCAAGGCCCTGCATCTGCATACCGGGGGATGACATTGCGCCGCAGGGGCGGCGCAAATCCCGTTACGTTTCGATGTTGCGGTTTTATTATTATTTACGAAAAAATACCGCTTGGGTGGGTTGCGGATGATTGAACAGGCCGACGAGTATTCGCTCGGCCATCCTGGGGAGTCGTCACCGATTTTCATTGGAGGTGATGTTCATGCCCGAACGTATCGTGGCGCTGTCGCGTGCGGTGTCCGACCTTGCCACGCGCAAGATGGATGAGATCCAAACCGTCACGAACACGACCAAGATCCTTGCGCTCAACGCCCTGATCGAAGCCATGCGCGCCGGAGAGGCCGGGCGCGGCTTCGCCGTGGTGGCCCAGGAGGTGAAAGCCATTTCGGAGCGGATCACCGGCATCGGTAAGGAATTGCGCACCCAGATGGCGGTGCAGACGGACGAGTTGAACACGCTGGGCAACCGTCTGGTCTCGCAATTGCGCGGCGGGCGGCTCGCCGACCTGTCGCTGAACATGATCGACATCATCGACCGCAATCTGTACGAGCGGTCCTGCGATGTGCGCTGGTGGGCCACGGACAACGCCGTGGTGGATTGCGCCGCCAGCCCGACCGAGGCCAACCGCCGCCACGCCGCGGAGCGGCTGGGCGTCATCCTGGGCGCCTACACCGTCTATCTCGACCTTTGGGTCGTCGATGCCAAGGGCGTGGTGTTGGCGAACGGGCGGCCAGACCGCTACCGCCGCCCGGTCGGCAGCTCGGTCGCTTCCGAATCCTGGTTTCGCGAGGCCATGACGACCCGCAGCGGTGCCGATTTCGCGGTGGCCGACATCGGCACCAACGATCTTCTGGACCGCGCGACCGTCGCCACCTACGCCACGGCCATCCGCGCCGGCGGGGAGGAGACCGGCGCCGTCATCGGCGTTCTGGGCATCTTCTTCGATTGGCAGGCCCAATCCCAGGGGGTGGTCGACTCCGTCCGCCTGACCGACGAGGAACGGTCCCGCACCCGCTGCCTTCTGGTGGACAGCCGCCACCGGGTGATCGCCGCATCCGACCGGCGGGGCGTCCTGACGGAAAGCTTTCCGCTGCGCACCGGCGGACACGGGCACGGCAGCTATTCGGATGACAAGGGGCGGGTGGTCGGTTTCGCCGTGACTCCCGGCTATGAAACCTACAAGGGCCTCGGCTGGTTTGGAGTGATCGTCCAGGAAACGGCCAGCAGTTGCGGATAGACGTGTCGGATTGCAGCAATTCGATTCTTTTGAGTGTCCTGCCTGAAATGTTAGCGAAACACCTCTGTGGTGCAGTTGGACCATGGAAAGGTGTTTCGCATGCAGGCTCTCAGTCAGATCGTGACCGTACCGGAACAGGAAGACGACCTCGTCGCGGAGGCGATCCGCGACGTGCTGGTGGCGGACGTCATCGATCAGGCCACGAAAGACCGCCTGGTGGATGGGCTGACCGTGCTGAAGGCGGGGCTGGACTGTCCGGACACGGGTTGTCCCGGCTGCTTCCACCGCCGGTCCTGCGAACGCTTCATCGAGAACATCCTGCTGACCAGTTGAGCCCCGCCAGTTGAGCGCCGGCCGGACCGGAAGGGGGGCGGCTCCCTCCTTGGAGCAGGCGGTCCTGTGACGGTCGTCACCGCGTAAACCGAAAACCATGCTAAAATGCCGTTTTAACGGTTCCCGCCTATCATGGAGCCGGATTGTGTGCTGAGGTCGGCATGGGCTTTTCGGTGACGTTCTGGGGAGTCCGGGGCACGGTCCCTTGCCCGCTGCCGTCCCACATGGGCTTCGGCGGCAACACGAGCTGCGTCGAGGTTCAGGCGGGCGGCCAGCGCATCGTCATCGACGCCGGCACCGGCATCCGCATGCTCGGCAAACGGCTGCTGAAGGAGGGCGCCACCGAGGCGGTCCTGCTGATGAGCCACACCCATCTGGACCACATCTGCGGTTTTCCCTTTTTCGCTCCGGCCTACAGCAAGGGTTTCCACCTGCGCATCGTTTCCGGCCATCTGAACGGCAATCCGGGCATCGAGGCAACCATGGCCCGGCAGATGGAACGCCCCCTGTTCCCCGTGCCGATGCGCACCATGGGGAGCAACATCGTCTTCGACGAGATCGCGGCGGGCGACCGTTTCGCGCTGGGCGAGGGGGTGGAGGTCCGCACGGCGCCGCTGAACCACCCGGACGGCGCCACCGGTTACCGCATCGAGCATCTGGGAAAATCCTTCGCCTATGTGACCGACACGGAGC
The DNA here is from genome assembly GCF_030849505.1 of Azospirillum isscasi. GTDB lineage: Bacteria > Pseudomonadota > Alphaproteobacteria > Azospirillales > Azospirillaceae > Azospirillum > Azospirillum isscasi. The sequence continues at coordinate 30,614 of NZ_JAUJFI010000046.1, read as the reverse complement.
ATGTGCCGGGCCATCCGGACCGCAACGTCCTGGACCTGATCGACGGCGCCGACCTCGTGCTCTACGACTGCACCTACACCGACGAGGAGTGGCGGAACCGCATCGGCTGGGGCCATTCCACCTGGACCGAGGGCGTCCGGCTGGCGCAGGCCGCGGGGGTGAAGCGGCTGGTGCTGTTCCACCACGACCCCGACCACGACGACGCCGCCATGGCGGCCATCGAGGCGGCGGCCCAGGCGGTGTTTCCCGATTGCTTCGCCGCACGCGAGGGGATGACGGTCACCCTGGCCTGATCCGTATGGCCTGAAGCCGCACCGGACCGCTATAGAGGGGCGGATTTCTCCTCCCTTCAGCGAATCCCCGATCCATGCCTGCGATTCCAATGACAGCCGCGGTCGTCGTCCTGTTCGCCGTCACCTACGTCGGCATGGCGCTGGGGCGTTTTCCCGGCCTGCGCATCGACCGCACGGGCATCGCACTGGTCGCGGCGATCCTGCTGCTCGCCGTCGGGGCGCTGGAGTCGGGGCAGGTGGCGGAGGCCATCGACTTTCCGACCCTGTTCATCCTGTTCGGGCTGATGGTGCTGTCCGCGCAGTATGCGGCCAGCGGCTTCTACGACTGGTGCGCCCTGCGGGTGGCGCAGGCGGCGCGGTCGCCGGCGCGGCTGCTGGCGGTGACGGTGGCGGTGGGCGGCGGCCTGTCGGCGGTGCTCGCCAACGACGTGGTGGTCTTCGCCATGACGCCGATGCTCTGCGTCGGGCTGGTCGCCCGCGGGCTGGACCCGCGGCCCTATCTGATCGCGCTGGCCGGGGCGGCGAACGCCGGATCGGCGGCGACGGTGATCGGCAACCCGCAGAACATCCTGATCGGCCAGATGGGCCACCTGGATTTCTGGCGCTTCCTGGCCGTGTGCGGGGTGCCGGCGCTGGCCGGTCTCGTGGCGGTCTACGCCGTGGTGTGGTTCGCCTGGAAGGGCCGCTTCGGAGAGCCCAACGGGGAGGGCGGGGCGGAGCCGGTGGCGCTCGACCGGGCCCAACTCGGCAAGGCCGTGGTGGCGACCCTCGTGCTTCTCGGCCTGTTCACCACCGGCCTGCCGCACGAGATCGGCGCCCTGCTCGTCGCCGGGGCGATGCTGGTCAGCCGGCGGCTGGCCTCGCGCGGGATGCTGGGCATGGTGGACTGGCATCTGCTGGTCCTGTTCGCCGCGCTGTTCGCGATCAACCACGCGCTGAAGCTGACCGGCCTGCCGGCGGAATTCGTGGCGGGGCTGGAGGCGGCGGGCTGGCTGCCCGACCGGCTGGCGGTGATGGCGCCGCTGGCGCTGGCCGCCAGCAACAGCATCGGCAACGTGCCCGCCGTGATCCTTCTGCTGTCCGCCTGGCCGGCGCCGCCGGAGGGCGCGCTCTACGGGCTGGCCGTGCTGTCCACGCTGGCCGGCAACCTGCTGATCCCCGGCAGCCTTGCCAACATCATCGTGGTGGAGCGGGCGGCGGCCTCCGGCGTCCGGCTGGGCTTTGTCGAGCACGCCCGTTGCGGCATCCCGATAACCCTTTTGTCCATGGGCTTCGCCGTTTTGTGGCTGTGGGGCACCGGCTGGATGCGCTTGAGCTGAAGTCTTCCCCTTCCGGGCTATGCGAATGGTGCCGCCCCTCTCCGTCCGGGGCATTGCCCTCTCTTCGCAAAGCAAAAAACTTGGGGTGGCCGCCCGCTGAGGCACAGACGAAGGACGGAACCCGCATGTCAGAAGCCCGGACGCTGGACACCGGAGCACCGGAACGCCCCTGGGAAACCCCCGTCGTCGCGGTGGTCGTCACCCACAACCGTCTGGCCCTGCTGAAGGGCTGTCTGGCGGCCATCCACGGGCAGGAGCCTCGGCCCGACCGCATCGTCGTGGTGGACAACGGCTCCAGCGACGGCACCGCGGAATGGCTGGCCGGGCAGCGGGCGGCGATGCCGGAGCTTCTGGTGGTCCGGCAGGCCAACATCGGGTCCGCCGGGGCCTATCACACCGCCTTCGCCACGGCGCTGGACCTGGGCGCCCGCTGGATCTGGAGCACCGACGACGACGGCATCCCGGCGCCGGGCGCGCTGGCCGAACTGCTGCGCCAGGGGGAGCGGCACGGCCTCGACCTCGTCGGGCCGACCGTGGTCGCGGCGGAGGATCGGGGCGATCTCGCCTTCGCCTTGCAGGGCTTCACCAAGGCCGACGCTTTCGCCGCGTCGGCGCGCGACGGCATCGTTCCGGGTGCCATCGCGCTGTTCAACGGGACCCTGCTGCGCCGCCGCGTGTTCGAGCGCATCGGCAACATCAAGCGCGAGATGTTCATCTGGGGCGACGAGTGGGAGTTCACGCTGCGCGCCCGCCGCGCCGGGCTGCGCGACGGGACGGCGGTGCACGCCCTGCACATCCACCCGCGCAACCGCCGCACCCAGCGCCCGCTGGCCGGCGGCCTGCTGGGCACGGTGGAGGAGATGCCGGAGAACCGCGCCCCCTATTTCTTCCGCAACATGGGCTACATCCACGCCACCTACGAGCGGAAGGCCATCGCCCGCATGATGGTCAAGTACACGCTCTATTACCTGCTGCACCGGCGCGGCGACCTGAAGGGGCTGCGCGGTTTCTGGACCCATTACCGGGCGGGGCTGCGCAACCTCTACCCGGACGATCTGCGCGCCTCCCCCACGGCGGCGGCCCCCGCGGCGGCGCCGCGTTCCTTCCCGGAAAGCGTTTGAAGGGAGGCCGCATGTTCAGGGATTCCACCCTCGACGCACAGGCGGCGTCCCGCGCCGAGTCCTGGGCCGTCTGGCCCGCCGCCCTGCTGATCCTGGTGGCGGCCTCGGTCCCCGTCTGGATGTTCGAGATTCCGGCGCTCGGCGACTACGTGAACCACGTCACGCGGATGTACGCCCTGGCCCATCTCGGCCAGGACCCGGCGCTGGCGGAATTCTACATGGTGCGCTGGGCGATCATCCCCAATCTGGTGATGGACATCGTGGTGCCGCCGCTGGCCAAGCTGGTGGGGGTCCACACGGCCAGCCGGCTGTTCGTCACGGCCAGCTATCTGGTTCTGGTCACCGGCTCCATCGCGCTCTACCGCGCGGTCTGGGGCCGGGTGGAGATGGGGCCGCTGGCCGCCGGGCTGTTCCTCTACACCCTGTCCACCTACATGGGCCTGTTCAACTATCTGTTCGGGCTGGGGCTGGCGCTGTGGGGAATCGCCGGCTGGATCGCGCTGCGGGAGCGGGCGCCCTGGCAGCGCGGGCTGGCCTCGCTGGGCGTCGTGCTGCTGCTGTTCATTTCGCACCTGTTCGCGCTCGGACTCTACGGGCTGACGCTGCTGGCCTTCGAGGGGTGGCGGCTGTGGCGGAGCGGCGGCTGGCGCGACCCGCGGCGGGCGCTGCCGGACGCGCTGGCTTTCGGTCTGCCCTTCCTGATCGTGCCGCCCTTGCTGCTGATGAGTCCGTCCTCGGGCTTCGCCGACGCGGTCCTGTGGGTCGGCACGGCGAAGCTGATGGGCTTCGACTTCCTGTTCGGCGGCTACGCCGACACGGTGGGCTATGTGACGGGGATCGCCGTCGGGCTGGGCATCGCCTGGGGCCTGTGGAGCGGGGCGCTGCGGCTCCACCCGGTCGGGGCCGTCACCATTGTGCTGGGGCTGGTGGTCTATGCGGCGATGCCGCTGGTGCTGTTCGGGTCGTGGTTCGCGGACAGCCGTCTGCCGATCGGCATCGCCTTCGTGGCGCTGGGCTTCGTGCGCTGGGAGTTGGCGACCGCGGCCATGCGGGCGGCCTTCCTGTCGGTGGTGGTCGCGCTGTCGCTGCTGCGCAGCGCCGACGCGGGGGTGGGGCTGGCCAGGGTGGACCCCCTGCTGGAGGAGGTGCGCCACTCCCTGCTGCGGATCGAGCCGGGCAGCATTGTGCTCGCCACTTACGCCGATGAGACGCTGCGCAAGTCGCCCTTCCGCGCCACCCAGTTCACCGATGACCGCGCTTTGTCCTTCGGCCTGCACCACGCGCCGGTGCTGGCGTTGATGGAGCGCTCCAGCCTCGTGCCCATCGCCTTCACCCACCCGGGCAAGCAGGTGCTGTTGCTGAAGCCGGACTATGCGGATCTGGACGGCGATTTCACCTACATGCCGCGCATCGGCTACGTCGCCGACGCGGTGCGCCAGCCGGGCTTGCGCGACAATCATTACTGGGCCGACTGGCCGCGGCGCTTCGGCTACGTCTATGTGCTGTTCAGCGAGCCGGGCCGCCCCAACCCGGTGCCGGAGCATCTGACGCTGCTGCAGGAGGGGCGGTACTTCCAGCTTTACAAGGTGAAGTAGAGGCAGCCGGTTGCCCCCTCCCTAACCCTCCGCTGCGTCAGCGGGGGAGGGCCGGGGTGGGGGCAAGGACTCCCCTCAGGCCGCCCCTTCCGCGTTGCGGACGAACTGGTCGAACATCGGCTGGATCACCGCCTCGCCCAGATCGCGGGTGATGAAGACGATCTTGGAGCGGTGATCCTCGCCCGGCCATTCCTGAAGCTGGACCGGCGGGTGGAACATGTGCTGGACGCCGTGGACGACGACCGGCAGCGGGCTTTCCTTGACGTTCAGCAGTCCCTTGATGCGCAGCAGGTTTTCCCCGCCGGCGGCGATCAGGGCCTCCATGAAGTCCACGAAGCCGTTCCACGGAATCGGCTCGTCCACCACCATGCAGAAGGCTCGGATGTGGTCGTCGTGCCGGTTGGCGTCGTGCCGGTTGGCATCGTGGTGGTGGTGATCGTGCCCGCAGTCCGGGCCGCAGCCTTCACCATGCTCATGCCCATGATCATGGTGCCCGTGATCATGGTGCCCGTGGTCGTGATGATGGTGCGCGTGCTCGTCGCGGTACGCTTCCTCCTTCAGCCAGCGGGCGACGTCGGGGCTCTTGGTCTCCGGGTTGTAGAGGCCGGCGTCGAACAGTTGCTTCGGGTCCACCTCGCCGAAAGCCGCGGGGATCTGGGGGGCCGCCGGGTTGATGGCCGACAGGCGCTGGCACAGGGCGAGCGTCGTGTGCGGCGTGGCGAGGTCGGTCTTGGTCAGCACGATGCGGTCGGCGACGGCGGCCTGCTTCACGCTCTCCGGCTGGCGGTCGAGCTGGCCGGCGCCGTGCACCGCGTCCACCGTGCTGATCACCCCGTCCAGGCGGAAGCGGGCGGAGAGCAGCGGATCGCTCATCAACGTGTGGATGATCGGGGCCGGGTCGGCGAGGCCGGTGGTCTCCACCACCACCCGGTCGAACTCCGGAATGTCGCCGCGCACCCGCTTCAGGAACAGGTCGCGCAGCGTGTCCACGAGATCGCCGCGGATCGTGCAGCACAGGCAGCCGCTGTCCATCAGCACCATGTTCTCCGACGCCTTGGCGACCAGCAGATGGTCCAGCCCGACCTCCCCGAACTCGTTGATGACCACGGCGGTGCGGGCCATGCCGGGATGGTGCAGCAGCCGTTGCAGCAGCGTGGTCTTGCCGCTGCCCAGGAAGCCGGTCAGCACCGAGACGGGCAGGCGGGGCGGCGGCGGGGCGGCAGGGGTGGGAGCGGCGGCGGTCACGGGGTCTTCTCCTGGCAATCGGTGCATGTGCCGCGCACCTCGACGGTGGGGCGGCTCACCTGGAAACCGCGCTCGGCGGCGATGGTGCCGATGGCGGCGCGGATGCGCGGGTCGTCGATCTCCGCGGCGTTGCCGCAGGTCTCGCACACCAGGAACTGCCCGGAATGGACGGCCCCCGGTGCGGCGCAGCCGATGTAGGCGTTCAGCGATTCGAGGCGGTGGACCAACCCCTGTTCCACCAGGAACTCCAACGCGCGGTAGACGGTCAGCGGGGCGGTGGCCTTGCCCTCGCGCTGGCTGAGGTCTTCCAGGATGGCGTAGGCGCCGCGCGGCTTGTGGCTGGTCCAGACCAGTTCCAGCACCTGCCGGCGCAGCGCGGTCAGCCGCGCGCCGCGCTCCGCGCACAGGGCGTCGGCGCGCATCAGCGCGTCGGCGATGCAGTGCGCGTGGTCGTGGCCGTGGTTGGGAATCGGGCCGGTGGTGGGGTGGGAATCGGCGGTCATGGCGTTATCTTATAACATCGCCGAACCCCGACACCAGACAAAGAAGAAGGGCGGCCCCGGACGCGGGGGCCGCCCTTTCAGGCGTGTCGCTTTGTTTGGGGACGGTTTCCCGGCCGGTCAGAGACCGATCACGCCGCCGTCCTTCTTGGTGATGGCGACCACCGACGGGCGCGGCGGCATGTTGGGCTTGAAGTCGGGCCAGCGGGTCGCCGGGTCCTCGAAGGAGGAGAGCTTACCCTTGAAGCCCTCCCACTGGTCCACGCCGTCCGTGGCCGGGTGCTGCACGGCGACGAACAGGGTCCGGTCGTCGGTGGAGAAGCAGGGGCCGCACATCTCCGCACCCACCGGCACGCGGTAGAACATCCGGGACAGGCCGCGCAGGTTGCCTTCGGTCTCCACGGCCCAGACGCCGTCGGCGGTGCCGGACGCCTTCTTCCAGTTCTCGCCCTGGTCGGTGGTGATCCACAGGCGCCCGCGGTGGTCCACCGCCGCGTTGTCCGGGCAGGAGAACCAGCCGTTGGCCGTGGTGTCGGCGTGGAACTGCGCACCGACCTTCTCGTCCGCCGGGTTGCCGCCGCGGACCAGGATCGTCCACTCGCCCTTGGTGGAGGCGTGGTTGCCGCCCTCCGGAAGGATCTCGACGATGTGGCCCCAGTTGTTCTCGGCGCGCGGGTTGGTGGCGTCCACCTGCTCCGGCTTGCGGCGGGAGTTGTTGGTGAGGACGACATAGACCTTGCCGGTCACCGCGTTGACCTCGATGTCCTCCGGGCGGTCCATCTTGGTGGCGCCCAGAGCGTCGGCGGCGAGGCGGGCGTTGATCAGCACGGTGGCCTGATCGGGGAAGCCCTTCTCGGCGGTCAGCGGACCCTGGCCGTGGACCAGCGGCAGCCATTCGACCGAGGCGTCGGCCTTGAACTTCGCCACATAGAGCGTCCCGGTCTCCAGGATGTCCATGTTGGCCGCACGGTTCTTCGGGTCGAACTTCTTCGCCGCGACGAACTTGTAGACATAGTCGAACCGCTCGTCGTCGCCGGTGTAGGCGACCACGGTGCCGTCCTTGCCGACGGCGATCTGGCAGGCCTCATGCTTGAAGCGGCCCAGCGCCGTGCGCTTCTTCGGGGTCGAGGTCGGGTCGTAGGGGTCGATCTCCACCACCCAGCCGAAGCGGTTGGCCTCGTTCGGCTCCTTGGCGATGTCGAAGCGGTCGTGGTAGACGCCCCAGTTGTACCACTCGCCGGGGAAGCCGTAGCGCTTCAGCGACTTGGCGTTCGGGTTGGTGTCCTCGACCTTGCCCCAGAAATAGCCGTTGAAGTTCTCTTCCGCCGACAGCCAGGTGCCCCACGGCGTCATGCCGCCGGAGCAGTTGTTCAGCATGCCGCGGACCTTCGTGCCGGTCGGGTCGCCGCCGGTCTTCATCAGGGCGTGGCCGGCGGCGGGGCCGGTGATGGCGCAGACCGTCTCGCCGGTGATGCGGCGGTTGTACTTGGAATTCGGGTCGGTCACCCACTTGCCCTTGACCTTGCGGATCTCGATGACGGTGCCGCCGTGGGCAGCCATCTCGATGTCCACCAGCGTCCTGGTCATGCGGGCGAACTTGTCTTTCTGCTGCTCCACGCCGACGCCGGGGAACATGACCTCCTCGTCGGTGTATTCGTGGTTCACGCAGAGCAGCGCGCGGTCCGGCGACGTCGAGCCCAGCGGCAGCGGGGCGTAGCCGACGAAATCGTTGTTGTAGCCGAACTGCTTCGCCTGCGCCTCGGCGGACTGGTTCATCGGGTCGAAGGCCGGCGCGCCGGGCACCACCGGGTCGCCCCAGCGGATCAGGATGTCGGCGTCGTAGCCCGCGGCGACGTGGTGGTTGGCGTCCACGCCGTGAGCGACCTCCTGGAAGGAGAAGCTGGCCTTGGCCGGGCGCGCCGCGCCGGTGGCTGCGGCCTCCGCCTCGCCGGAGGAGGAGAGCAGGGCTGCCGGGCCGATCAGGGCGCCGACCGCCGCACCGGTCAGCATGCCGCGCATCAGGTCGCGGCGCCCGACGCGGGCGGTGATGACGTCGCCCATGGTCGGGTTTTCGGACGGGTTGGAGCCGATGTCCTCGCGGCCCTCGAAGGTCAGATACTTGGTGCCCTTCCGGGGCAGGTCATGGGTGTCCATCGGTGCGCCTCGTCTCTTTCCGCAAAATTATTTTTGGGTGGGGCGGGGGCACCTTACCGGTGGCCTGTGACGGTTTCTTTGCGCTCCCATGACGGCGGAATGAAAACACACGGGGGGATTTGACGATCCCGTTCCGGTCAATCACCCGATGTCTTGATGTGCCCGAAGGCGGCCAGCGCGCGGTCACGGGCGGCGCCGTGATCCACGATGGGGCGCGGGTAATCGCGGTCGAGCCTGACCCCGGCCTCCCTCAGAACGCCGTCCGGCGCCTGCCAGGGCTTGTGAATCCAGCGGCTGGGCAGCTTCGCCAGCTCGGGGACGAAACGCCGGACGTAATCGCCCTCCGGGTCGAACTTCTCGCCCTGGAGAATCGGGTTGAAGACGCGGAAGAAGGGGGCCGCGTCGGCGCCGCAGCCGGCCACCCATTGCCAGTTGCCCGCGTTGTTGGCGATGTCGGCATCGACCAGCGTGTCCCAGAACCACGCCTCCCCCTCCTGCCAGGGGATCAGCAAGTCCTTGATGAGGAAGGAACCGACGATCATCCGCACGCGGTTGTGCATCCAGCCGGTCCGCCAGAGCTGCCGCATGCCCGCGTCCACGATGGGATAGCCGGTGCGTCCGCGCTGCCAGGCGTGCAGGGCCGACTCGTCCTTCCGCCAGGGGAAATGGACGAATCGCGCGTCCAGCGGCGTGTCCGGCAGGTCCGGCTCCTCGCGCAGCATATGATGGTTGAACTCCCGCCAGCCCAGCTCCCGCAGGAAGGCTTCGGCGCCCGACGCCAACTCGTGCCGTTGGGCGGCGGCGTGGCGCGCGGCGTGCCAGATCTGCCGCGGCCCGATCTCCCCGAAGGCGAGATGGGGGGAGAGGGTGGAGGTGCCGTCATGGTCCGGGCGGTCGCGCTCGGTCGCGTAGACGGCGACCGGACCGTCCAGAAATTCGGCCAGCCGTTCGCGTGCGGCCTCCTCGCCGGGCGTCCAGCGCGCCCGCAGGCCGCCGGCCCAGTCCGGCGCGGTGGGCCGCAGGCCCCAATCCTTCAGGGACTCGCTGGACACCGGCTTGGCCGGCGGCGTCAGCCCGGACGGCGCGCGGGTGGGGCGCGGCGGCTCCGGCATGGACAGCAGCGCCTTCCAGAAGGGCGTGAACACCCGGAAGGGCGTGTCCGATTTGGTGCGGATGGTTCCCGGCTCGTACAGCAGGGCGGCGTTGTGGGGGTGCACCGTCACGCCGCGCGCCGTCAGCCGCTTGCCCACCCGGCGGTCGCGGGCGATCGCGGAGGGACCGGCGCGCCGGTTGCACAGCACGGCCTGGGCGCCGGTTTCCTCCACCAGGGATTCCAGCACCGTGGCGGGGTCGCCGCTGCGCAGCACCAGGGGCGAGCCGAGCGTCTCCAATGCCTTGCCCAGCCGCTCCAGGCTGCCGTGCAGCCACCAGCGGGAGGCGCCACCGGGCAGCCAGGGATCGCCGCCGTCCTCCTCCCGGATGTAGACCGGGATGACGGGCGTGCCATCCTGCGCCGTGGCGGTGGCCGCAGCGGTGAGGGCCGGGTTGTCGGCAAGGCGAAGATCGGTGCGGAACCAGACGAGGATTGGTGCTTGATCGGTCTTCATCGGCCAACTTTAAGGAAATGGACAGAAGAACGGGCGTGCCAAATCGCCGCAGTCTGCGGCTGCGGTCAATGGGTCTTGCTACGCGATGGCCATTCCTCCGGATCACCGCGGGTATAAAAATTTTTCCTGTGGAATTCCTATTGACCACGGTTTTCGCACCGCTATTTCCGCCTTCGCTGCCACGACGTGGAGCCGGAGGCACGGCGGCCGACGGCGCCGGTTCCACGGTCGGGGGAGGAACGAGACGCAACCCAATGGAGGAATGACATGTCCCGCCTGTCGCGGCTGCTGACCGCCGCCACCATCGCCCTGCCGATGTCCTTCGCCGCCGCCACCGCTGCGAAAGCGGCGGACATCGTGGACACCGCCGTGGCGGCAGGCCAGTTCAAGACGCTGGTCCAGGCCGTCCAGGCCGCCGGCCTCGTCGATACGCTGAAGAGCGGCGGACCCTTCACCGTCTTCGCCCCGACCGACGAGGCGTTCGCCAAACTTCCGGCGGGCACGGTCGAAAATCTTCTGAAGCCGGAGAACCGCGAGAAGCTCCGCTCCGTACTCACCTATCATGTGGTGTCGGGCAAGGTGACCTCGGCCGATATCGCCGGCAAGACGGCGACGCCGAAGACCGTGCAGGGCACCACCGTGGACATCGACGCGACGAAGGGCGGCGTGATGGTGGACAACGCGAAGGTCGTGAAACCGGACATCATGGCGTCCAACGGCGTCATCCATGTGATCGACACCGTCATCATGCCGAACTGACGTCCTGCCCCATTCATCGAGGTCCCTCCTGCCGGACGTCTAACCGCCGGTTCCGGCAGGACCACTCGCCCGGAGAGTTCCCCCGACTCTCCGGGCTTTTTCTTTACGCCTTGTCGGGAGACAGGCGGCTGCGCGGGAAGCGGTGGACCTTGCCGCGGGCCAGCAGATGCACTTCGAACCGCTCCGCCAGCAGGCCGGACACCGCCGGGTCGAGCACGTTCAACCCGCCGGCATAGGCGCCGAAGGCCGGCAGGATCAGCTTGCCGCCGTCGAAGGCGAAGCAGCGTTCCCGCACCCGCCGGCCTGGAACCAGCACGGCGGCCACCGGGTGCAGATGCCCCGACAACTCCCCCACGGCGCCCGGCACCGCCTCGTGCCGGAAGGTCAGCGGGCCGAGCGCCAGATCGTCCAGGATGCGTCCGCCGAAGCCCTCCGGCGGTTCCGGGTCGTGGTTGCCGGTCACCCACAGCCAGTCCGCCACCCGCCCGGTCAGGTCGCGCAGCCGCGCCACGTCCCCCGCCTCCATGCGCCCGGCGGCGCGGCGGTCGTGGAAGCTGTCGCCCAGGCAGACCACCCGCTCCGGGGCCAGCCGCTCCACCAGACCGGCCAGCCGGTCGAGCGTCGCCCGCGTGTCGTAGGGCGGCAGCATCCGCCCGCGCGCCGCGAAGGCGGAGCCCTTCTCCAGATGCAGGTCGGCGACCACCAGAGTCCGCTCCGCCGGCCAGACCAGCGCGCCGGAGGGGTCGGGGGCCAGCGCCACGCCGCGCAACGTCATCGTCGTTTCCATGGTCATCACAACGCCAGCCGGCCTTGGGAGTTACCCGGAGAACCGAGTTCCGGCATCGCCTCCGCCACCAGATCGGCGGCGGCTTGCTCCAGAAGCTCGTCGGTGGCGGAGCCGTCCACCCGCTCCCGCCCGATCTCCAGGATGACCGGCACGGCGAGGGGGGAGATGCGGTCCAGATCCTTGTGGGTGATGCGGCCCTTCACCCGCGCCAGGAAGTCCGACAGGCGCCGCACGTCGGTCAGCCCGCCCGCCGCGTCGGCGCGGGTGGCGCGCAGCAGCACATGGCCGGGGTCGTGCTTGCGCAGCACGTCGTAGATCAGGTCGGAGGAGAAGGTCACCTGCCGCCCCGACTTCTCCTGGCCGGGATGGCGGCGGTCGATGACCCCGGTGATCAGCGCCACGTTGCGGAAGGTCCGCCGCAGCATGGAGGACTCGTCCATCCAGGCTTCCAGATCGTCGCCCAGCATGTCCTGGTCGAACAGCCCGTCCATGTCCTTGGGCGTGCGCAGCGACCAGACCGCCAGCACATAGTCGGTGGCGACGAAGCCCAGCGGGCCGCAGCCCATCCGCTCCATCCGCCGGGTCAGCAGCATCCCCAGCGTCTGGTGCGCGTTCCGCCCCTCGAAGGCGTAGACGACGAGGAAGCGCTTGCCCGCCTTTGGGAAGCTCTCCACCAGCAGCCCGTCATGCGCCGGCAGGACGGAGCGCCAGCGCTGGAGCCTCAGCCATTCCTGCACGTCCTCCGGCAGGCCGGGCCATTGCGCCGGGTCGGCCAGCATGGCGCGCACCCGGTCGGCCAGGGCGGTGGTCAGCGGCAGCCGCCCGCCGGCATAGGCCGGGACCTTCGGTTCCCCGCTGCCGCCCTTGGCGACCTGCGCCTCCATCTCCCGGATGCCGAGGAACTTCAGCAACTGGCCGGCGAAGACGAAGGTGTGGCCGGGGGTGAGTCCCTGGATGAAATGCTCCTCCACCTCGCCCAGCACCGGGCCGCGGTTCAGGCGCACGCGCAGCATGGCCTCCTGCGTGATGGTCCCGACATTCATGCGGTACTGCCGCGCCACCGCCGGCCCGGCCACTGCCATGCGCCCGTCCTCGCGCATCTTGAGCCGGTGGAACCGCTCGTAGTTGCCGAGCGCGTAGCCGCCGGTCGCCACGAAATCCAGCACGTCGTCGAACTCGTCCCGCGCCAGCCCGGCGTAGGGGGCGGCGCAGACCACCTCGTCATACAGGTCGTCGGGCCGGAAGGGCTCCGCGCAGGCCATGCCGAGCATGTGCTGGGCCAGCACGTCCAGCCCGCCGGGGCGGGGCCGCTCGCCGTCCAGGCTCATGGCCGCCACCGCGTCCACGGCGGCGCGGCATTCCAGCACCTCGAACCGGTTGGCGGGGACGAGCAGGGCGCGGCTGGGCTCGTCCAGCCGGTGGTTGGCCCGCCCGATGCGCTGGACCAGCCGGCTTGCCCCCTTCGGCGCGCCGATCTGCACCACCAGATCCACCGCCGCCCAGTCGATGCCGAGGTCGAGCGAGGAAGTCGCCACCACCGCCCGCAGCTTGCCCGCGGCCATGGCCGCCTCGACCTTGCGCCGCTGCTCCGCCGCCAGCGAGCCGTGGTGGAGCGCGATGGGCAGGCTGTCGTCGTTGAGGCGCCAGAGTTCCTGGAAGACCAGCTCCGCCTGGGCGCGGGTGTTGACGAAGACCAGCGTGGTGCGGTGGGCGCGGATGCGCTGGTAGACCTCCTTCAGCGCGTGCACGGCCATGTGCCCGGCCCAGGGCAGCCGTTCGCGGCTCGTCAGGATTTCCACCTCGGCGGAGGCGCCGGCCCGGCCCGTGACCAGCCGCACGTCGCCGCCCTCCGCCCGCCCGGTCCTGGACAGCCAGGCGAGAAGCTGCGCCGGCTCCGCCACCGTGGCCGACAGCCCGACCCGCCTGGCCCGCGGCGCCAGCCGGGCCAGCCGCGCCAGCCCCAGGGCCAGCAGGTCGCCGCGCTTGGTCCCGGCGAGCGCATGAAGCTCGTCCACGATGACGCAGCGCAGATGCCGGAAGAGCGCCGCCGCGTCGGCGTAGGCGATCATCAGCGCCAGACTTTCCGGCGTGGTCATCAGGATTTGCGGCGGGTGCGCCCGCTGCCGCCGCCGCTTGGATTCGGGGGTGTCGCCGGTCCGGGTCTCGGTGCGGATGGGCAACCGCATCTCGGCGATGGGGTCCTCCAGATTGCGCTGGATGTCCACCGCGAGCGCCTTCAGCGGCGATATGTAGAGCGTGTGCAGCCCGTCGCGCGGGCGCTCCGCCAGATCGATCAGCGAGGGCAGGAACCCGGCCAGCGTCTTGCCGCCGCCGGTGGGTGCGATCAGCAGGGCGCTGTCTCCCGCCTCCGCCGCCTCGACCATGGCGAGCTGGTGCGGGTGCGGCGCCCAGCCCCGCGACCGGAACCAGCCCTGGACGTTCGCGGGGAGGAGGGGGGAGGGGAGGTCTGGCATGGAGAACCGGGCGCTTTGCTGGGACCCGCAAGAATAGTGATGAGAATCGAACGGAGCAAGAACGAGGCGCCACTCGCGCGCTCTTTGACGGCTTCGGGAGCTGTGGTAATCTGTGGGGCAAGGAGGTGATGCGCCTTCGGTGTCCTGAAGGCGGAGCTGGTTTCCCGACCCCGCCCATTGGGTTCTTAGCTATCTTGGTCCTTGTTGAAGCCGGCTTCGAACTCGAACTTCATCCGGAACCAAAAGCGGCGGAACCACTTCAGGTACGTTTTCAAGCGCATCACCTCCTTTTGGATGCCGGATGGGTAAAGCCCATCGGCGTCATGCATCCAAATGAATGCATAAGCGCAGTCAACCGGCTTCGTGGCCCGGTGGGGTCGCTGCGGCTATCGGGCGCGCCGTGGGCATGGCGTCGCGGGGATGGCGTCGCGGGATGGGAAGGCGTTGCCCCCACCCTGGCTCTCCCCGCTGGGCGGGGGAGGGAATGAATTCCGGAAATTCAGGCGCCGGTCACGATGCGGACGTGAATGGGCAGGGGGATGGTGCCGTCCTGGGCCCGCGCGTCGAAGCGGCGGGTCACTTCGGCGTCCAATTCCGCGCGCTGGTCGCGGGAGAGGGCGTGCAAACGGTGGCCGAAGCTCATCTCCAGGGTGGCGCGCCAGAAGGGCTGGCCCTGGGGGGCCTTGCGGACGGGGGTGATGTCCGTCTCGGTCACCGTGGCGAAGCCGGCGGTGCGCATCGGTTCCGCCAGCGTGCCGGGGGCGGCGAAGCGGAACAGCGGGTCGAGGCTGTGGTCCTCGCCCAATCGGGCGGCGACGGCCTCGCCCACCGTGTCGAACAGGGCGTTGCCGGCGCGCGGCCCCCAGACCATGAAGGCCACCGCGCCGCCGGGGCGCAGGACGCGCCGCAGCTCGGCCAGGGCCGCCTCCACGCCGGGGACGAACATGATGCCGAACCGGCAGGTCACCCGGTCGAAGGCTCCGGCCGCGAAGGGCAGGGCGGTCATGTCGGCGGCGGTGAAGACGGGGCGCAGCCCGTCCTCCATCTCCGCCGCGCGGCGCCGGGCGCCGGCCATCATGCCGGGCACGAGGTCGCTGCCCACCACCAGCCCATCCGCCCCGGCGCGGCGTGCGGCGCTCAGCGCCGGTTCGCCGGCCCCCGAGGCAAGATCCAGCACGCGGTCGCCCGCCGTCACGCCGGCGGCGTCCAACAGGGGCTGGTTCAGCTTGTCCGCCAGATCGGCCATGGGGTCGGCCCAGCGGTCCCAGGCGTCGGCGCTGGCCGTCCAGCGGGCGCGCTCGGCATCGCCGTCGATGGGGCGGGGAAAAGTGTCGGGCATGGTCAATGAAGAAGCCTTGCGGTGCCGGAAATGCGGGGGGCGGAGTCCGCGTCGCGCAGCCGTTCGCCCAGCGCCGTGACCTCCTCCGCCAGCTTGCGGTTGATTTCGGTCAGGTGCTGGATGCGGAGTTCGGCGTCCTGCTGCTGGGCGGTCAGGGTGCCGACGGTTTCCGCCAGCTTTCGGATCTGCTGGGACTGGCGGGCGCCGCCCTCGTTCACGCTGCGGCGGATCGAGCCCACGGCGGCCAGAACGATGACGCTGATCGTCGCGCCCGTCAGAAGCGCGGCGACGGCCAGTGCCCAGATCCAATCCCCGGAAAGCAGTTCCATGGCCGAAGCCGCCCCTGCGTTGAGCCCCGACCGGCGGCTGTGAACCTCCGGTGGGCGACGCCGCCCAGCATCCGACGAAATGCCGCACCGGTCAAGATGGGGGGCGAACGGCAAAAGGCCCGGCCTTTGCGGGCCGGGCCTTCCGTTACGAACAGGGAAAGCGCCCTTCGGTCAGGCGACCGTGTCGTCCACCGGGCGGGCGGCCTTGGCGCGCATGTCCTTCAGGTGGTCGCCGAAGGCGCGCAGCACCGGCATGATGCGCTGCATCTGGTCACCGGTGACGTGGGCGTCGGTCTTCAGGACGATGGTCGGCGCCTCCGACATCAGGCGCTTGGCGCGCATCGGACCCACCTTGTCGTCCATGAACATGGACAGCCCCATCAGGATGCCGAGCGTCACGTCGTCCGGCGCCTTGGGCAGAGCCAGCACGTCGTGCAGCTCGTTGAGGAGGGTGTAGGCGACGATGGACGTGCGTTCGATGGTGTCAACGTCGGCGGCCATGGACATCGGCGGAATCCTTGAGGCGCTGAAAGTGTGCGATATGGCCGAAGGTTAGTCCTCGGATCGTAACCAAACTGTTAACCATCGCTCACCCGAGTCGCCGCGAGTCGCTTTTTTCGAGTCGCAATTCCTGGTCGCCGAATCAGGAAGGCCGACTCATGAAACCGCGCAGGCCGGCTCGGCGGCGATGGCGCGTTCCACCCGGTCAATGGCGGCCAGCACCGCGTCCGGACGGGCGTGGTGCGGCATATGGCCGGTTTCGGCCAGAAGATGCAGGGTCGATCCGCCGATCGCCTTGTGCAGGCGCACCGCGTGGGCGTGGGGATCGACGATGCGGTCCTCCCGTCCGGCGACGATGGTGGTCGGGCAGCGGATCCCGGGGTAGCGGGGGGCCATCGCCGTCACCTCGGGGATCAGAGCGGCCAGTTGTTCAGCGGCCGCCTCCAGTTGCACCGGGCGCAGCAGAAGGTCCGGGGGCAGCCGGTCGTAGCTGGGCGGCACCGGATTCGGCGCGAAGACGCGGCGCATCAGCGCCGGCAGGATCAGCCGGTCCATCGGCGGGAGCACAGTGTGGCTGAGCAGCGGTCCGGCGGCGGGGATGGCCGGCCCCATGAACGGGATGAAGTCGGGCCGCGGTTGCGGGTGGGTGAAGGCCGACAGGATGACCAGCCCCCCGATCTCCCGCGGGAAATCCAGCGCCCAGGCGAGCGCCACCGCTCCGCCCAGCGAATGGCCGACCACAATGGGACGCTCCAGCCCCAGCTTCCGGGCGGCGGCGCGCATCAGCGCGGCCTGGGCGGAGGGGCCGGCCTCGCGCCGCGGCGTGGCCTCGCTGTAGCCGTGGCCGGGCCGGTCGAAGCAGACGCAGCGCCAGCGCCGGGACGCCTCGTCCAGCAGGCTCAGCGCCCAGTCGTCGGCGGTGGTGCCGTTGCCGTGCACGAACACCACGGGGCGCGCCGCGCCGTCCTTCGGCCCGCGGTCGAGATAATGCAGGCGCGTGCCGCCGGCGTCCATGAAATGACCGGTCGGCGGGTGTTCGCGTTCCGACCGGTTGGTGCGCCGGTTGGTGTCCAGCCACAGGCCGGCCAGCAAGCCGGCGGCGAGCGCCAACCCGCCGCGCATCAGCGGACCCTCCTATGAGAAACCGGCCCATGGGAAGACGGTGCGGCGTCGGGGCGGCGTGCGGGGTGGGGCATCGTCGGGCTCCTTCCGTTGCGGGAACAGGGGGAGCAACAGGAGCCCGATGGGGCGGTTCCGGCGCGCAGGGCCGCCATGTCTCAACAATGTTTCGACAAATTAAACTAAAATCTTATCATTCTCGGGGCAGAAGGACGGATGAACCGTCCACCGTTCGGAATTGGAACGACGCCATACCATGAAGGTTCATTTCAAAGCGGGAGTATCGCGATGAGCGCCACCGCCAAGCAGCAGCCGACGCCAGCCGTGCCGGGAAACGCGCCTCCGTCCGGCGCATCCCTGCCTGCCGTCTACACCGACCTTGGCCGCATCATCGAGAGCATGACCCGGCGTTTCCTGGACGTGCTGCGCATGGAGCTGGCGCGCATCGGGATCGACGACCTCAGCCCCGGACAGGCCCTGATGCTCATCAACATCGGCGGCGAGGAGCTGTCGGTGCGCGACCTGCTGGAGCGCGGCTACTATCTCGGTTCCAACGCCTCCTACAACCTGAAGCATCTGGTGGAGGCCGGCTATGTGGACCGTTCCGCCTCGCAGCGCGACCGGCGCACGGCGCGGCTGCGGCTGTCCGAGCGCGGGCTGAAGCTGTGCGAGGCGCTGCGCGGGCTGGAGGCCGTCCGGAGCGAGGCGCTGATCCGTTCCGACGAGGAGGCGGCGGATCTGGAGACGACCTACCGCACGTTGCGCCGTTTGGAACGGGCGTGGAGCGATCTGATCCGCTACGATACGCCGGAGTTCTGATCCCGAGCGGTCATTCCGGAAGACACAGCGCATGCCGAAGCGGTCCCTCAGCCAGAAGGATGTCGAACGCCTGCTGGCCGCGCCCGACGCCCAGGCGCGCATCGACACCATGACCCATCTGGTGCGCGACCTGGAAGCGGGCGAACTGGCCGACGCGGAACGGGCGCTGGCCATGGACATCCTGCAACGCTTCGCCGCCGACGCGGTGACCGCCGTGCGCGAGGCGGTGGCGTGGCAGATCCACAACTCCTCCCTGCTGACGGAGCAACTGGCGGAAAAGCTGGCCCGCGACGTGGACCGGGTGGCCTTCCCCATCCTGCGCCACGCGGAAAAGCTTGGCGAGGGGCTGCTTCTGGACATCCTGCGCGAACGGCGCCCGGCCAAGGAACTCGCCATCGCCGGGCGCCGGACCGTCCCGCCCGCGGTGTCCGACGCGCTGGTGCGCAACGGCAACGTCATCGTCATCACCGAGCTTCTGCGCAACCGCGGCGCGGTCATCCCGGAGCCGTCCCTGCACGGCGTGCTGGACCGCTGGGGCGGCGTCGCCACGGTGAACGAGGCCATGGCGGCGCGGCCCGACCTGTCGGCGGCGGTGGTGGAGAAGCTGATCCTCTTCGTGTCGGAGGAGATCCGGAACCGGCTGATCCGCAGCCACCGGCTGAACCCCCGCCTGATCGGCATCCTGGTGGAGCGAGCGCGCGAGGCGGCGACCCTGCTCCTTCTGAAACCGCTGACCCCGCGGGAGGCGGATGTGGAGCTTCTGGCCCGTCACCTGCTGATCCGCGGGCGGCTGACGGCGCCGCTGCTGTTCCGCGCCCTCTGCGCCGGGGAGATCGCGCTGTTCGACGCCGGCATCGCGGTGCGCGCCAGCCTGCGCCTGGAGAACGCCCGGCAACTCGCCTGGGACAGCGGGCCGCACGCGCTGAAGGGGCTGTTCGCCAAGGCGGGCCTGTCCTTCACCCTGCTGAAGCCCTTCCGCGTCGCCATCGCGGTGGCGAAGGCGCTGGAATACCGGGGCGGGGACGCGGGGCGCGAGCGCTTCCAGACGGAGGCCATCGCCACCCTGTTCGACACCTGCGGCAACAGCCAGGACCGGGAGGTCGACGACCTGCTGCTGCAACTGTTCGACCAGACCTCGGCGGAGGTGATCGAAAAGGCGATGGAGCAGGCGGGCATGCCCTTCTCCCCGCTGAACGGGTGATCACAGGCTACGGGTGATCACAGGCTGAAGAAGGTCTTCAGGCGGGCCAGCAGGTCGTGATCCGTCGCCGCGGGCGCCACGGCGGCGGGGGCGCTGGCGCGGCGGTGGGCGTCGTTGCGGCGCTGGCGCAGCCCCATCAGGTCGGCCAGCCGGGCGGCCAGCTCCGGACGGCGGCGCAGGATGGGGTCGAGCGTCTCCTTGCCCAACTCGTAGACCACGGCGTCGGTGTTGGCGATCACCGACGCGCTGCGCGGCTGGCCGGTCAGCAGGGACATCTCCCCGAACACGTCGCCCGGCCCCATGTGGTCGAGCAGCAGCGTCCGCCCGGCGAAGGCCCCGCGCACGTCCAGCGCCCCCTCCGCCACCAGGAACAGGGAGGTGCCGGTCTCGTCCTGGCGCACCACCGCCTCCCCGGCGGCGACGTGACGCAGGTGCATGCCGGACGCCAGTTCGTCGAGTTCCTCCGGGCGGAAGGCGGCGAACAGGTCCACATGGGACAGCAGGTCGCGCCCCAGCCCCAGGGCCGAGCAGGGCGGCGGGCGGTTGCTGCGGCGGCGCATCTCCTGCTTGGGGCTGGCCGGTTCCAGACCGGCGCGGGCCAGATGCTCCAGGATGGTGGTGGCCACGGCGTCGCGGGTGGCGGCCAGCCGGGAATAGTCGGCCACCCAGAAACGCGCCTGATAGGTGACGCCGTTCAGGGTGATCGCCTCCACCACCACGTCGGGCCGCGGCTCCGCCGGCACGCCGTCGCAGCAGACGATGGCCGACAGGATGATCCGCTTGGCGCGGGCCACCGGCACCTCGGCGTCCAGGGTCACCGGCACGCCCGCGCGGAATCCGGCGCCGGGCTGGCTGTAGTTGGTGATGCGGTTGCCCGCGGCCAGACCGTTCGGCACCACCAGCGCCGTGCCGTCCAGAGTGACCAGCCGCGTGGCCCGCCAGTTGATCTCGTCCACCCGTCCGGTGACGCCGGGGGTCAGTTCCACCCAGTCGCCGATGCGGTAGGGATGCTCCACGTTGAGCGCGATGCCGGAGAAGATGTCGGCGATCATGTTGCGCAGCGCGAAGCCCAGGACGGCGATGACCACGCCGGAGGTGGCGACCAGCCCGGTCACCGGCTGCCCCAGCACGAAGGCCAGGATGCCCAGCACCGCCAGCCCGTAGAGGAAGGCGCGCAAGAGGTCGGTCAGCAGGCGCGGCATCGGCGTGGCGCGGGCGTTGCGCGCCACCACGAGGTCGATGACCCGCGACCCCAGCCACGCCGCACCCAGCCACGCCACCGCGGCCAGCACCGCCGCCAGCGCGTCCGCCACCATGACGCCCGCGATGGGGGCGATGTGGCCGGACAGCCAGGGCCGCTGGCCCGCCAGCCCGGCGGCTCCCAGCGTCAGGGCCGCCGGGGCCAGCAGATGGCGCAGGCTGAGGCGCGGCGGCGCTCCGGCGGGGCCGATGGGAAGCGGGGCGAGGCGGGATGAATCGGGCATGCGCGACCGGCGACCTCCTGCCCCGTGACCTTCGCACCGGGGGCGCAACCGTCAAGCCCAAAATGGCCATAGGCGGACCGGTCCCCTGCTTCGCGCCCCCCGCTTCGCGCAAAGTGGGATGAGTGGAAGGCGTCGTCCGTCCTTAATATCCGGACGGTCGGGAGAGAAAGGATGAGGGCCGAAAAACCGCGAACATTGTGCGCTCACCAAGCATAAGATTGAAATTCCGAAAGAGAAGGGGGAGTCCATGCACCATGCCGCCATGATCGTGGCGGCCGCGCTGCTCCTGTTGCCGGGTGCCGCGTCGGCCCAAAGCACAAATGGCCAAAATACGAATGGTCAAAGCGCAAACGGGCGTGAGAAGGCCCCCGAAGGCGCGCGCGCCTACATCATGTGGCCGTCCAACGGGACGACCATTCCCGGCGGAAAGCTGTGGGTCCGCATGGGCTTGCAGAACATGGGCATCGCCCCCGCGGGCATCCGCAAGGAAGACACCGGGCACCACCACCTGCTGGTGGACTCCGACCTCGCCAGCTACGACGAGCCCATTCCGAACACCCGGCAGTCGCTGCATTTCGGCGGCGGCCAGACGGAGGTGCGGCTGGAACTGCCGCCGGGCCGGCACACGCTTCAGATGATCCTGGGCGACGCGGACCATGTGCCGCACGACCCGCCGATCATGTCGCAGAAGGTCACCATCATCGTGCCCTAAAGCGAACGTCCGTTCGCTTTGGACTCATATCGCTTCATTCGCCGGCCGGCTTCGGTCGCATGGGCGACCGGGACCGCCGTCGCGGTCCAAAGCGGATCGCAATCCGCTTTAACCAACGAGGCGGGACAGGGAGGAAATCATGATGCGCACCGCCGCCTTGCCGATCCTTCTGGCCGCCCTGCTCGCCGCCGGTCCGGCGTCGGCGCAGTCGTCGCCGGAGGCCGATCCCCTCGACAAGCCGCTGTCCGACACCACCAACACGCCCCAGCCGGCCAGCCCGGGGCACGAGCACGAGAGCACGCCCTCCACCCCCGACGCGGCACAGGCCGGGCGGACGGCGGCGCCGAAGGACGCCTACCTCTACATCGGCTGGCCCAACGACGGGGAGGTGGTGAAGGGCCGCTTCAAGGTGTGGTTCGGGCTGCGCAACTTCGGCGTGGCGCCGGCGGGCGTCCGCAAGGACAACACCGGCCACCATCACCTGCTGGTGGACGCCGAGCTGCCGCCGATGGACGAGCCGATCCCCAACAACCGCAACTCCATACATTTCGGCAAGGGCCAGACGGAAACCTATCTGGAGCTGCCGCCGGGCCGGCACACGCTCCAGCTTCTGATGGGCGATGCGGAGCACATCCCGCACGACCCGCCGATCGTCTCGAAGAAGATCACCATCACGGTGCGTGCGGGCGGCGACGGCACGCGCGTGTCGGCCCGCTGATCCTTTCCGGTTGAACGTCCAGGGAGTGAGGCCATGGGATTTGTCCGGCGCACCGGTTTTGCAAGAATGGCCGCCGCCGCATCGCTCCTGCTTCTGGGGGCCTGCGTGACGTCGGGCGAGCAGGCGACCCTGGTCCAGAAGCCGAAGACGCCGCCCGTGCGCACCGTGTCCAACTTCAGCGAGGCGTTGCGCTGCATGGACACGCTGATGTGGAACCATGGCAAGCGCGACATCTTCATCACTTCCAACGGCATCCCCGACGCCACGGGCCGGGTGGCCGGCGGCACCAAGGAGATGCTGATCACCGCCGTGTCGCGCATGTCGGAGCGGTCGAACGCCTTCCGCTTCGTGGATTTCGAGCCGACGCTGGACGACGTGAACGCGCTCTACTGGATGATCGGGGTGCAGCCGAACTTCCGCGCCCCGTCCTACTATGTCCGCGGCGCCATCACCCAGCTCGACGACAATGTGGTGAGCGAGGCGGCCAGCGCCGGCATCTCCCTGCCCACCTTCGACCTGGGCATCTCCGCCGATCAGGTGATGTCGGTCATCTCCGTGGACCTGAACATCGGGGAACTGGCGACCCGCCAGATCATTCCCGGCCTGTCGGCCAGCAACTCGCTCGCCATCGTCTCGTCGGGCAAGGGGGCGGACGCCGGGGCGGTGATCGGCAAGGCCGGCCTGTCCTTCAACGTCTCGCTCAACAAGTCCGAAGGGCTGCACCAGGCGGTGCGCACGCTCATCGAACTCAGCACGATCGAGGTGCTGGGCAAGATGACCCGCACCCCCTACTGGCAGTGCCTGGGCATCGACCAGACCAACCCGGCCTTCGCCGGGCAGGCGCGGGACTGGTTCGACGGCATGGCGCCGTCGCAGCGCGTCGCCTACGTCCAGCGCGTGCTGCTGGCCGAGGGCTATTACGACGGGCCGGACAGCGGCCAGCTCGACGAGCGCACCCGCGACGCCATTTCCCGCTATCAGGCCGACAACGACCTGATCGCAACGGGGCGGATCGACTTCGACCTGTACCAGCGGATGCTGGCCCAGCCCTCCGGCCAAAGAGGGACAGACAAGGGGCCGGGGGCGCCGCGCCTGCAATCGGTGTCGAACGCGGGCGGGGAGGGGTTGCCGAGGGCCGCACCCGCACCCGCCGGTGCGGCGCCCGATCTGGTGCTCAGCTCCGACCGCGGGCCGCAGCCGCGCTACCGCGCCGGGGAGACGCTGGTGGTCCGCGTGCAGCCGACGGCGAACGGCTTCGTCTATTGCTACTACCAGGACGCCGCCGGGTCGGTGGCCCGCATCTTCCCCAACCGCTTCCAGCCCGACAGCTTCCTCCAGGCCAACCAGCAGGTGGAGGTCCCGCCGGGATCGCAGAAGCCCTTCAACCTGCGCATGGACCGTCCCGGCGCCTCCGAAACCATCGCCTGCATCGTTTCCCCCGACGAGATCGGGACCCGCATCGCCGACCGTTTCAAGACCGAGGATCTCCAGCCCATCCCCGGCGCCACGCTGGCCGACGTGGTGGGCGCCTACGGCAGCATCCAGGGCACCAGCGTCCGCAGCCGGCAGATGGCGGTGCAGGTGCTGCCCGCCGTGTCGGCGCAGCGGTAACGGGGACGAACTGTGGGCCGCCTCACAGCGCGGGGGCGGGGTCTGGGATAGAGAAGGGGGCAGCAGACACCACGCCGTTTCATGGCACGCCGTTTCATGGGAGACCACCGATGCCGCGACCGTTCTCCAAGACCAGCGCCCGACTGCTGAGCGGTGTGGCGCTTCCCGTCCTGGTCCTGGCCTGTGTGGCCGGCCCGGCGCTGGCGCAGACCGTCGAAGGGTCCGGCGGCAACCGGGTCATGATGTTCGAGCGTCCGCCGACCGTGGACGAACTGCGCGAGGCGGTGAAGCCCGGCCCGGCCCCAGTTGACGGTGCCCCCACGGACGGTGCGGAACAGCCGAAGATCCGCACCCGCAGCATCGAGATCATCGGCGGCGGCATGAGCAGCGCCAACCGCCCGCGCCCGACCGACAGCGTGAACTACGGCGCACCGTCGCCGCAGCAGAGCCCGCAGCAGAGCCCCCAGCAGAGCCCCCAGCAGAGCCCCCAGCAGAGCTATGTTCCCCAGACGGCGCCCGCACCCGTGGCGCAGCCGGAACCGGCGCCCCAGCCGAAGCCCAGGCGCGCCCCGGTGCAGGAGGCCGCGGCACCGCCCGCCGCTCCGCCCCCGGCGGTGCCGCGCCGGTCCAACGGCGTGCAGCCGGCCACCCTCTCCGCGCCGGAGACTCCGGCGGAGACCCGCCCGGCCAACGGTTTCGGCTTCCGCATCAACTTCGCCTTCAACTCCTCCGACGTCCCGCGGGAGTTCTATTCCTACATCGACGCGGTGGGCGGGCTGATGGCGCAGGACCCGCAACTCCGCCTCGTCATCGAGGGGCATACGGACGCGGTGGGAGGCGAGCAGTACAACCTCGCGCTCTCGGAACGCCGGGCCGTGTCGGTGGGCGAGTATCTGGTGCGCGTCCACCACATCGAGCCGCAGCGCATCGCCATCGCCGGTCTGGGCAAGAGCCAGCCCCTGACCCCCGATCCGACCGACAGCCGCAACCGGCGCGTCGAGTTCCGGCCCATCCAGTGAACGTGACGGCGGGAGGGCGCGCCATGGTCCGGCAACTTCTTCTCCTGGCGGCGATCGCGGCGCTCCCTCTCTTCGGGAGCGCCGCCGACGCGACGGTGGTTCGCAAGAAGGGGCCGGAGTCCGGCCCCCAGGCCGGCGGAATCGACGTCGGGGTTCCCCAGGGCCGCGTGCGCATCCAGTGCTGGCAGGACGGCGAGAAGATCATCGACGAGACGGATTTGAACGTCCTGTCGCTCAGCGTCGCCAGCCAGTTGAACGCCCTGCGCTTCCGCCGCGCGGGCGAGCCGGAGAACAGCCTGGCCATCGTGACGCGGAACCGGACGTCGTGCCTGTTGAGTCCGAAGGGGTGAATGGAGTGGGGCGGTTCTCGCCCCCTCCCTGACCCTCCCCCGCTTCGCAGGGGAGGGAATTTTTCGTCCCTCCCCTGCGAAGCGGGGGAGGGAGAGGGCCTACGAAGGGGGGAGGGTGGGGGCAATGCCCCCCAACTCCCTCAATGCAAACTCACCAACTCCATCCCATGCTCCTGGAGCGCCGCGCCCGCCGCCGCGCGGTCGGTGTCCAGCCACAGGCGGGTGCCGTCCGCGGCGTGCACGGCGAAGACCGGCACCCCGTCCACCTGCACCGACCGCAGATAGGCGACCTCCAGAATCCCGTGGCGGGCGAAGCCGGTGTCGAAGCCGTCGATGGCGGCGTCGATGGCGGCGGCGGCGGAGCGGGGGGCGGTCATGGTCGGTCTCCTCGGGCGATGGGGGCGGACCCGCGGAGCGCCGGTCCTGCCCGGCACTCTACGGGGCTGCACCGGGCCGCGCTGTGGCGCCCGCCACACACAATACGTCGGAGGGTGGCCGACTCCTGCGCACCTCTGTGGTGCGTCTCACAGCGGTCACAGCCGCCCGCCGCCTAGCCTCGGAACGCCGGCAAAAAGGCCGGCGCGCATCATTTCGGAGGTCCGACCATGCCCGTCCGATCACGGCATCAGCCCTTCTTTGGGCCGGGTCCGCAGCCCCGTCCCTCCCCCTTCGCCGCCTGGACAGGCGTCCGGGAAACGCCAATGATTCCCCGATCCCCGCCGGTGGAGGCGTGCATGGCACAAAAGACCCTGAGCGGACTCGTGGGCGCGGCCCTGACCCTGGCGGCCTTCGGGGCGGCGGCGTTCTGGACCGCCGGCCTGACGGCCAGCCGCGCCGCGGCGGAGCAGGCCGTGGTGGTCGCCTCCACTGCGCCCGGCTACGCGCAGGGGCAACTGGTCCCCGATGGCGCTGCGGTCAACGTGCCGGATGGCGCCAACGCCATGTTCCTGTTCGCCAACGGGCGCATGCTGCGGGTGAAGGGACCGTTCGACGGGCCGCTGGACCGCATGCCCGACGCCTCGGGCTGGAGCGGCGTCGGCAGCCTCGTCGGCGGCGAACGCTTCTTCCAGACCGACCTCGGCGCCGCCCGCGCGGTCGGCAGCCCCCTGCAAAAAGGGGAGGAGCAGGTCTTCACCCTCGATCCGGGCCGCGCCGGCATCCAATGCGTGAAGTCCGGCGGCACGGTGCTGGTGCGCAAGCCCGCCGACCCGGCGCTGGTCCCGGCCACGCTGCGCGAGGAGAGCCGCGCCGCCGCCGCCACGCTGCGCTGGGACAAGGGGGCGACGGTGCCCTGGCCGCGCGAGCTTCCGATGACGGACGGCGGCGCCTTCTCCGTCGCCGGGCCGGACGGGCGGGTCCGCCACAACCTGACGCTGCGCGTGATCAGTGCGGATGGGCAGGGCGCGGAGCTGGCCGTCCGGCTGGCCGGCGCCGGCTGCGCCACCCAGGCGGCGGCCCTGCTGGACCCGGTGCGGGACAGCGTGGCGCCGCTGAACCTGTATCTCGCCACCGACCGCGGCCTCTACCCGACCTACCGGTCCGGGGAGACGGTGACGCTGGTGCTCCAGACGAACCGCGACGCCCATGTCTACTGCTACCTGCGCAACACGCGCGGCCAGTTGACGCCGATCTATCCGCCGGGGCCGTCCGCCAGTTCGCTGGTGGAGGGGCACCACACCCTGACGCTGGCCGGCGACCGCATGCCGGTGCCGCTGCGCGCCGCCGAGCGGGCGGGGAGCCTGTCCGCCGACCAGGAGGTGCGCTGCTTCGCCGCCGGGCGCGATCTCGGCGCCGACCTGCCGGGGCGGCGCGACGCCTTCCGGCCCCTGACCGACGAGGCGGCGGCCCGGCTGGAGCGGACGCTGAACTCGCTGAAGCAGACCGAACTGGTGATGGCGCAGGTGATCCTGCGCGTGGAGTGAGGGCGCCGCCGTTGGGGACATCGGGGGGCAGAGCGGGGTGGGCGAAGGCCCCGTGGCTGGTGGGAATGGCCGCGGTGGCGGGCGTGTCGGCGGCGGCGCTGGGGCTGACCCGGCTGGTGCCGCCCCTGCGCTCCGCCGACGAGAGCTTCCGCGATCTCGCCATCGCCTATTTCACGCCGCCCGCCCCGCAGCACTCCGGCATCGTCCTGGTCACGCTGGGGGAGGATCTGTTCGCCACGCTGGCCTGCCGCTCGCCGGTGGACCGCGGCTTCCTCGCCGATCTGGTGGGAACGCTGGAGGCGGCGGGGGTGCGGGCCATCGGGCTGGACATCCTGTTCGACCAGCCGACCCTGACGGATCTCGACGAGCGGCTGCGCCGGCGCATCCGGCGGGCCAGCGTGCCGGTGGTCGCCATCACGGCGCTGGGCGACACGCCGCTGACGGAGGAACAGCGCCGCTATCTCGGGCGCTTTCTCGACGGCATTCCGCACGGCCACGCCAACCTCGCCAAGGACCGGCTCGACGGCACCGTGCGCTGGCATGTGCCGCGCGGGCCGGACGGGCTGCCCAGCTTCCCGGCGCGGCTCGCCCAGACCGCCGGTGTGGCCGTTCCGGCGGAGCCCTTCCGCATCGACTGGCACGCCCGCCCGTCGCCGGACGCGCCGCCCTTCCCGACCTATCCGGCGGACATGGTGGGGATGCTGCCGCGCGGCTGGCTGGCCGGGCGGATCGCCGTGGTCGGCACCGTCCTGGTCGGGGTGGACCAGCACCGCACGCCGCTGTCGGTCGCCGGCCTGTCCACGCCGGGTGTGGAGATCCAGGCCCACGCGCTGGCCCAGATCCTCGACGGGCGGACCAGCCGCGACCTGTCCTTTGGCGGGGTCGTCGCGCTGGTCCTGGCGTTGAGCGCCGCCGGGGTGGGGCTGGCGGTGGCCGGCCTGCCGGTCTGGCTGCTGGTGTCGGCCAGCCTGCTGGGGCTGCTGGCGCTGTGGGCCGCGGCGCTGGCGCTGTTCGCCCAGGGCGGGCCGCTGGTGGCGATGATGGCGCCGTCCGCCGCCTGGATGGGCGGCATCGCCGCGATGACCGCGCATCTGTCGCTTAAGGAGCGCACCGACCGCCGCAGCCTGATGCAGCTGTTCGCCAACCACGTCTCCCAGCCCGTCGCCGAGGAGATCTGGCGGGAGCGCGCGACCTTCCTGGCCGGCGGGCGGCCCCGTCCGCAGGAGCTGACCGCCACCGTCTTCTTCTCCGACATCGAGGGCTTCACCACCGTCTGCGAGGCGCTGGAGCCGGAACCGCTGATCCAGTGGCTGGAGGGCTATCTCGACGCGATGGTGCGGGTGGTGGCGGCGCATGACGGGATCGTGCTGCGCTTCATCGGGGACGCCATCCTGGCCGTCTTCGGCGCCCCGGTGGCCCGCACCACCCAGGCGGAAATCGACGCCGACGCGGAGCGCGCCGTGCGCTGCGCCATCCAGATGGGCCGGGAGCTTCGGGAGCTGAACCGCCGCTGGCAGGCGGAAGGGTTGCCGCCCATCGGCATCCGCGTGGGCATCCACACCGGGCCGCTGGTGGCGGGCAGCCTGGGCGGGCTGCGGCACATGGAATATTCGCTGCTGGGCGACACCGCCAACACCGCGGCGCGGCTGGAGGCGCTGGGCAAGACGGTGGACATGCGCTCCTCCCCCCATTGCCGGATCGTCATCGGGGAACCGACCTGGACGGCGGTGGCGGGCAAGGTGGCCGGACTGCCGGTCGGCGACATGGCGCTGAAGGGCAAGCGCAAGGCGGTCCGCGCCTGGCTGGTCCTCGACCGGGAGGAGGATGCGGCGGTGCGGCCCGCCGCGGAGGCCGGGGAATGAGCGGTTCTTTCCCGTATTTGGTCCCGTATTCGGGATTAGGCTGAATGAACGCTTGGTGCGCAGGAATCGCAATATTAAGCTCGGGTGATTGGCAATTTTATGCCGACGGGTGCCGGGTATGGGGTGCGCAACCGCTTTCCCACCATGGAGCCGGCCGATGTTCCACGGACCATTGACGCGGCGCTGGTTCGGCGGCGGCCTTTGGCCGATCGCCCTCGTCCTGCTGTTGCTGGGTCTTCTCGCCGGGGCTCCGGACGCCCGCGCCCAATCCCCGCCGCCCCAACCCTCCCAGCCTGTGGAAAAGCGCATCGCGCTGGTCGTCGGCATCGGCAAGTATGAATTCGCCCCCGAACTCCAGAATCCGCTCAACGACGCCAAGGCCATCGCCGAAGCCCTGCGCAAGCTCCAGTTCGAGGTGGACGAGAAGTTCGACATGGACAACCGCGGCTTCGAGCGGGCGCTGCGCGATTTCGGCGTCCGGGCCTCGCAGGCCGACGTGGCGGTGATCTTCTACGCCGGGCACGGCATCCAGGTGGGCGGCAACAACTACATCGTTCCGGCGGACGCCAAGCTGGAGCGCGAACGCGACCTCGTCTACGAGGCGATGCCGCTGAACCTCATGCTGGGCGAACTGTCGCAGGCCCGCAAGCTGGGCATCCTGATGCTCGATTCCTGCCGCAACAACCCCTTCGTGGACCGGCTGAAGCAGGCCGGGCAGAACCGCATCCAGGTCAATTACGGCTTCGCCCGCGTGGACGACACGCCGAGCGACACGCTGGTCGCCATGGCCACCCGCGCCGACCAGCTGGCCGAGGACGGGCAGGGCGACCACAGCCCCTACACCGACGCGCTGCTCCAGCATCTCCAGACGCCGGGGCTGGAGCTGAGCCTGTTCTTCCGCAACGTGCGCGACACCGTGCGGCAGGCCACCAACGGGCGGCAGGAGCCCTACATCTTCGGCTCGCTGGGGGCGGCACCCTTCTACTTCAACCCGCGCCCGCCGAACCGCCCGCCGGTGCTGGGCGAACTCCGCCCGCTGGAGCTGTCCGACCGCGCCGACGCCGAGCCGCTGCGCATCGGGCGCCCGACCGACCCGGACGAGGACCAGCTCTTCGCCCAGATCGCCGGCCTGCCGCGCGGCGGCAGCGTGCGCATCGGCGACCGCGTCGTGCTGATCGGCGATTACCTGACCGTGGAGCAACTCGCCGCCACCAGCTTCAAACCGGACGCCACGGTGGTGGGGGACGCCGGGCGCTTCGACTTCGCGATCATGGACGGGCGGGGCGGCGTCGTGCGGGGCGGGGTGGCGATCACCATCAAGCCGAGCAACCGCGCGCCGGTCGTCGCCGGGGCGCGCACCATCCGTGCCCTGCCGAACCCGCTGGCCATCGAGGCGCCCGTGGACCCCGACGGCGACGCCCTGACCATCACCGTCACCGCCGTGCCCGACCGCGGCAAGGTGCGGGACGGCGCGACCCTGGTCCGTCCCGGTGACCGGCTGCCGCCCGAAGGGCTGGCCCGGCTGACCTTCGATCCGGAGCAGGAGGCCGCCGGACCCGCCGGAGCCTTCGCCTATCTCGCGGAGGACGGCAAGGGCGGGCGGGCCACCGGCACGGTGGCGCTGGAGATCGCCCCGCCGGGGGCCGCTCCCGCCGCACCCGCGCTGGAGGAATCGCTGTGGCAGATGGTGAAGGGCAGCCGAGGAGGCCGACGTCCTGACCAACCAGCTTGCCCAGGTCGAGGAGGCCCTGTCCAAGTCCAACGAGGACATTTC
>NZ_JAUJFI010000045.1 GCF_030849505.1 Azospirillum isscasi | reverse complement strand
CACCAAGCTCGATGAACTGCTGCCCTGGAGCTATGCTCGGCAGGCCGAAACCGCCGTGGCCTGAAAACACCGCTTACCGCCCAGGCGCCGGGCGATTTCAGTCGCCTTGACGCCCGGCTGGAACGCCTCTTCGACCAGCCGCAGCTTCTCCTCGTCGCTGAACTGCCGCCGCCGCTCCAGGCCCGTGATCACCTCGACGCGTTGGATAGTCATAGGGACTGCCATAGGGATAGCCATAGGGACAGGCCCCATGATTCAGCTTCCCCGCTCGGTCACAAGGCGGCCCTCGGCGGAGGGGTACCTTCGATCCGTATCCGCGTCACTCACCGGATGCGTACGTTTCCACGCCGGCCAAGGCAAGGCGGGAACGGGGCCCGTTTGTCATCGACGGAAGTTCCCCATGGATCCGTTCACCAGAATTTTGATCCTGCTCTGGCAATATGCCCGCAGATGGCCAACGAAATCAGAGGTCGTTCTATGGGCCATCGTTGTAGGAGCCAGCCTTGCCCTTGCCTGCATCGAGTGGTGGTTCGGTTGGCCGGAGGTACTCACGGTCAACACCAGATAGCAGCCTGCGCCTTTCCTGTAACAGGCTGTGTATCCTTATCAATCTACGCCTCATGCGATTATGCGGTCCATTTTGGACTGCATTCGGCAAGACCGCCTTTAATTGTAATTTCAGACTTTATGAGTATGTTTCTTTGCATTCTCGCCGAACTGTAATTGCAAGAGATGAGCTATGCGCTATTCCAAAATATACTGAAAATTACAACATAGTATAAATTTTATTGGTGATATGCATGATCACTCAATTCCTTCTCGCTAAATGTTTTTGTATAATTAAAGAATAACCCATTCATTCCATGACTGATAAATATATTTATCGGCGCAGAACATGAGCGCATGCGTCATTTTTTGACTTTTCTATAATTATTTTCTAGGCAACGATCATACTCGTTGGGGCTTTGCGGCAAATTTCCGCACCATGTGACGACACACGCACATCCCACAGCTGACACTCCCACGCCAGCGATTCCAGGAAATGCGGAATCGCTTCAGGAAAATGCTAGACTAGGACGAAGCCAGCGATCGGCTTCATGGTAAACGTCTAGGGGAAGTATGAAGAAAGAGCGATGGAAAGCGTTTCCGGCGTGCTGCCGAGAGGAAGATCGAGGCGGGCGATGGACCGCCGCCCTTCGGGAACGTCCTGGATCGCGTAAACGACGGCGGTTCCGTTGAGAAACAACTGGAGGTCGCTTTGGGATCCGGGCTGGATATCGATGAAACGCATGCCCTGGTTCGTACCGTCCGGCCAAACCCGTTCGGCCGTCACCTGCAGCGGATACGGCGTGTCGTTGTTCAGGGTGATGGTGTGCCAACACAAGGAGGTGTGGGCCAGCGGCCGCAGCGGATGGCACCGGCACTCCATGCCCTTGCTCTTGAAGGCGTACTGACAATATTTATCATGGCGCCAGACGTTGCCGACGAACTTGTTCTTCTCGACGTAGTAGCCTTCGTCCTTTCCGAACAGGTCCCACGTCAGGTGCCGCGCCGGATGCCGGCGCGACTGCGTCGTCGCCTTGCCCTGGATTTGCGAGCCGAAGACCTCAAGGAAGCGGTCGACGAAATAGGCCCGCGCCGCACGGCGCCACGCGCTGAACTTCACGAAATCCGGCCCCCGTATCGTTGTCAGGTGCATGCCGGCGGGAAACACTTCGTAGAGGTCCGTGGTCTTGCCAACAGCCGGGTATCTCGCCAGCAGATGGGAGGGTATGTTGTCCATGGAGAGCGGCGCGGAGACGGAGAACACTTCCGGGCACGTCTCCAAAATACTGATGTGTTCCTCAAGCCAGCCGTGCGGAACCTCCAGATCGAGGTCCGTCACGACGACGTATCTGTAGCGGCCGACCGGGATGATCTGGCTATCGACCGCCATTTCGAAAGCGTTCGCCGCGATGTTGTCGGCGAAGGCGAAAAAGCCGCGGATGGTGTTATCGTCGCACAGAGCCTGCAAGTGCGGGCGGATGACCGTCTCGCTGTTCTCGCTCATATTATCCAGGACGTAGATATCAGTCACATCCTTGTATTTCGCAAGGCAATCCAGTGTTCTCTGGACAATATCAAAATTGCGATACGACAATCCGATAACGAGAATATCAGCCCTGTTTTGCTCGAACATCAATGGCCTCTCCGCCTGTGCTGGACTAATGGTGCTACCGTATCGGCTTTGTAGCCTGGACGTAGAACGAAAAAAAGACCCGCAAGGGGTTGGAAGGGTCGTATTGGGGATCAATGTCCGTTTCGTGGACATTGGTGAATCCGGTCGCTTCCAGCAACTGGGAGATCTTTGCGGCATCGTACAGACAGACATGCCCCCAGGCGCGCGCGTCACGTGTGATGTAGTCGATGGGCGATCTCAGATGCGCGGGGGGAAGATGATGATCGACGAATCCGTCGACTTTCGCAAAGAACGCCGCGTCGCCTTCGACATAAGCCTTGATCATTTTCCGGGCGTCGGGAAGCGAGACTCTGAAAAGTCCGCCCGGGCGTAGGACCCGATGGCAATCGAGCAATAACCTATGGGTGTCCATCGTCTCGATGTGCTCGAAGAAATGCGCACTGTACACAGTGTCAAAGAAATTATCCGAAAATGGCAGCTTGTTCCGCAAGTCGTAATTCAATACGACCGTGCCATCGTCGTGGAAATGCGTAGGGACATTGCCATCGATATTCCACCATCCCTTACGGATATCGGACCCGCAACCCAGGTGAAGTACTTTCATTTTGGCCTCGTTCAAGGAACTGTCACATTGCATGCCATTTCGTCCGGCTCGCGGATGACCCGGCTCAGGCGGCGCGAGGTCGACAGAACTCGTCGACTGCGTCGACAATCTTGTCGATGTCCGTCTTGGCGAGATCGCTGTAGAAGGGCAGGCCCAGCGTGTGGACGCCGAGGCGGCGCGTCTGGGGCAGCGGCTTAACATTGAACGAGGTGAAGGCCGGATGCTGGTGGCAGCCGCTGCGCCACCATCGGCGGGTCTCGATGCCGCGCTGCGCCAGATGGTTGGAAAGCTGGTAGCCGTCCGTCTCGGTCTCGATGATCATGTAATTGGATACATAGCTGCGGCCCCGACCGAACACCTTGAGGCCCGGAATCTCGTCCAGCCGCTCCCAATAATATTCCCGCATGGCTGTCAGCTTCTCGCGGGTCTCCGGCCAAGCATCCAGGGACGCCAGGCCGACCGCGCAGTTGTACTCGTTCAGCTTGGCGTTGGTGCCCAGCACCTGCGCCACCGACGTGGTGGAGAAGCCGAAGTTGCTGATCTGGCGGATGCGCTCGATGATGTCCGGATCGGTGCACAGGATGATGCAGCCTTCGGCCGCGGCCAGCGGCTTGGTGGCGTGCAGGCTGATCACAATCGGAATGGTGCCGATGCGGAACTCCTCGCGCCCGATCGCGTCGAAGCTGGCCGCGGCGTCGCACACCACCGGAATGCCGTTGCGTTCGGCGAAACGCTCCCATTTGGTCATGTCGATGGGAGCCCCGAACGGCGACACCATCACCACGCCCGACGCCTCGCGGATGTCCTGTTCGGCCAGCTGGTCGGCGTCCAGCGTCCAGGTTGCGGCATCCACGTCGGCGAACACCGGGGACTGTCCGGCCAGGGCGATCGCGTGCGGGGTGGCTGCGAAGGTCCAGGACGGGCAGATGCATTGATGGGCAGACCTTTTCAGCGCGACCGCCTGAAGGGCTAGGGCGATGCCCACGGTGGCGTTCGACACGAGCACGACCTGATCATCCCCCAGCCCGTAATGACGGGCGATACGCGTCCGGAACTCTCCATGCAGCGGACCGAAGTTGGAGTACCAGCGTGCCTCGTCGATCCGCTTCAGGTAGGGAAGAAGTTCGGCGGCCTTCGGCAGCTGCGGGCGAAAGACGGGTATCATCGATTGTGACCTCTTGCGTGCCGGTCGGGCCGGAGGGTGACGTTCGTGGCGTGTTCGGACCGGTGGGGAGCGGGCGCTTCCATCCAACCGGGAATCAGCCGTGCTTTGCGGCGGTGCGGGCCATCCGGCGGGTGGCGGTCACGATCTGCCCATCGGCGACGTTGGAGACTACCGCCACCCCATTGTGCACCAGGCAATCCGCGCCGACGCTCAGGTGGTAGCGGACGGTTGCTCCCATCCCGATGATCGACCGGGGCCCGATGCGGACGGCGCCGGCCAGGATGGCGCCTGGCGTGATGTGGGCGTGGTCGCTGATCTCGCTGTCGTGGCACACGATGGATCCTTGGTTCACCAGCGCGTTGGCGCCGATGCGCGACCGCGGCCCGACGGTCGCCCCCATGAGGATCTGTGCGGCGTCGCCGACGATGGTGTCCAGGCCGACGACCGCCGACCGGTGGATAACCGGCGGCAGGGTGAAGCCCAGCGCCTTCAACCGTTCATACACGCCCGCGCGCCCGGTCATGTCGTCGGTGCCACCGACCCCGATGAAGGCGGTGCGCACGCCGCGGCGCCACAACTCCTCCAGTAGGGATTCGCGGCCCAGCACCCGGATGCCGGGAAGCACGGTCTCCCCGATGGGTTTCAGGCTGTCGACGCAGCCGACGATCCGGTAGCCGCTGCCCTCGAGTCCGTCGATCACGCAGGGCGCGTGGCGCCCGCCGCCAACGATCACCGCCAGCCGATGGCCGGCGGCGTCCGTCGGCGAGAACGGCAGGTCCATGGGATCGTCCGCCCGCGCTGGCACGGTCGCCACCGGACGATGCCGCCCGGCGTAGGCACGGACCTCGGCCTCGCCGACCCGGCCGGCCACCGCCGGCACGGCGGCGATGGGGATGCCCAACTCACGGGCGAGCAGACGGGCCTTCAACGTGCGATGCACAGCGGCGGGTTCCTCGGTCGCGGGCGCGTCCTCGACCGGTGCGGAGGCCGATGCTCCCTCTCCGCGCTCCAACCGGCACAAAGGCGCGCCGGTGGTTACGAAGTCGCCCACCTTGACCTTCAACCCGGTGATCACGCCGTCAGCCGGGGCCAGCACCTCGACGGCGGACTTCGTCGTCTCCAGGGCGAACAGGGGATCGCCGTCGCGAACCGCCTGCCCTTCCGACACCCGGATCTCGACGACCTGAACCTGGTCCTCGTTGGCGTTGACCAGGGGAACCGTAATGACTTCACTCATATGGCCTGCGCTCCGCCCAGGAGGGATTCGACCGCCCGGAACACGCCCTGCGGACTGGGAAGAAGATCGGCCTCCCAGGCGGCCGAACTGGGGATCGGGTGGTCGGGGCCGGCGATGTGAGCGAAGGACACACCCTTGTTGACGAGGGCGAGCGCGCATTGCGCGGCGAAGCCCCAACCCGGTGCCCCTTCCTCGACCGACAGCACGTGCCGGCAGGGGCCGACCGCAAGGCGGATCTCCTCTTCCGGAAAAGGCCACAACCGAGTCACCGGGACGACCCGCGCGGCGATCTCCTCCTCGCGCAGCAGCTTGGCCGCCGCCACCGCCACCTCGACGCAGCCGCCGTAGGCTAGGATGACCACATCCGGCGAGGGCGGGTTCGGAAGTGCTTCCACAGCCTCGACCGGTCGAGCGTACAGCACCTTATTCTCGATGAACACGCTCGGCTGGTCGCGCGCCGCCGCCTCGCGCAGCAGCGTGCCGGGGGAGCCGTACTGGTGGACGGCGTAGACGGCCACGCCGGGTATGCCGCAGAAGTGCTTCTCCAAGCTCTGCGAATGGGTGGGGCCATAGCCGCGTCGCCCGCCCATGGGCGTGCGCACGACCAGCGGCACCGTCACCTGGTCATCGTACATCCACGCGAACTTGGCGGCGTGGTTCAGGATCTGGTCGAAGGCCAGCGTGGTGAAGTCGCCAAACATGATTTCCACGATCGGGCGCCAACCTTTGATGGCGAGTCCGTTCGCCACACCGACGATTCCCCCCTCGCTGATCGGCGTCGTCCAGACGCGATCGGGAAAGCGGTCCGACGCGCCCTTGGTAACCTTGAACGCACCGCCGTACGGGTCGAGGACATCCTCGCCCAAAAGGACCACCCGCTGATCGCAGGTCATCAGGTCGAGCAATGCGGAATTAAGTGATTCAACGACCCTCATTGGTCAACCTCGTGCGATCGGTGCCTGCTGCGCCAAGCTCACCGCACTATCGACGATGGCCATGCAACGGCTCTCAATATCGGCGGCGTTCGCGACCCGTGACCGCAGGATGGGCAGGGGGTCGCGCGCCCGGGCGGCGGCGATGCGTTCCGGCGATCTCGTGTCGTCGCCCTTGCTGTGTGGACCGATCCGTTCCGTACGAATGTAGAGCCAAGCCGGGCGGCTCTCGTGTCGGACATAGCGGACAGCGTCGCTTGCCAGGGCGTGGATGTCCATCACGTCGGCACCGTCGTAGGCGAAACTCCGGATGCCGAAGGGTTCGGCCCGCCGATCAAGCGCACCCGCCAGCGTCAGTTCCTTTGGTGTCGTCTGGGCGATTCCGTTGTCTTCCAGGACGAACAGAACCGGGACGTTCCACACGGCCGCCATGTTGAGGGATTCGTACAAGGCACCTTCGCCTGTGGTTCCATCCCCGATGAAGACGACCGTAACGGCCCCCTTGGCCCGATCACCCAATGCGGACCCCACGGCCAACGGAGCGATGCCGCCCTGGATGCCGTTGGAATAGAAGTTCCGGTAGCAGAGGTGCTGGCTGCCGCCGCGCCCCCGGCAGACCCCCAGTGTGCGCCCCATCACCTCCGCGAACAGGCTGGCGACCTGACCGGAATAGGCGATGAAGTGTCCATGACAGCGGTGGTGGCTCCACACTGTGTCCAGACTCCGGTCGAGCGCGTTGATCACGCCGACCGCGTTTGCCTCCTGGCCGATCGAGGTATGGGTCGTCCCGTTGAGCGCTCCCGTCGAAAAGAGATCGAGCAGGCGTTCCTCAGCGTACCGGATCAGCACCATCTGCTGATAGAATTGCTCGGCTTGCGAAAGGTCAAGGCCGAGCACAGCGTTTTCGTCGTCACGCGATCCAGCCTTGGCGGCAAGCTCTGCAAGTCCACGCATTCAAACCTCATTGAGCCAAGCGCTTTGGATTCACGCTGTTTGCACAAAAACCGTTTGGAAGATCATCGCGATTGCATCGGGATAAACGAGCGAACTCCTTCCAGTACTTCCGCCGATTTTGTAATGAGATGCACGGCCTCCGAGACGCCGGTTACTGAATCCGACGCCTCAGCAACGAACAAATGAAGCCCACGCTCGGCAAACCTGAAGCGCTCAGCAAAATCCTGGCCGTAAAGGTGGAAATACTGATGGATGCCCGTCGCCGACGCGAAGTCCAGGCAATTCGGCCGGCCCAGCGGCTGCGACAGGACGAGGTGCAACAGGCCCCGCGGGCTCAGGATTCGGATTATTTCGTTGAAGGAGGCATGATCGTCCGGCACGAACTCCAGGACATGGCTCAACGACACGAAATCGTAAGACTCGTCCGGCCGGTCGATCTTCTGGAGGTCGAGGCTGTTGTGACCGCCATAGACCGACACCTCGAACGAACTGAACCAGGAAGGGTTCAGCGCCATGTCGGGGCTGAATTGGAGCGCACGGCGCCACGAGAGCGCGCCAATCGGGAAGTTCAGGAACAGGCCGCGGTTTGCCCGATGCCGCTCCAGCGAACCGCACTTTACGCAGTGCGGCGGCTTGCCGGAGTCGGACATGCGCTGCGCCGGTCCCGGTCCGAATTCCGTGCCGCCACAGATGTTGCACGCGGCCTGTATGACGCTCATCGCCATGCTGGAGGTCCTTTGCGGCTGCGCTGTTGTGACAGCGGTATCATGCATCATGCCTTGATGATCCGGTCGTTATGCCCCGCAACCCTGCGCATGGCATTGCGCGTGTCGACGATGAGAGGGCACTGGGTGGCGAGCATTTCATAGTCGACGTTATCGTGATCGGTCACGATGACGGCCGCGTCGAAAGATCCCAGAATGCTTGGCTCCCAATCCACGGACCGTCGGCCAGCAAGGTCCGGATGCTCCCGCATGGTGGGCAGTGTGGGAAGGTAGGAATCATGATATTCAACCACTGCGTTGCGTTCAAGCAGCATCTCCATCAACCGCAGGCCAGGGGATTCCCGGCTGTCGTCGACGTTCTTCTTGTAAGCCATGCCGACCAGCAGGATGCGCGAGCGGTTGAGCCCCCGCCCGGAATGCCGGTCCAGCGCCAGGGCAAGGCGATCGATCACGTAACGCGGCATCATCGTGTTGACTTCACCCGCGAGTTCGATGAAGCGGGTGCTGATCTGGTACTCGCGCGCCTTCCAGGTCAGGTAGAAAGGGTCGATGGGGATGCAGTGGCCACCCAGCCCGGGGCCAGGATAGAAGGGCATGAAGCCAAACGGCTTGGTCTTCGCCGCGTCGATGACTTCCCAGACGTCGATACCCATGGCGTCGTAGACGATCTTCAGCTCGTTCACCAAGGCGATGTTGACGGAACGGAAGATATTTTCCGTCAGCTTGGTTGCCTCGGCCGCCCGGGTGCTGGATACCGGCACCGTCTGGGGCACCACTTGGTCATAGAGCGCTACGGCCAGGATCCGCGCCGCATCGCCATCACCGCCCACGACCTTGGGAATTTGGCTGGTCGTGAACTGGATGTTGCCGGGGTCCTCGCGTTCGGGCGAGTAGGCCAGGAAGAAGTCGCTCCCGCTCTTGAGGCCCGTTTCCTCCAGGATCGGCCGCACCACGTCGTCTGTCGTGCCAGGGTAGGTGGTCGACTCAAGGACGATCAACTGCCCCGGGCGGAGATGATCCCGGATGATGCGGGTCGTGTCGACGACAAAGCTCAGGTCGGGCTCGCGCTGGGGAGACAGCGGTGTCGGCACGCAAATGATGATGGCGCCGCAGGACGAGAGCCTCGCCGGGTCGGTCGTCGCGTGGAAACGCTCGGTCGCGACCGCCGCGGCGATCTGGCTGTCGCCGATCTGGCGAATGTAAGACCGTCCCGCGTTGAGTGCCTCCGTCTTCTTCGGATCAATGTCGAAGCCGGTTACAGGAAAGCCGCGGCTCACCAACGCAAGAACAAGCGGCAAGCCGACATACCCCAGCCCGATGACCGCAACCTCAGCGTTGCGGCTGCGGAATGCGGACTCCAGGGCGGCTAGGTCGATCTGGGCGCGGTCTGTGTGAGCCATTGTGCAACTTTTAATGAAAAGAACGTCGCCGGTTTGCGCCCGCTACGCGAAGGCAGCCACCGTCGCAAGAATATCGCGTACCCGGTGCTCGAAGGTGTGCTCGGCCAGAATGATCTGTCGCAGCCGCTCGCCGATGGATCGGAGAACATCCTCGTCGCTCAGTAGGCTTTCAACCTTGCGCTGCAAGTCCTCGGGCCCATCGTACGTGATGATGCTTTCGCCGAAAATATCCTGCAACCCGACGATGTCATCACTGACAATGGCTGCACCGCAGGCACCGGCATCAAAGACCCGGTTCGACACGAACCCTTCCCGTTTCATGTCCGGCCAGTGATCATTCAAGACGATCTTCGCGTTCGAATAATAGGCCCTTAGCCCATCATTTGGAATGTACTCCCCGAGCACGCAACCGTGCGGAATGATACCGCCCCACATCTGGCCATACACACCGATGTCGATGCCCATCTGAAGCGCGTCATCAATGATCGGGCGCCGCACGCCGCGCGAGTTGCCGACGAACAGCACGTCGGGAACCCGTTCTTCGTTGGCATCCGTTGGATAGAAGATGCTCGGATCCGTGCATTGGAGCAGCGTCGAGACGCGGTCGCCCAGGCGACGCTGGAGCAATTCGGTGTAAGGCTTCGACGCGACGAACACGTGGTCATACTCGTCGAATTCACTGAACGAAACCTCGTCCGGATGACTGATCAGCCACATCAGGTTGATCTTCGACGGCACCGGCTTGTAGGCCGACAGACCCCGCAGCACGATGACCGCGTCGTCCTTGACGGTCAGCGGCGCGTACCACTCCGGCAAGATATCGATCCGTGCATAGTGGCCGGCTTTTTCAAGCGTGCGCTTGATCGCCAGGGCAAAGTGCCAGTCGCCCCAGGCATGCTTCTCGGCATGGTTGGGAATGCCGACCTTGATGCTGAAGCGCAAGGCCTTGCCAACGAAGTCGCCGAGGACAGATTTGAAGACCTGTGCGCGATTCTTGTAGGTATGATTTGCCAGCACTTCTTCACGAAGTCGCACGGCCAGAGCTTCGCGCTCGTCAGGATGGTCGATGAAATACTGGAGATGTGTCAGCAGTTCATCTCTGGTCGAGAATGTCGGCAACAAATCGCCAAACAATTCTTCTGCCCCGCCACGGCAATTCGTGACGACCAGGGTGCCCGATCCCAGCGCATCGAAGACCCGCGAGTTGAGTGAGTTCCACTCGCGCGTTACCGGATGCGAATCGTCGATGACCAACTTCGCCGAGGGATAAATGTCTGCCAGTTCCACGTACGGAACCGCCTGCCGCCAGTTCTTGCGCAAGCGCTCGTGATCGTGCCACCCGTGCCCGTATATGGCGAGTTCCCCAGGCAGCTCGACCTGATCCAGAAGCTCCATCGCGTCGCGTGTCGCGCCCCAATAGTTTCCGGTGAACAGGATATCCGTCTTGTGCTCGTCGACCGGGGCCTTGGCCCGGAAGCGCTCCTCGTTGGTCGCGATGGGCAGAAGGTGCGCGACGCGCCCGGTCGCCTCGACGACCTTGCGGATCGCCAGATTGGACGAGCAGAAGATCAGGTTGTAGGCATCCCAGTGCGGAGAAGCGAGCCACTCGTCGACGCGGTTCCGGATCCAGGCGACCGTGACCAGGCCGGGGTTGGCGTCACGCACCGCACTCAGGTTGAAGTCATGGCGCATGACGATGAGCACGTCCGTGCCCGGCATTTCCGTGACATCGCGCTTGGCGAAGAGGGTCTCCCAGCCGAACAGCTTCCGCATCGCCTCGGCCATTTCCATGGCCGTGTAGAAATCACCGGCCGGCGTGTTCAACGAGGCGTCCGTTATCACGAAAGTGACGCGCAACGGTTGGGTCCGCCAGAGAGTCTTGCCGTTGATGAGCGACAGCAGCGTCTCGCGCAAAATCCGCCGCCCGAACCGGCTGGCAAAATACTTGGCATTCTGCGTCTGGCTCTTCGGGTTGGCGAGCACAGGGTTGGGCTTGCCGGTGGCCAGTCGCGCCGTGCGGGTGAAGCTTCGGTTGTGCAGGGCCGTGACGGTGGTATCGCAAATGATGCGTTTGTTCAGATGCTCGCTCATGCGCAGGCAGAGATCGACGTCCTCCAGACCGTAAAAATACGTCTTGTCGAATCCGTCGATGGCCAGGAAGTCGTCCTTGCGGCACAGCAAGGCGGCGCCGGTGACGGCGGGCATTTCGAAGGCGGCCCCGCAGTCGGAATAATGATCATCGATTTCCGCCGGGAAGTAGGAAACATCCTTGTTCGCTTGCGTCTTCGGCAGGAACTGGATGCCCCGGTGGTGAGGAGCATAGCGCCAGCCACCGCCTTCTTTCGGCAGTGGCTCGGCCAGCCGCATCCCGACAATCCCGATGCTTTCGTCCTGCTCAAGCCAAGCCGTCATGGCCGGCAGACAATTGCCGGTGAAAACCAGATCGTTGTTGACAAAGAAAAGATAACGCCCGCGCGCCTGGGATGCCGCAAAGTTGTTCGAGGCGGAGAATGAATAGTTCATCTTGCGCGCCAAAACAGTCA
The DNA here is from genome assembly GCF_030849505.1 of Azospirillum isscasi. Taxonomy (GTDB): domain Bacteria; phylum Pseudomonadota; class Alphaproteobacteria; order Azospirillales; family Azospirillaceae; genus Azospirillum; species Azospirillum isscasi. Next base: position 25,756 of record NZ_JAUJFI010000045.1, on the reverse strand, counting down.
GCGCGATGCGGTCGCTGAAACGCTCTGCGACGGCCAGGCTGTCGTCGCTGGAGCCATGATCGACCAGCAGGACTTCCAAGCTTTCGCCAGCGAAGTGGACGGCGATGGAATTCAGCAACTCCTCGACAAGCGTGGCACCGTTCCAGTTGAGGACGATGACGCTAACGGCGGGATCGTCCCCATCGGCGAGCGGAGGCCGAGTGGCAGCCGGCCCTGTCGGACGCGGCACGACGTTCGTCAGCGGTATGGTCAGGACGCGGCCGACGTTTTCGCACTGTTCGTAAGCGGCGAAGAAGTCGATGAGCGGGAAGAACAAATCGACCGCGAGGGCGTTTTTCGCGCCGATCGGCAAGGCGGTGTTGTTGCTGACCACGCGCACCTCGACCTTCCGTCGGGTGCTGTTCATCAGCCTCGCCGGAAACTGATAGCGGAAGGCGTGATAGCCGCTGCCCGCGACGGGCTGCAAACGCTTTTGGAACTGGTCGGCCAGAATGATCGCTTCGCAGACATCATCGACGATGATCGCGACGCGAACGGGCTGGAACGGGGCGAACTTGTCGGCCACCCACCCGGAAACCTCCTGGCAAGTGGCGCTGTCCACCTTACCGACAAACCGCTGTTTCGACGCGCCCAACAGCGAGCGGTTCAGTATTTCCGGCAGCCGCTTCGTCGGCGCGACCGTCAGATCCTCGCCGAGGGCCTTCAGGCACAGGTTGTGTGGCCGGCCGTCAAAACGCTGAATCGGGATGGCGATCGAAAAACCGTGATTCCCGGTGACATCGAAGTGCTTGTTTACATCTTGGCGGAGGAGGTCGGTGACGGTTCGACCCAAAATCACCGGCCCATCCCACAGTTCGATCTCGATCGACCGATCGCTGTCGCAACAGTCGAACGCCCATCCCCGGATGAAGCCGTCCTGCGTGCTGTCTATGGATGCCTTAACCCGGCGCGAAAAGTGCGCCTGGGTACCGCCCTGGGTGCGGAGCAAAGGATTGCCGGGCTCGTTGGTGGGGCTCACATTGATCGTGTGGCTCTGGCCGTCGATCAGGCTGATTGGGAGCATCTGGGAGAAGCTCGCCATCTCGCCCGCGACACCATCGATCTGGGTGGAGACCGCAATCATGCCGTCCGCCCAGATCGACAGCTTGATGTTTCCCGAGAGCGCCGGGATGATCCAACCGTCAATCTTCCGGCCGGAAATCATCCAACGGCCATCCTGGACGGAGGTCAGACGGCGGTGTATCGGCGAGCCGGCCAGCGGGATTCCATCCTCGGCCGTCCGCACCTCGATCCGGTGCATAGCACCGTCGTAGTATTGGGCGGGAATGGCCAGCAAGTAGGCGCAATTCCGGATTCCCAAAGCGGCAAGATCGCCGCGCGGATCGGCAGCAAGCGTGGACGCGACAACAACGCCATCGACGAGAAGCTCGACGGTATCCGGCGCGTCCTGGCCGTGACGGAGCGCCCAGCCATGAACCTCCATATTATCAACTGAATCGATATAGCCTTCGACGGCGGTGTGGGGGCCGCCGTCGTTCCCGGTCACCGGCTCCGGGTCGACAGAGGAGATGATGTGCAGCATCTCGACGTTCGTCAACCGAACCTCAAGGTCCGAGAGAATCGGCAGAAACAGATCCCCATCCGTCACTCTGACATCGAGCGCCGCTTCGCTGGCAGGGTCGGCATCTACTCTGGAAATCAGCGCTTGGATGGTCTGCTCGTCGTAACGGCGGGACGACCAGCGCAGATGAAAGCCGGGGGTGCAGAGTTGCCCAAGGGCATTCTGAACGTCAGGCCGTGGCATGCTGGTTTCGATTTGACACAAATCGACGCCGAAAAATGCTACAGTCAGGCTGACCGGTTTCTTGACATCAAGCGCGTTGATGCACCAACCTTTCAATCCCTCCCCGTCAATTGCCTCGATCATGGCGCGGTATGGAGGGGGATCGGAAAGGTTCCCAAGATCCGAAGAACAGTACTGCATGTCCACTTCCACGGCTTCCGTTGAAAGAGCCTCGTCAAGTGGACGTAAAGTGCCTTCCTCGTGCGGAGGCTCAGTGGCGGTGTCCGTAACTCTCGCCATGTCTGGCTCCCCAATCTCGCTGGCAGCCGGAGAAAGACCATCTGATTGGGAAGCAGTCACAACTGTTTACCTCAAGGTGACCAATTTCTACGCCGGTTCGCATACCATGTTGGGCGCGCGAATTCAACGCCAGTGAACTGCACCTCAGGGTGACGAATTTAGGTTAACGGTTGACGTTGCCGGATTCACAGGGGGTCGAATGCGTCGAGGGCGAATTCAAGCGGTCGTTGCAACATCGGCCCATCATCCTCCCTTATTGATGGACCCGAGCAGGTCGTCCCGTGCCTTGGCGGAAGTTTTGCGCCGTCTTGAGTTCAGGGCGAAAGCGATAGCGGCCAGGATGTTGGCGTCATGCATGGGGAGGTCGGTCCCCTTGGGGACGCACCGGCGCTGCGGCCCATCGGTGCTCTCGTTCGTGCCGCGCTGCCACGGGCCGTGCGGATCGCGGAAATGGACGGAAGGACCGGTGTCGATTCGAGTATCGGAACGGAGAATTCAGGACCCGCTGCCGGGCTTGCGGGGGCGAAGCTCCAGCCGGCGCAGGAACTCGCCCATGATGAGGCGGTAGAGGCCGTCCTTCAGCCGGGCGTCCTCGACACCCAGGTCGATGCTGGGGTTGTCGTTGATCTCGATGACGAAGACGCCGCGGTCGTTCTGCTTCAGGTCCACGCCGTACAGCCCGTCGCCGATCAGCCCCGCCGCCTTCACGGCGGTCTCGATGACCTCGCGCGGCGCCTCCTCGACGGCCAGGGTGCGGGAGGACCCCTGTTCGGCGCGCCCGTTGCCGCCGTGCTTCACGATCTGCCAGTGCTTCTTGGCCATCAGATACTGGCAGACATAGATCGGCTGGCGGTTCAGCACGCCGACGCGCCAGTCGAACTCGGTGTACATGAACTCCTGCGCCAGGATGACGTCGGACTGCTCGAACAGGCTTTCCGCGGTCGCTTCCAGCTCGCTGCGGGTCTGCACCTTGAAGACGCCGCGGGAGAAAGAGCCGTCCGGGATCTTCAGGACGATGGGGTAGGGGATTTCCCGGTCCAGCGCCTCCAGCCCGCGCTTGTCGAAGATCACCGTTTTCGGCGCCGGGATGCGGTGGGCGCGCAGCAATTCGGCCAGATAGACCTTGTTGGTGCATTTCAGGATCGAGTTCGGATCGTCGATCACCGGCAGCCCTTCCTTCTCCGCCTTCTTGGCGAAGCGGTAGGTGTGGTGGTCGAGGTTCGTCGTCTCGCGGATGAACAGGGCGTCGAACTCGGCGAGGCGGGCGTAGTCCTTCTTCTCGATCAGCTCCACCGCGATGCCCAGGCTCTCCCCGGCCTTGACGAATTTCTGGAGCGCGCGGGGGCTGGAGGGCGGAAGCTCCTCCTTCGGGTTGTGGAGGATGGCCAGCGTGTAGCGCGGCGGCGCCTTGGCCGCCGGTTCCCGCCAGGAGGCGCGGGTGTAGGCGTCCAGCGCCGCCTGGAACGCCGCCTCCTGGTCGGGCCGAAGGTCGGCCAGCGACAGCGGCTCCAGCGCGTGGACCGCCCAGCCCTCCTTCAGCCGCACCTGGACCTTCAGCAGCGGGCAGCGGAACAGGTCGAAGATGGTCCGGGCGATGTCCTGGAACCGCGCGTCGTCGGCGTGGCCGAAGAAGACGCAGAGATTGAACGACGCCTCGGGCGGGTGGTCCATCCGCTTGATGGTCTTGCGCAGCGCCTCCTCCACCTCGGCCAGTTGCGGGCGGTAGAAGCTCTTCTGCGACAGGTCGAGGATGGTCCGGACGGACGGGATCACCCGCTCCCCGCGCGCCTCCGCCAGCAGGGAGACGTAGTAGCCGGTGCCCAGATAGCGGTAGCTGCGCGACAGGTTCAACACCCGTGCGCCGCGCGGCGCCTTGGCCTGTTCCAGCGCCTGTTCCGGGCGGGCGATGTAATCGCGTGCGCTGACGACCGGCAGGCCGTCCTTCGCCCATTTCACATCCGCCCGGCGGTCCACGACGAGGAGATGCGCGGGCATCAGGCGGCGGACCGGGGGCGGAGGAGGAGGGCGGCCTTCAACTGGGCCTTGCCGTAGCGGGCCATGCGCTCGAAGTCGGCTTTCGGGATCGGCATGTTCATCCGGTCGATGTGAGCGTGGTGACGGTCGTACACAAGCGGATCGTGAACATAAAGAAAGCGGTCGTCGGCACCGGTCACGACGACCCAGTGCGGAAATTTCTCGTGATAGATCCGGTAGGAGCTGATGAGCACGATGGGAATGGCCCCGCCCGCCACCGCGTCGGCCATGTCCTGGGCGGTCAGGGTGTTGTGGCGGATGGTGGCCCCGCTGCCCTCCAGCTCGTCGAGGAAGTCCTCGTGCACGATGCGCATGACCTCCTTCTTGTCGTCGCTGCGCACGCTGTCGAGGAAGGGGGTGGCGTTGTCCTTGACGTGGATGTCCACCGCGAAGCCGCGCCGCGCCGCCGCCAGCGCCATCCCGAAGGGGCCGCAGCCGCCGTGGCCGGAGGTCATGAAGACCGTCGTCGATTCCCGCCACAGGCGGATTTCCAGCTTCCGCCCCAGCTCGATCTCCGCGGGCTTCAGCGCCTTCATCGCCATCATCAGGGCCGACGGGCCGCAGGTGAAGTCCAGCGTCTGCTGGTAGTAGGGGACCAGGGGGCCGCCCAGCGGCGCGCTGGGGCCGCTGTGGCCCAGGCGCTTTTCCAGCCGCAGCGCCTCCATATGGTCTTCATAATAGTCGGTGTAGACGCCGAACTCGCGGTAGCCGGCCTTCTTGTAGAGATCGATGGCCGCGGCGTTGTCGCGCCGGACCTCCAGCCGCAGATAAATGCAGTCCCGCGAACGGGCCGCCTGCTCCGCCGCGGCGAGGAGGCGCTTGGCGACGCCCTGACCGCGGTGGCCGGGGTCCACCGCGAAGGAATAGAGCCGGGCGAGCGAGGTTCCGGAATGGAAGGACACCAGCGCGTAGCCGACGACCGTGCCGCTGTGGACTTCCACAAGGCCAGTGGCCTTGGCTTTCGTCAGCAAATATTGAAAACTACGTCGGGTCAGGCGGTCGGTGGCGAAGCACCGCTCCTCGATGGCCAGCAACGCGGGGATGTCCGGCGGCTGCGCCACGCGGAGCAGGATGGTGGAATCACCGGTGTGATCCTGGCGGGAGTCCGCCGATACGGTATTGTCGAGCATCGGGAGGTTCAAAGAGGCTGACACGGATGCCATCTTACTCCCTCACGTCGGGCTGCGCAGCGATTACCGGCACCGGGTGCGCCGCGTGGATGGCCTCCGTTTTGGCACAGCCTGCATGGCACAAGGGCAAGTCCCGGCTGTTGCTCTGGACGAACGGCCTAGCCGTTTCGACCGGTTGGCCGCAGCGACTTAAAAGTTGCTTAACCATGACCCCGGAAACTGCCGCCGATGGAAGGCCGGCTACGAAACCGCCCGCTCCAGTTGGCCCTGGAAAGAAGAAAGTCAAGACATGGACGCTCGGTATAAGTCCCGCGAGATCGAACGCCGCAGTCTGGATGTCGACGGGCTGAAGCGCTCGTTTCTGGAGTGGCTGGTGTACTCCGTCGGCAAGGATGCGCGGGCGGCGACCCGGCGCGACTGGTTCCACACCGTGGCGCTGGCGGTGCGCGACCGCCTCGTGGACCGCTGGATGGACACGACGCGGACCTATTACCAGCAGGACGCCAAGCGCGTTTACTACCTGTCGCTGGAATTCCTCATCGGCCGCCTGCTGACCAACAGCCTCGCCAACCTGGGCATCAACGACCAGTGCCGTCAGGCGCTCGACCGGATCGGCCTGAACATCGACGACGTGGTGGAGGCGGAGCCGGACGCGGCACTCGGCAACGGCGGCCTCGGGCGTCTGGCCGCCTGCTTCCTGGACAGCATGGCGACGGAAGGGCTGCCCGGCTACGGCTACGGCATCCGCTACGAGTTCGGCCTGTTCGAGCAGCGCTTCGAGAATGGCTGGCAGGTCGAGTATCCGGAGCAGTGGCTGCAATTCGGCAACCCGTGGGAGTTCCCGCGTCCGGAGGTGCTGTACCCCGTCCAGTTCTATGGCCGCGTCGAGGAGTTCCGGGATTCGGTGGGCGAGCGCGCCTACCGCTGGGTGGATGCGGAGCGCGTGCTGGCCATGGCCTACGACACGCCGGTGGTCGGCTACGGCGGGGACACGATCAACACGCTGCGCCTGTGGTCGGCCCGCGCCACGCGCGACTTCAACTTCGGCCACTTCAACGACGGCGCCTACATGAAGGCGGTCGAGCAGAAGGTGCTGACCGAGAATCTCAGCCGCGTCCTCTACCCCAACGACGCGACGGAGGGCGGCAAGGAGCTGCGGCTGAAGCAGGAGTATTTCTTCACCTCCGCGTCGCTCCAGGACATCCTGCGCCGCTACCTGCAGCACCATTCCAACTTCGACAGCCTGCCGGACAAGGCGGCGATCCAGCTCAACGACACGCACCCGGCCATCGGCATCGCCGAGCTGATGCGGCTGCTGGTGGACCAGCACGGCGTGGTCTGGGACAAGGCGTGGGACATCACCCGCGCGACCTTCTCCTACACCAACCACACGCTGCTTCCGGAAGCGCTGGAGGCGTGGCCGGTCCGCATGATGGAGCGCGTGCTGCCGCGCCACATGCAGATCATCTACGAGATCAACGCCAAGTTCCTGAACCGCTCCAAGGCGCGGGCGGCGGGCGACAACGGGCGGCTGTCGCGCCTGTCGCTGATCGACGAGCGCGGCGACCGCCGGGTGCGCATGGGCAACCTGGCCTTCCTCGGCTCCCACAAGGTCAACGGCGTGTCGGCCCTGCACACCGAGTTGATGAAGCAGACCGTCTTCGCCGATTTCCACGCGGAGTTCCCGGACCGCATCAACAACAAGACCAACGGCATCACCCCGCGCCGCTGGCTGCATCAAGCGAACCAGCCGCTGGCCGCGCTGATCACCAGCCGCATCGGCAACGGCTGGATCAAGGATCTCAGCCAGATCAGCGCGCTGGCCGAGAAGGCCGACGACGTGGTGTTCCGCGAGGAGTTCCGCCGGGCCAAGCGCAAGAACAAGAAGCGGCTGGCCGCCTACATCGCGCGCCAGACCGGGGTGGACGTGCAGGTGGACAGCCTGTTCGACGTGCAGGTCAAGCGCATGCACGAGTACAAGCGCCAGCTCCTGAACATCCTTCAGGCCATCGCGCTGTACAACGAGATGCGCGACAACCCGACCGTCGCCTGGGTGCCGGTGACCAAGATCTTCGCCGGCAAGGCGGCGCCGAGCTATCACATGGCGAAGCTCATCATCAAGCTCATCAACGATGTGGCGAAGGTGGTGAACCATGACCCGTCGGTGCACGACAACCTGAAGATCGTGCTGCTGCCCAACTACAACGTCACCGCCGCGGAGATCATCATGCCGGCGGCGGACCTGTCGGAGCAGATCTCCACCGCGGGCATGGAGGCGTCGGGCACCGGCAACATGAAGCTGGCCCTGAACGGCGCGCTGACCATCGGCACGCTGGACGGCGCCAACGTCGAGATCCGCGAGCATGTGGGCGAGGACAACATCTTCATCTTCGGCCTGACCGCCGAGGAGGTGAACGACCTGCGCGCCAGCGGCGGCTTCAACCCGCGGGAGGTCATCGCCTCCAACCCCAGCCTGAAGCGGGCGCTGGACATGATCTCCACCGGCGTCTTCTCGCCGGACGATCCCCACCGCTACCACCCGATCCTCCAGGCGCTGACCGACGGCGGCGACCATTTCCTGGTGACGGCGGACTTCGCCGACTATTGCGAGGCGCAGCAGGCGGCCATGGACCTGTACCGCGACCAGGAGGAATGGACCCGCAAGGCCATCCTGAACACGGCCAACATGGGCTGGTTCTCGTCCGACCGCACCATCATGGAATACGCGACCGAGATCTGGGACGTGCATCCCGTGAAGCCGGAACATCCCGCCGACGCCGACCGCTAACGCCGGCACCGCAGGGAACGGACAAAAATCATGACGCGAAGGCGCGGGCGCTTTACAAGCCCCGCGCCTTTCGTTTATCTAGCGGGTTATGAATCGCTCGCTCGCCATCACCACCACCACTACCAAAACGACCCGCTCCGGCGGGCCGTCGGCTGGTGGCGTGCGTTGATCGAGTAAGACGCTTCACCCACCACGAAGGCCCCGCCGGACACGGACGGGGCCTTGGTGTATCCGGGGCCGCCGTCCACGCTCGATCCGGGCAAGACCAAAGGACGGACCACACCCATGAGCAGCTCTTCTCCTTCTCCCCGCCGCGTCGCCATCGTCGGTGCCACCGGTGCCGTCGGCCGCGAGATGGTCGATGTTCTTCACCGCCGTTCGTTCCCGGTCGCGGAACTCGGCCTGTTCGCGTCGGAGCGCAGCGCCGGCCGCACGGTCGAGACTCCGTTTGGCGAGAAGACCCTCGTGGCGTTCGACGTCGAGAAGGTGAAGGGTTACGACATCGTTCTGCTCGCCGTGTCCGGCGACTTCGCCAAGGCCCACGCGCCGGCCATCGCCGCGGGCGGGGCGCTGGTGATCGACAACTCCTCGGCCTTCCGCTACGACGACAACGTTCCGCTGATCGTGCCGGAGATCAACGCCCACGCCATGGGCGACGCCAAGCTGATCGCCAACCCGAACTGCACGACCGCCATCGCCGTCGTGGCGCTCGGCCCCCTGCACAAGGCGTTCGGCCTGAAGCGCGTCATCGTCTCCACCTATCAGGCGACCAGCGGCGCCGGGGCGGAAGGCATGGCCGAGCTTGAGGAGCAGACCCGCAACCAGCTCGACGGCAAGCCGGTCACCAACAGCGTGTTCCGTCACCCGATCCCCTTCAACCTGATCCCCCAGATCGACGCCTTCCAGGAGAACGGCTACACGAAGGAGGAGATGAAGGTGACCTGGGAAACCCGGAAGATCCTGGAGATCCCGGACCTGCCGGTGAGCTGCACCGCCGTTCGCATCCCGACCTACCGCGCCCATTCCGAAGCGATCACGGTCGAGACGCTGACCCCGGTGACCCCGGACGCCGCCCGCGCCGCCCTGGCCGACGCGCCGGGCGTGGTGGTGAAGGACGTGCCGGCGGACGGCGTCTACCCGATGCCGCTGAACGCCACCGGCCAGTTCGACGTCGAGGTCGGCCGCATCCGCACCAGCCTGATCTTCGGCGACCACGGGCTGGACCTGTTCGTCTGCGGCGATCAGCTCCTCAAGGGCGCCGCGCTGAATGCGGTGCAGATCGCGGAGCTGTCGCTGTAAAGCGAACCATTTCCGCGTGTCCCTCCTTCCTCGTGACGGAAGGGATGAAGGCTGGAATGGACCGGTCTTCGCTGCTATCTATAAGCCCGAACGAAGAGGGCCGTGGGGCGTTCCGCCTCCCGGCCCTCTTCGCCGTTGTCTGCACCGCTGAGTTACGGGAACGCGCATGTCCGAGCTTCTGGACGCTGTTTCCCGGCGTCGAACCTTCGCGATCATCGCGCACCCCGACGCCGGCAAGACCACCCTCACCGAAAAGCTGCTGCTGTTCGGCGGCGCCATCCAGATGGCCGGTGCCGTGAAGGCCCGCGGCGAGCAGCGCCGCGCCAAGTCGGACTGGATGAAGGTGGAGCGCGAGCGCGGCATCTCCGTGACCGCCTCGGTCATGACCTTCGATTACGAGGGGCGCACCTTCAACCTGCTGGACACGCCGGGCCACGAGGACTTCTCGGAGGACACCTACCGGACGCTGACCGCGGTGGACAGCGCCGTCATGGTGATCGACGGCGCGAAGGGCATCGAAAGCCAGACCCTGAAGCTGTTCGAGGTCTGCCGCCTGCGCGACGTGCCCATCGTGACCTTCTGCAACAAGATGGACCGCGAGGCCCGCGACCCCTTCGACCTCATTTCGGAGATCGAAAGCTCGCTGGCGCTGGAGGTCACCCCGGCGAGCTGGCCCATCGGCATGGGCCGCGACTTCCTGGGCTGCTACGACCTGATCCGCGACCGCCTGATCCTGATGGACCGCACCAAGGGCGACGAGATCGACGACGGCATCGAGTGCAACGGACTGGACGATCCCCGCCTCGACGAGCTTCTGCCGGCCCATGCGGTGGCGAAGCTGCGCGAGGAGGTGGAGATGGCCCGCGGCCTGATGCCGCCCTTCGATCTGGACGCCTACCGCGCCGGCCACCTGACGCCGATCTATTTCGGGTCTGCGATCAACAACTTCGGTGTGCGCGAGCTTCTCCAGGGTCTGGCCGAGAACGCCCCGCCGCCGCGCCCGCAGCCGGCGGAACAGCGCGCCGTGCAGCCGGACGAGGGCAAGTTCAGCGGCTTCGTGTTCAAGGTCCAGGCCAACATGGACCCGAACCACCGCGACCGCATCGCCTTCGTGCGCATCTGCTCCGGCAAGTTCCGGCGCGGGGCCAAGCTGAAGCACGTCCGTTCGGGCAAGCTGATGGCGGTGAACAACGCCGTGCTGTTTCTGGCCCGCGACCGTGAGCTTGCGGAAGAGGCGTGGCCCGGCGACATCATGGGCATCCCGAACCACGGGTCTTTGCGCATCGGCGACACGCTGACCGAGGGCGAGGATCTGCGCTTCACCGGCGTGCCCAGCTTCGCGCCGGAACTGCTCCAGCGCGTCCGGCTGGAAGACCCGATGCGCGTGAAGCATCTGCGCAAGGCGCTGGAGCATTTCGCGGAGGAGGGCGCCTCCCAGGTGTTCAAACCGCTGACCGGGGCGGACTGGGTGGTCGGCGTGGTCGGCCAGCTCCAGTTCGAGGTGCTGGCGTCCCGCATCGAGGCGGAGTACGGCCTCGCCGCCCGCTTCGAAGGGGCCGGCGTGGACGCCGCCCGCTGGATCGAGACGGACGACGAGGAGCAGCTCAAGAAGTTCCTGGACCTCAACCGCTCGGCGGCGGCGGAGGACCATGACGGGGCGCTGGTGTTCCTGGCCCGCAACGCCTGGCACCTGAACCGGACGCAGGAGGATTTCCCGGCCCTGCGCTTCCTGAAGACCCGCGAGCAGAACCGCAAGGTGCACACCGCCGCGTGAGGCTCATCCAAAGCCATGCGGAGCGCGCTTACCATTGGACGGTAGCGCGTTCCGCGTGTTGCCCCGTCTGACCGATTCGAGTAGCGTTTGCCCATGCAGCCGCCACGCCGCAAGGCGTTGTGCCGGATGACGGGGAGTGGCTGAAACAAGAGGGGCAGCATGTTCGGTGGCGTGGAAGCCTTCTTCGACACCAGCGAGTACTTGCCTCACGGCGTGTGCCTGTTCTGGCGTCCGGAAATCCTGACCCTGCACATCGTGTCGGATGTGCTGACCGGTCTGTCCTATTACTCGATTCCGGTTGCGCTTCTGTATTTCGTCCTCAAGCGCCGCGATGTCGCCTTCAGTTGGATCGTCTGGCTGTTCGCCGCCTTCATCCTGGCCTGCGGCACGACCCATTTCTTCAGCCTGTGGACGCTGTGGCACCCCGACTACGCCGTGGAGGGCATCGTCAAGGCCCTGACCGCGCTGGTGTCCGTCCTGACCGCCGTGGCCCTGTGGGTGCAGATGCCCAAGGCGCTGGCGTTGCCCAGCACCGTCCAGCTTGCCGACGCCAACACCGCCCTTCAGCGCGAGATCGAGATCCGGCGGCAGGCCGAGTTGCGCTACGTCAGCTTCTTCAACAATCTGGCGGAGGGGCTGTTCGTCGTCACGGTGCTGCCGGACGGGAGCTTCGCCTTCGACACGCTGAACCCCGCCCACGCGCGTGCGACGGGCATCAACCCGGAGACCATCCGCGGGCGGCTGGTCCGCGACTGCGTTCCCCCCGAGACGGCGCAGGCGGTCATCGAACGCTACAGCGCCTGCCTCGCCGCGGGCGGCCCGATCGATTACGAGGAGACGCTCGACCTTCCCGTCGGGCGGCGCGTCTGGCACACCGTCCTGGTGCCGGTGCGGGGCGAGGATGGGCGGGTGGTCCAGATCCTGGGCAGCTCCCGCGACATCACCGATCGCAAGAAGCTCCAGGAGGAGCTGGTGCAGACCTCCAAGCTGGCGACGCTGGGCACGCTCGCCGCCGGCATGGCGCACGAGATGAGCCAGCCCCTGAACATCATCCGCATCTGGGCCGAGAACGCCCTGTCGCGCCTGCGCGAGGGCGATGCGGACACCACCCGCCTGGACAAGGTTCTGACGATCGTGTCGGAGCAGGCGGAGCGCATGGGCCGCATCATCGACCATATGCGCACCTTCAGCCGGCGCGACGGCGCGACCCAACGCTTCGATCCGGCGGCCAGCGTCCGTTCCGCCGTCGAGCTGGTCGCCAACCAGTTTGCGCTGGAGAACATCGACGTCGTCACTGACATCCCGGCCATGGACTGCGTCACGCGCGGGCGCCCTCTGCAACTGGAGCAGGTGGTCGTCAACCTGATGTCCAACGCGCGCGACGCCATCCTGGAATGGCGCGCCGACCCCGACGGCTCTCCCGCCGCCGGGCGGATCGCGGTGGACATGCGCTGCGATCTGACCGCGGGCCGGGCCGTCATCACCATCACGGACGATGGCGGCGGCATCGATCCCGACATCCTGCCGCGCATCTTCGACCCCTTCTTCACGACCAAGGAGGTGGGGAAGGGGTCCGGCCTCGGCCTGTCCATCGGCTACGGCATCGTCGACTCCATGGGTGGCCGGATCGAGGCGGCGAACGTGGTTCACGGAAGCGGGAGCCGCGGCGTCCGTTTCACCATCACCTTGCCGGTGTCCAACCCCTCCGTTCAGGACGTGGAGCGCGCTCATGGCTGATCCACTCACCGATCCGTTGCATGTGCTGGTGGCCGAGGACGAAGCGCTGGCCGCCATGGCGCTGGAGGATTACCTGTCCCGCAAGGGCTTCCGGGTGACCCTGGCCCAGGACGGGCAGGAGGGGCTGGAACGCTACAGCGCCGATCCGGCGGATCTCGTCATCACCGACCTGCGCATGCCGCGGATGGACGGCCGCGCCCTGATCCGCGAATTGCGGACCCTGGACGCCCGGTTGCCGATCCTGGTGATGACCGGCTTCCTGTCGATGGACGGGGGAGAGGACGACCTCACCTCCGACCGCTGGCAACCGCTGGCGGTGCTGCGCAAGCCGGTCAGCCCGCAGCAGATCCTCGACACGCTCACCAGCCTCGTCCAGGCCGCGAAGCTGCGGCCTGCGTGACCGCCGCACCCTGAAGGCGATCCCCGGGTTCGGCCTGCCGTCGGGGCCGGACCGTCTGCGGCGCCCCATCGGCGATACGGAAAATTCCGAATTCCTTGGGCCGGCATCGCCGAATCGCTCCGCAGCCCATACCCGCTGTTACAGTCTGTTACCAAATGACTGTAGGATGGTCATTAACCTGCAATCCGCTTCCTGCGATAATGGGCCGCAGTGTCTTGTGGCGGGATGGATCGCTCCGGCCAGGCCGGGCCGCCCTACCGGGAGTTCGACGTGACGAAACGCTTCGCGCTTATCGCGCTTCTGTTGGCTGTGCTGGGTGCCGGCGGTTACTGGTACACCCATGGGGCGGGGGGTGGCGACGCACAGACGGCGAAGGCCGCCGCGCCGGCGGGGCCGCGGGCTCTCCCGGTGGTCATCCAGACGGCGGAGAGGCGCCCGGTGCCGGAGCGGCTGGGCACCATTGGATCGGTCCAGCCGGTGGCGGCCATCGCCATCAAGGCGCGCGTCGACTCCGTGGTCGAGACGGTCCACTTCACCGAAGGGCAGGAGGTGAAGGCGGGCGATCTGCTGTTCACCCTCGACTCCCGCGCGCTGGAGGCGCAGCTCCGGCAGGCGCAGGCCAATCTGGAGCGCGACCGCGCGAATCTCGACAAGGCCCGCGGCGACGTGAAGCGCTACGAGCAGCTCGTCCGCTCCAACACCGTGGCCCGCCAGCAGTATGACGCCGCGGTGGCCGCCGCCGACGCGCTGGAGGCCACGGTCAAGGCCGGGCAGGCCGCCATCGAGGCGGCCAAGGTGTCCCTCAGCTTCACCCGGATCACCGCCCCGATGGACGGGCGCACCGGCGCCGTGAACGCCAAGGCCGGCACCATGGTGCGCGCCGCGGACGCCACGCCGCTGGTGACGCTGACCCAGCTCCGCCCGATCACCGTCGCCTTCAACGTGCCGGAGCGCCACCTGCCGGCCATCCGCGAGGCGATGGCGACGGGCAGGCTGCCGGTCACCGCCGGCATCCCCGGCGCCTCCCTCCCGCCCGCCGAAGGCGTCCTGAACTTCGTCGACAGCCAGGTGGACCAGCAGACCGGCACCATCCTGGTGAAGGGCCAGTTCCCCAACGCCGACACCCGGCTGTGGCCCGGCCAGTTCGTGGACGTGGTGCTGACCCTGCGGGTCGAACCGCAGGCGCTGACCCTGCCGGAGGAGGCAGTGCAGACCGGCCAGCAGGGCCGCTTCGTCTATGTGGTGAAGCCCGACGACACGGTGGAGATCCGCAACGTCGCGGTGGCGCGCAGCCAGGAGGGCCTCGCCGTCATTGCGGACGGGCTCCAGGCGGGTGAGCGGGTGGTGGTGGACGGGCAGTCCCGCCTGTTCCCCGGTGCCAAGGTCGCCGCCGCCAGAAACGGCGAGAAGGGCGGTGCCGGCGGCAAGGCTCCGATCACCGGAGGCGCGTCATGAACCTTTCGGAGCTGTGCATCCGCCGTCCCGTGATGACCATCCTGCTGACGGCGGCGCTGGTTCTGGGGGGGCTCGCGGCGTACCGCCAGTTGCCCGTCGCGGCGCTGCCGCGGGTGGATTTCCCAGTCATCAACGTTTCCGCCACGCTGCCCGGCGCCAGCCCGGAAACCATGGCGGCCTCCGTCGCCAGCCCGCTGGAGCGTGAATTCTCCACCATCGCCGGCATCGACACGATCACCTCGACGTCGAGCCTCGGCAACACCTCCATCACCATCCAGTTCGTGCTGGAGCGCGACATCGACGCCGCCGCGCAGGACGTGCAGGCGGCCATCGCCCGCACCCAGCGCCGCCTGCCGGCGGAGATGACCACGGCGCCCAGCTACCGAAAGGTGAACCCGGCGGACCAGCCGGTCCTGATGCTGGCGCTCTCGTCGCCCACGCTGACGCTGTCCACGCTGAACGACTTCGCGGAAACGGCGGTCCAGCCCAAGGTCGCCACCCTGCCGGGCGTGGCCCAGGTGCAGATCTACGGCGCGCAGAAATACGCCGTCCGCGTCCAGGTGGACCCCAACGCGCTGGCCGTGCGCGGCATCGGCATCGACGAGCTTCAGAAGGCGCTGGCCGCCGCCAACGCCAACACGCCGGTCGGCACGCTGTCCGGCGCCCGGCAGCAGCTCGTGCTCGCCGCCAACCCGCAGCTTCCCGACGCCGACGCCTTCCGCGGCCTGATCGTCGCCTACCGCAACGGCGCGCCGGTCCGGCTTGGCGACGTGGCGAACGTTCTGGACAGCGTGGAGAACATCCGCACGGCGAGCTGGCACAACGGCACCCGCGCCATCGTCATGGCCGTGCAGCGCCAGCCCGACGCCAACACGGTGGACGTGGTGGACCGGGTGCGCAGCCTGCTGCCCAGCTTCCGCGCGCAGCTTCCGCCCAGCGCGAAGGTGGAGGTGGTGAACGACCGCTCCACCTCGATCCGCGCGGCGGTGGAGGACGTGCAGTTCACGCTGGCCCTGACCATCGCACTGGTGGTGATGGTCATCTTCCTGTTCCTGCGCCGCCTGTCGGCCACGCTGATCCCGGCGCTGACCGTTCCGATCTCGCTGATCGCGACGGCGGGCGGCATGCATCTGATGGGCTTTTCCATCGACAACATCTCGCTGATGGCGCTGACACTGGCGGTCGGCCTCGTCGTGGACGACGCCATCGTGATGATGGAGAACATCGTCCGCTACGTCGAGGAGGGCAAGAAGCCCTTCGAAGCCGCCGTGAAGGGTGCGCGGGAGATCGGCTTCACCATCGTTTCCATCACCGTGTCGCTGGTGGCGGTCTTCATCCCGATCCTGCTGATGGGCGGGGTGGTCGGGCGCGTCTTTCATGAATTCGCGCTGGTGGTCACCATGGCGATCGGCGCCTCGGCCTTCGTGGCGCTGACGCTGACGCCGATGATGTGCGCCCGCATGCTGACGCATGAGCCGCACGGCACCAAGGAGGGCTGGTTCGGGCGCATCCTGGAGGGCGGCTTCAGCGCGCTGCACCGCGGCTACGCCGTGACGCTGCGGCTGGCGCTGAAGCACCGCCCGGTGATGGGCATCGTCATGATCGGGACGGTGGTCGGCTCCGCCCTGCTGTTCCAGGCGATTCCGAAGGGCTTTTTCCCGACGGAGGACATCGGCCAGATCACCATTTCGACGGAGGCCGCCCCCGACATCTCCTTCCCGGCCATGGCCGAGCGGCAGCAGGAGGCCGCCCGCATCGTCAAGGCCCACCCGGCGGTGGCGGACATGACCTCCTCGGTCGCCATCGGCGGCAACTCGGTCAATTCGGGCCGCATGTTCGTCGTGCTGAAGCCGCGCAGCGAGCGCCCGGCGGCGGGCGAGGTGATCCAGCAGCTCCGCCGCCAATTGTCCGGCATTCCCGGCATGGCGGTCTACATGCAGCCGGTGCAGAACCTGCGCATCGGCGGCCGTTCGTCCAAGAACGAGTTCCAGTACACGATCCAGGGACTGAATCCGGAGGAGCTGTACGCCTGGTCCGGGCGGCTGGAGCGGGCGATGCGCGACATCCCCATTCTTCAGGACGTGACCAGCGACCTTCAGCTCAACAGTCCGCAGGCTTACGTGCATGTGGACCGGGAGAAGGCGGCGACGCTGGGGATCGGGATCGATCAGGTGCGCTCCACCCTCTACAGCGCCTTCGGTCAGCGGCAGGTCTCGACCATCTACACGCCGACCAACGACTATCAGGTGCTGATCGAGCTGGCGCCCAAGTACCAGCAGGACGACAACGCCCTGTCGCGCATCTATGTGCGGTCCAGCTCCGGCAAGCTGGTGCCGCTGGACGCCTTCGCCAGCGTGCAGCGCACCGCCGGTCCGATGACGGTCAACCACCAGGGGCAGCTTCCCGCCGTCACCCTGTCCTTCAACGTGACGCCCGGCCATTCGCTGGGCGAGGCGGTGGACGCCGTCCGGCGGGCCGAGGTGGAAATGGCCCTGCCGCCGGGCATCACCACCGGCTTCGCCGGCACCGCCCAGGTGTTCGAGGACGCGCAGAAGAGCCAGGGGCTCCTGCTTCTGGCCGCGGTTCTGGTGATCTACATCGTGTTGGGCGTGCTCTACGAGAGCTTCATCCACCCGCTGACGATCCTGTCCGGCCTGCCCTCGGCGGCCATCGGGGCCTTGGCGACGCTGATGCTGTTCGGGCAGGAGCTGAGCGTCATCGCGATCATCGGCATCCTGATGCTGATCGGCATCGTGAAGAAGAACGCGATCATGATGATCGACTTCGCCATCGACGCGCAGCGCAACCAGGGCATGACCCCGCGCGAGGCGATCGAGCAGGCGTGCCTGCTGCGCTTCCGCCCGATCATGATGACGACCATGGCGGCGATCATGGGCACCCTGCCCATCGCCGTCGCCCATGGCGCCGCGGCGGAGCTTCGCCAGCCGCTGGGCCTTGCCGTGGTCGGCGGTCTGTGCGTGTCGCAGATCCTGACGCTTTACATCACGCCGGTGCTGTTCCTCTATATGGAGGACGCAGGCAACGCCGTCTCCCGCCTGTGGAAGCGCCGCGGCGGGGTCGCCCCGGAGGCGCCGCACCCGGTGCCCGGCGCGGAGTGAGAAAGCCCACTCCCCCCGGGGAGAGGGCCGGGTGAGGGGGCGATACGCCCGGCGGGGCGGAGAAACGTGCTTGTTGCGCCCACTGGCGTGCCTTCGGCACCCCCTCACCCTGAACCTTCTCCCCAGGGGGGGAAGGGATC
Source organism: Azospirillum isscasi (assembly GCF_030849505.1). Taxonomy (GTDB): domain Bacteria; phylum Pseudomonadota; class Alphaproteobacteria; order Azospirillales; family Azospirillaceae; genus Azospirillum; species Azospirillum isscasi. The sequence continues at coordinate 7,797 of NZ_JAUJFI010000045.1, read as the reverse complement.
GGCGTCGCTTTCGCAAGCGCTGTTAACCTGCGTTCGTTGCGCTGCCGGAAGGAGTGGCGGACGGGTTGGTCAGCCGCTCCACCAGTTGGCGGCTGTGGCTGGGCAGCGCGTCCAGCCGGCGGACGCAGACGACCAGCGACCGCACGGCCCAGGGATCGGTCAGGCGAACCGCGCGGATCTTCGTGAAGCGGCGGCAGCGCCTTGCCGAGGCTTCCGGGACGATGCCCAGCCCAACCCCCTGTTCGACCATCCGGCAAATCCCGTCGAAGCCGCGGACGCGGACGCGCAGCTTCAAAGAGTGCCCGGAGCGGACGGCGTGCTCGTTGACGTGCTGCTGAAGGGCGTTGCGCGCCGCCAGCCCCACGAATTCCTCGCCCATGACCTCACGGAAGGCGATGCCGCGGCGGTTCGCCAGGGGATGGCCGTGGGGGACGATCAGCACCAGCCGGTCGGTCCGGAAGGGAAAGACCTCCAGCCCCGACAGGTCGGCGTGGTCGGACACCACCCCAGCATCGGCCAGCCCTTCCGCCACCGCCCGCACGATCTCGTGGCTCGGCTTCTCCTCCAGATCGATGTCGATGTTGGGGTGGGCCGCCAGGAAGGGGGCCAGGGCTTCGGGCAGGAATTCCGCCAGGGCCGCGGTGTTGGACAGCAGCCGCACATGCCCTTTCAGCCCCTTCGCATAATCGCCCAATTCGCCCCGCATCCGCTCCACCTGCTGGAGAAGCAGGCGGGCGTGGTGGACGAGCGCCTGTCCCGCCGGGGTCGGGCTGACGCCCCGGCGCCCGCGCTCCAGCAGCGGCACCCCGAGCGTCTCCTCCATCCCGCGGATGCGCGCGCTGGCGGAGGCGAGGGCGAGGTGCGTGCGCTCCGCCCCATGGGTGATGCTCTCCGCCTCCACGACGTTCAGGAACAGCCGCAGGTCGGTCAGGTCGAAGCGCATGGGTGGGATCTCCGGCGGGGCATCTGCCTTCGTCCGATCCGAAGGCAGGCTGCGTGACATCCACATTGCCGGAAGGCGCTCCGCGGCTTCAAGTGGCGGTCATGACCGACCTTCCTCTCCTCATCGTCGCCGCGATGGCTCTGACCTTCCTGCTTGCCGGGTTCGTCAAGGGCATGATCGGGCTGGGTTTGCCGACCGTCGCCATGGGCCTGCTCGGCCTCGTGATGCCGCCCGCGGAGGCGGCGGTGATCCTGATCGTGCCTTCGCTGGTGACGAATCTCTGGCAGCTCGCCTTCGGCCCCGGCCTGGGCGCCACCATCGAACGCTTCTGGCCGATGATGCTTGGGATCACGCTGGGCACCTGGGCGGGGGCGGGGCTGCTGGCCGGTGCCTCGTCGGGGCAGGCGGCGGCGGCGCTGGGCGGCGCTCTGGCGCTCTACGCGCTGGCCGGGCTGGTGAAGCTGCCGCTGCGGGTGCCGCCGCAGGCGGAATCCTGGCTGTCGCCGCTGGTCGGGGTGGCGACCGGGGTGGTGACGGCGGCCACCGGGGTCTTCGTCATCCCCGCCGTGCCCTACCTCCAAGCGCTGGAGCTGGAGCGCGACCGGCTGATCCAGGCGCTCGGCCTGTCCTTCACGGTGTCCACCCTGGCGCTGGCCGCCGGGTTGGCGCAGCACGGGCTGTTCGACGGGACGCTGGCCTGGGGGTCACTGGCGTCGCTGTTGCCGGCGCTCGCCGGCATGGCGCTCGGCCAGAGCCTCCGCCGGCGGGTGCGGGCGGAGGTGTTCCGGCGCTGCTTCTTCCTCGGCCTTCTGGCGCTCGGTCTGTTCCTGATGCGGGAGCATCTGGGATGAGCTATTCCGCCGCCGTTCCGTGCGCCACGGCGTCCGGGTCGCGGTGGGCGAACCAGCGCTTGAAGCGCCGCGACAGCGCGTCGAGGTAGGTGAGGATCACCGGCACCACCAGCAGGGTCAGCAGGGTGGAGCTGATGAGGCCGCCGATCACCGCGTGGGCCATGGGCGCCCGTTGCTGCGCGCCCTCGCCGATGCCCAGCGCCAGCGGGATCATGCCGAAGATCATCGCCATGGTGGTCATGACGATGGGGCGCAGGCGGATGATCCCGGCCTCCACCACCGCGTCGCGCAGGTCGGCCCCGCGGGCGCGGGCCTGGTTGGCGAAGTCCACCAGCAGGATCGCGTTTTTGGTCACCAGCCCCATCAGCATGATGAAGCCGATGGCGCTGAAGATGTTCAGGGTCGAGCCGGCGACCAGCAGCCCCAGGAACACCCCGATCAACGACAGCGGCAGCGACATCATGATGGCGACGGGCTGGAGGAAGCTGCCGAACTGGGAGGCCAGGATCAGGTAGATCATGATCACCGCCAGCAGCAGCGCCTGGGTGGCGTAGCCGGTCGTCTCCGCGATGTCCTTGGTCGAGCCGCCGAAGACGATGCGGTAGCCGGGCGGCAGCTTGATCCCGGCGATGGCGGCCTGAAGCTCCCTGCCGGCGTCGCCCGCCGGGCGGCCCTGGACGTTGGCCTGCACGTTCACCTCGCGCGACAGGTCGCGGCGGTTGATCTGCGAGGCGCCGAGCGTCGTTTCGACCCGGCTGACCTGCGACAGCGGCACCATGCGCGGGGCGTCATCGGGGCCGTTCGTGCCGGTCAGATGGATGCGGTCGAGATCGGCGCGGCCCACCCGGTCGCCCTCCGGCAGGCGGACCAGCACGTCGTAGGTCTCGCCGTCCGGCGCCTTCCAGGTGGACACCTTGTCCCCGGCGAACAGCGGGCGCAGCGTGTTCGCCACCTGCGCCGTGCCGACGCCGAGGTCGCTCGCCAGATCGCGCTCCAGCCGCACCGACAGGGTCGGCTTGGCCGCCTTCAGGCTGACGTCCACGTCCACGAAGCCGCGGATGCCGCCCATGGCGGCGGTCACCTGTTTGGCGATGCGGTCCAGTTCCGCGATGTCGCGGCCCTGCACGGACACCTGGATCTGCTTCTGCACGCCGCCCACGCCGGGAATGCCGATGCCGATCTGGACGCCGGGAATGGCCGCCAGCCGCTCGCGGATCGGCGGGGCCAGCCCGTTGGGAGAGCGCTTGCGCTGGTCGATGGGCTTCAGCCGGACATAGACGCTGCCCCGGTTCTTGCCCACCGACGCGCCGGTGTTGACCGTGGAATAGGTATAGGCGACCTCCGGAAACTCGCGGATCGCCGCCTCGACCTGCCGCAGCTTGGCCGCGGTGTAGTCGAGGGAGGAGCCGACCGGCGTCTCCACGTCCACGATGGTTTCGCCCAGATCGGCGGCGGGAACGAACTCCACCCCGATGCGCGGCACCAGGAAGAAACTGCCGACGAAGATTCCCAGCGCCAGCAGCAGGACCAGCCAGCGCCGGCGCAGCGCCCAGCGGAGCATCCGGCCATAGACCCGCGCCAGCGCGTCGAAGCCGTGCTGGAACCCTTCCGCGAACCGCCCGAAGATCCCGCGCCCGTGCCGCCCGTGGGCCGCCGGGTCGTACCACAGGCTGGACAGCATGGGGTCCAGCGTGAAGGAGACGAACAGGGAGATCAGCACCGCGGCGGACACGGTGATGCCGAATTGCAGGAAGAAGCGCCCGATGATGCCGCCCATGAAGGCCACGGGCAGGAACACCGCCACGATGGTCAGCGTGGTCGCCAGAACCGCCAGCCCGATCTCCTTGGTGCCGTCCAGCGCCGCCTGCCGGTGCCCCTGTCCCTTCCCCAGATGGCGCATGATGTTCTCGCGCACCACGATGGCGTCGTCGATCAGGATGCCGATGGCCAGCGACAGGGCCATCAGGGTCATCGTGTTCAGCGTGAAGCCGAAGGCCGCCAGCACGCCGAAGGTGCCCATCACCGCCACCGGCAGGGTCAGGGCCGTGATGACCGTGCTGCGCCAGGAGCCCAGGAAGATCATGACGATGGCGATGGTCAGCGCACCGCCCTCGACCAGCGTGCGCTGCACGTTGCTCAGCGAGTTGGTGATCCCGCGCGAGGTGTCGCGCACCACCTCCAGAACGACGTCGGAGGGCAGGGAACCGTCGCGGCGCAGCTCGTCCAGCGCCTTGTAGAGGCCGCGCGCCACCTCCACGGTGTTGGAGCCCTGGATCTTCACCACATCGACGGCCAGCGCCGGCTGCCCGTTGAACAGGGCGACGGACTCCTGCTCCTCCTGCCCGTCCAGCACCTCGGCGACCTGGCGCAGCCGCACCGGCTCGCCGCCGCGGCGGGCGACGATGAGGTCGAGAAGTTCCCGCGGGTCGATGACGCGCCCGTCCACCTGGACGACCCGCTCCGCCCCGTTGCCGGAGACGGAACCGGCGGGAATGTCCTGGTTCTCGTCGCGGATCGCCTTGATGACCTGATCGACGCCGACGCCCAGCGCCTCCAGCCGTTCGGGCCGCAGCCGCACCTGGACCTGCCGCTTCACGCCGCCCGCGATGGTCGCCCGTCCGACGCCGCGCACGTTCTGCAGGCGCTTCAGGACGATCTGGTCGCTCATGGTGGTCAGGTCGCGCAAGCCGCGGATGTCCGACTTGACCGCGATGGACAGGATGGGCTGGTCGTCCGGGTTGAAGCGGGTGATCTGCGGGTCCTTCACCTCGTCCCGGAAGGTCGGGCGGAGCGCCGACACCTTTTCGCGCACGTCCTGAAGCGCCTGGGTGGAGGCGGTCTTCAGGTCGAACTCCGCGATCACCACCGACCGGCTCTCGTAGGAGCGGGAGGTCAGCGTCTTGATGCCGGCGATGGTGTTGACCGCGTCCTCGATGGGGCGGGAAACGTCCGTCTCCACCGATTCCGGGCTGGCGCCGGGATATTCGGTGGAGACGACGACCAGCGGGAAATCCACGTCCGGAAACTGGTCGACGCCCAGCCGGTTGTAGGAGAACAGGCCCAGCACCATCAGCGCCACCATCATCATGGTGGCGAAGACGGGGTTGTCGACGCTGATGCGGGTGATCGGCATGGCGCGGCCCGTTCCCTTACGATCCCACGACCCTGACGGTCCGCCCGGCGGTCAGGCCGGGCAGGGGGGCGGTCACCGCCAGATCGCCGTCGGCCAGCCCGCGCACCTGCACGAGGTCGCCGCGCGCCCAGGCGCCGAGCACCTCCACCTTGCGGCGCTCCACCCGGTCGCCGGAGACGACCAGCACGAAGTCGCCGTCCTGGTCGCGCCGGACCGCGGCGGGGGGCAGGGCGAAGGCGCCCTCCACCTCGTCCACCACCGCGTCGCCCGCGGCGAACATGCCGCCGCGCAGGGCGCCGTCGGCGTTGTCCAGAACGATGTAGACGGGAATGGCCCGGGTGCCGGGGCGGGCCATCGGGTTGATGCGGGCGATCCGGCCGACGAACTCCCGCTCGCCGAAACCCTCCACCCGCAGCCGCACGGTCTGGCCGGGCTTCAGCCGGGCCACGTCGTCGGCGGGGACCGTCGCCTCGACCTCGACGCGGCTGAGGTCCACGACGGAGAACATCTTCGCGTTGACCGCCAGCGTCTCGCCGGGGTTGACCGCGCGCTCGGCCACCATGCCGTCGATGGGGCTGGCCACCACCGCGTCGCGCAGCGCCTTGCGGGCGAGATCCACCTGCGCCTCCAGCGCCGACACGGTGGCCTGCTGGAAGCGGAACGTGCTCTGCGCCTGATCCATGTTGGTTTCGGACACGATGTCCTTCTGGCGCAGCGCCAGATTCTTGGCGCGGGTCTTCTCGGCCAGGACGAGCTGCGCCTTGGCGCCCTCCAGGTTGCTCAGCTTCTCGTCCAGCTTGGCCTGAAGCTCCACCGTGTCGAAGCGGGCCAGCACCTGCCCCTTGCCGACGGCCTGCCCCTCGCGCACCGGCACCTCGACCAGCCGGGCGGCGACCTCCGACTTCACCGTGGATTGCTCCATCGGCTTCACCGAACCGCTGAGCCGCACCAGTTCGGTCAGGCGGCGCGGGACCATGCGGGTCAGTTCGACGGGCGACAGCTCCACCGCCCGGACCGGCGGTGGCAGGCTGGCGGCGGCGGGGGGAACCGCGTCGCGGCTGTCCATGGTCTTCCAGGCGGCTCCGCCCGCGGCGGCCAGCGCCCCGGCGACCAGCAGGGGCAGCAGCAGGCGGCGCCGGCGCCTGCCGCCGGTGGGAAGCTCGGAACGGGCGGCGTCGATCATGGGGAGGCGTCCTTGGGTGCGGCTTTCAACCCGTTGAGAACGAGGTCGAGATAGGCGTCGAGATAGGCTTCGGCGGACGCCGCGGCGGGGTCCGGCTCGAAAGGCCGCAACGAGTGGTTCCACAGCGACAGCATGCTGAGCGGGGCGGCGATGACGCGGGCCATCTGGTCCACGTCCATGGGCCGGAACTCCCCGCGCTCGATGCCGCGGCGCAGGATGCGCATGAAGAAAAGCCGCCCGCGCAGGACGACCTCCTCCATATAGAAGCGGGCGAGGTCGGGGAAATTCTGCGCCTCGGCGATCACCAGCTTGGACAGGCCGGCGTTCGGGCTCTGCTCCATCTCCCAGAAGCCGCGGGCCAGGATGCGCAGGAACTCCTCGCTGGTGCCGGTGAAGCTGTCCAGCAGGTCTTCGCCCATCTGGAACTGCGGCAGGATGGATTGCCGCACGACCGCTTTGAACAGCCCTTCCTTGTTCTCGAAATAGAGGTAGGGAAGTCCGACGCTGACGCCGGCCTTGCGGGCGACATGCTCCAGCTTGGTTGCGGCAAATCCGCGCGAGACGAACAGGTCGCGCGCGGCTTCGATGACCTCGGCGGGGCGCGCATCCTTGCGTCGGGACCGGCGGGGAGGGGGATGGGCGGTGCTGTCGGGCATCGGTGCATGGCTATAAATGAACGTTCATTCAATATGGAGCGGGCTTGAAAAAGTCAAGCGGTTGAGCGGGCTGCGGCGATTGGACCACAAGTCTTGGGCGTGGCAGGAACGGGTCTCTCTCCCGCGCCGCCAAAAATGGCATCGCTGCAGGATGACGCAGAAAAGCGGCAAATCCGGATGAACAGCATTTGCATGAAAACCATTCCAACCGGATATGAAAAAGGGAAAAGCCATGGAATCAGGACATTACACCCGCCTTGTTGCTTGACAGACAGCACCATTACATCGCAAAGAGAGGGTAACGCTTTCGATCTTTGTGCAACAAGCACGGACCCCACCTCGTGGCTTATCGCGACTTCACCGCGGCCCGCGCCGCCGGTGCCGCTCTGATTCTCGCCCTCGGCTTGGCGGGTTGCGCCTCGAACGCTCCGGAAACGGCGGACATCGCCAAGGCTCCGGAAGTGGCCGTCGTCCCAATCGATCCGAACGACCCCCTGGGCCGCTGGGTCCCCCACATCCGCGAGGCGTCGGAACGCTTCGACATGCCGGAGAAGTGGATCAGGGCCGTGATGATGCGCGAGAGCGGCGGGCGCGCGGTGGTGAACGGACGCACCATCACCAGCCACGCCGGCGCCATCGGGCTGATGCAGGTGATGCCCGGCACCTACGACATGATGCGCTGGCAGTATGGGCTGGGTTCCGACCCGTCCGACCCGCGCGACAACATCCTGGCCGGCACCGCCTATCTGCGCGAGATGTACGACCTGTTCGGCGCGCCGGGCTTCCTTGCCGCCTACAATTGCGGCCCGGCCTGCTACGCCTCGCATCTTGCGGGCAAGCAGAAGCTGCCGCGGGAAACGCGGATGTACATCGCCGCCCTGACGCCGACGCTGCGCGGCGTGGCCCCGCGTGAGCCGTCCCAGTCGGCGGGCGCCAGCGCGATTGAGGTCGCCATCGTGCCGGCGACCGCACCAACGCCGCCCGCCAGAACCTCCGCCAAGGCGTCCGGCAAGCCGGCGGCGCCCGCTCCG
>NZ_JAUJFI010000044.1:18048-37847 GCF_030849505.1 Azospirillum isscasi | reverse complement strand
CCGGCGTCGTGGGAGCCGGGTTATAGGCGGGTCGGCCAAGCCCGGCAAGCGCTTTTTTCACCCCCGTGCGTTTTTTCTCGGCGGGGGCGGACGCCCGATGGTGGAGATCGACGCGGCGGCGGCGACGACCAGGGGGGCGAAACGCTCCTCCGCCTCCTGCGGGGTGAAGCGGGAGCGCGAGACGGCGATGTTGATCGCCCCGATGGGCGCCCCCGCCGGGTTGACGATGGCCGCCGCGATCGACAGGTCGCCGTGGTAATATTCCTCGAAGGCGGTGGCGTAGCCGAGGCCGGCGGACCGCTCGATCTTCGCCAGCAGATCCTCCCGCTGCCAGGTGGTGTTCGGCGTGTAGGGATGCAGGTCCATGCGGTCGAGCCGGTCGCAGACCTCCTCGATCGGCATGCGCGACAGCATCGCGATGCCCGGGGCCGTGCAGTAGGCTGGCATCCGCATGCCGATGACCACGTCGGTGTTCAGCACATGGCGGCTCATGAAACGCGAGACGAAGACGATCTCCGTGTCGTCCAGCTCGGTCAGGTTGATGGTTTCCTCGGTCGTCTTGCTGAGATGCATCAGGTACGGCATCGAGCGCTCGAGCAACCCGTTGCCGCGCATGTAGTGGTGACCGAGGTCCAGCGTCTTGACCGTCAGCTCGAACCGCTTCGTCTCCGGGTCCTTGCGCAGATAGCCCAGCTTTTCCAGCGTGTGGGTGAAGCGCTGCGCCGCGCTTTTGTCCATGCCGACGATGGAGGCGATCTGGGTCAGGCTCATCGCCGGGCGTGCGGCGTCGAACGCGTTCAGGACGCGGAACGCCTTTTCCACGGACATGACCATCAATGGATCGCCGGTGCGGGCGGTGCCCTCCTCCTTCACCGGGGCGTCGCCGGCAGACCCGTCGCCGGGGGTGAATTCCGTGTCGGACGGTCGGGGAGACGGACGGCGCGGGGCCATGGCGATCGGTCCTGAAGTTGATGTGCGAGAGATACCGTTGACAGGTCTAGCAAAGCAAGCCAAGCTATTCAATACCAAGTATCGTATTGCAATACGACGCGCCGCCCGACGAGGCGCCGGAACGCCCGCAAGGCGCGCGAAAAGACCCGCTTACAGGAGTGGAGCCGTGTTCAAATTCATCCTCACCGAGGTCCGTGGTCCGGTCGGCATCATCACGCTGAACCGCCCGGAGATCCTGAACGCCTGGAACCGGGCGATGCGCGATGAGCTGGTCGTCGCCTTCGACCAGTTCGAAAAGCAGGACGGTGTGCGCGCCATCATCCTCACCGGGGCCGGCGACCGCGCCTTTGGCGCCGGGCAGGACCTGAACGAGACCAAGACCTTCGATGCCGACCGCGCCGAGGAATGGGTGGCGGAGTGGGAGCGGCTGTACCACCGCATGCGCACCCTGTCGAAGCCGCTGGTCGTCGCGCTGAACGGCGTCGCCGCGGGCTCCGCCTTCCAGGTGGCCCTGCTCGGCGACTTCCGCATCGGCCACCCCGGCGTGCGCATGGGCCAGCCGGAAATCAACTCCGGCATCGCCAGCACCACCGGCCCCTGGATCATGAAGGAGATGATCGGTCTGGCCCGCACCATCGACCTGACCCTGACGGGCCGGCTGATGGACGCCGAGGAAAGCCACCGCATCGGCCTGATCAACCGCATCGTCCCGCAGGACCGCGTGATGGCCGAATCCCTGGCCCTGGCCGAGGAGCTGGCTGCCAAGCCGCCGGTCGCCATGCGGCTGGACAAGCAGCGTTTCCGCGAGATGACCGAGGCCGGATTCCGCGATTCCCTGGCCGCCGGCGTGCGCATCCAGCGCGAAGCCTACGCCTCCGGCGAGCCGGCCCGGATGATGGAGGAATTCCTCGCCAAGCGCGCCGCGAAGCGCGCGTAATCGCGGCTTAATTCCCAGGCATTATTCCAGGGGCGCAACGAACCGCCCGACCGTGCCGCCGAAGCGGCGCCCACCCACCGGGACAGCAGAGACGCCCCGGCAAAGAACAGGGAGTTTCACATGCGTAAGACCTCCGGCTTCTCCATGGACCGCCGCAGCCTGATGAAGGGGGCCGCCGGCGTGGCGTTGGGCGCCACCCTGCCCGCCGGGCTGCTCCGTCCGGCCGTTGCCGCGGCGGCGACGCAGATCACCGTCGCCGACCCGGGCGGCCCCTACAGCCCGGCCTTCCGCAAGTCCTTCTACGACCCGTTCGAGAAGGCCACCGGCATCAAGGTGGTCAACGTCGCCCGCGAGGCGGAGCCGACCGCCCAGTTCAAGGCCATCGTGGAGACCAAGTCCTACACCTGGGACGTCTGCACCCTGACCCTGTCGGCCCGCGACATCCTGATGAAGCAGAACCTGCTGGAGCCGCTGAACTTCACCGCGGCGGACGCGCCCGGCCTGATGCCGGATTCGCTGACCAGCCATTGGATGGGCACCGACGTCTATTCGACCATCCTCGGCTACCGCACCGACAAGTTCGCCGCCAACGCGCCGCAGAGCTGGGCCGATTTCTGGAACGTCGAGAAGTTCCCGGGCCGCCGCTCGCTGCGCAAGAACCCCATCGACACGCTGGAGCAGGCGCTGCTGGCCGACGGCGTGCCGCTCGACCAGCTCTACCCGCTGGACGTGGACCGCGCCTTCAAGGCGCTGGACCGCATCAAGCCGCACATCGCCGTCTGGTGGACCGGCGGCGCCCAGTCCAGCCAGCTCATCCAGAGCGGCGAGGTGGACATGATCGCCCTGTGGAACGCCCGCGCCCAGGCGGTGATCGACGGCGGCGCCCCGGTGAAGATCGGCTGGAACCAGGGGCTCTATTCCATCGAGGGCTGGGGCATCCCGCGCGGCAACCCGCGCGCCGACGCCGCCCGCCAGTTCATCAAGTTCTGCGCCGATCCGGCCCGTCAGGCCGCCTTCACCGAGGTGCTGGCCTACGGCCCGACCAACCTCGACGCCTACAAGAGCATCCCGAAGGAGCGCGCCCAGGCGCTGCCCACCTATGAAGAGAACCTGAAGGTGATGACCATCGCGAAGGAGGATTGGTGGGGCGCCAACCGGTCGAAGATGAACGAGCGCTTCAACGCCTGGATTCTCGGCTAAGCCCGCCCACCGGAAAGGAGACCCGCCGCCATGCTCTCACCGCTCGCACAGGCGCGCACAGCACCCGTCCAGGCCGGGGCCGCCGCCACGCCGAAGCTGCTGGTCGATGGCCTGACCAAACGGTACGGCGCCATCACCGCTCTGGAACCCACCCGCCTGGAGGTCCCGGCGGGCGAGTTCCTGACGCTGCTCGGCCCGTCCGGCTCCGGCAAGACCACGCTGCTTCAGATGATTTGCGGGCTGGTGGAGCCGAGCGGAGGGCGCATCCTGATCGACGGGCAGGACGAGACCCGCACCCCCGTGCACAAGCGGGACATCGGCCTCGTCTTCCAGCATTACGCCCTGTTCCCGCACCTGACGGTGGCCGAGAACATCGGCTTTCCCCTGCGCATGCGCGGCGTTGCCCCGGCGGATCTGGCGCGGCGCGTGAAGGACGCGCTGGAGATGGTCCATCTCGGCCATCTCGCCGGGCGCTTCCCCAAGGAGCTGTCCGGCGGGCAGCAGCAGCGCGTCGCGCTGGCGCGCTGCTTCGTCTACCAGCCCTCGGTCATCCTGATGGACGAGCCGCTGGGCGCCTTGGACAAGAAGCTGCGCGAGCACATGCAGTACGAGATCAAGCGCCTGCACCGCGAGACGGGCGCCACGATCATCTACGTCACCCATGACCAGGAGGAAGCCCTGGCCATGTCGGACCGCATCTGCCTGATGAACCACGCGCGCATCGAGCAGATCGGCACCCCGCACGACATCTACGCCCGCCCGAAGACCGCCTTCGCCGCGGACTTCATCGGCGTGTCGAACATCTTCCGCGGTCAGGTCCGGCGCGACGGGGCCGGCACCCCCATGCTGGTCACCGGCAACGGCAGCTTCCGCCTGTCCGCCGACACGCCGGAGCGTCCGGACGGCGCGCTGGTCGTCCGGCCCGAACAGCTCGACATCGACGGCGAGGGCGACAACGAGGTGCGGGGCGAGGTGGTGGACACCGTCTACGCCGGCTCCGAAACCCGCGTGCTGGTCGCGCTGGGCGGTGGCGAGGAGACGATCACCGTCCGCCTGCGCCGCGGCCTTGCCCCGCCGCGGCTGGGCGAGGTGGTCGCGGTGCGCTGGCGCGCCGACGCCGGGGTGCTGGTGTCATGAGCGCCGCCACCCTGCACCATGACGGAGCCTTCGCCGCGGCGCGGCGGCGGCTGCGCTTCGGCCCGCTGTGGCTGGCCGCCCCCGGCCTCGCCTTCCTGGCGGTGTTCTTCCTGTTCCCGGTGCTGCGGCTGCTCGGCCTCAGCGTCCAGGATCTGGAAACCTCAGCCTGGACCGGCGACCATTACGCCCGCATCGTCGCCACGGACGTCTATTTCCGCGTCCTGATGAGCACCTTCCGCATCGCCGGGCTGACCGCCCTGCTGTCGCTGCTGTTCGGCTATCCGCTGGCCTATTGGCTGGCGCAGTTGCCGGAGCGCCAGCGCGGGCTGGCGATCCTGGCGGTGATGGTGCCCTTCTGGACCAGCTATCTGGTGAAGACCTTCGCCTGGATGGTCATCCTGGGGCGGACCGGCGTCATCAACCAGATCCTGTCCGGCACGGGGATGCCCACCCTGCCGCTGCTCCACAACGAGTTCGGCGTGATGGCCGGCATGGTGCACGCCATGCTGCCGCTGGCCGTGCTGACCATGCTGCCGGTGATGACCACCATCGACCGCCGGCTGGTCCAGGCGGCGGAAACGCTGGGCGCGCCGCCGGCCAACGCCTTCTGGCTGGTCTATTTTCAGCTGTCGCTGCCCGGCGTGGCGGCGGCGGGGCTGCTGACCTTCATCTCCTCGCTGGGCTTCTTCATCGTTCCGGCTCTGCTCGGCGGGCCGCAGCAGACCATGCTGGCGCAGCTCATCATCACCCAGATCCAGGAGATGCTGAACTGGGCCTTCGCGGGCGCCCTGGCCACCTTCATGCTGGTCGCGGCCATGGTCACCTGCTGGGTCTACGACCGGCTGTTCGGCCTGTCCTCCCTGTCGGGCGAGACCTCCGGGCGGGCCGGCGGCGGTCAGGGCCACCTGCGCAACGCCGGAATGAAAACGCTGTCGGCGCTCGCCAAGGCGTCGGCGGCGCTGGGCGGCCCGGTCGGACGCCTGCTGGGGCCGAAGATGATGGACCGGCTGCTGCCGCTCTATTCCGCCCTGGTGATCGTCTTCCTGGTGGCCCCGGCGCTGGTCGTCGTTCCCATCGCCTTCACCACCTCCCCCTTCCTGGACTTCCCGCCGCCGGGCTATGGGCTGGAGTGGTTCCGGGTCTACTTCAACTCCGACTTGTGGGTGTCGGCGACGGTCCGCTCCTTCGCGGTGGCCTTCGCGACGGCGATCCTGGCGACGCTGGTCGCCGGTCTGGCCGCGCTGGCGCTCGCCCGCTCCTCCTCGCGCTGGCGGGGGGCGATCTTCGCCTTCTTCCTGGCGCCGATGATCGTGCCGCGCATCGTCATCGCGGTCGGGCTGTTCTACCTGTTCGCCCAGATCGGGCTGGTCGCCACCGACCTCGGCCTGATCATCGGGCACACGGTGCTGGCCCTGCCCTTCGCCTTCGTCGCCATCTCCGCGGTGGTGAAGGGGCACGACTGGCGGCTGGACCAGGCGGCGGCGACGCTGGGGGCGAACCGCTTCAGGACGCTGATGCTGGTCACCGTGCCGCTGATCCGCGGCGGTCTGGTGGCGGCGTTCCTGTTCGCCTTCATCACCTCCTTCGACGAGCTGACCGTGGCGATCTTCGTCAGCGGCGGCGTCAAGACCACGCTGCCCAAGCAGATGTGGGACGACATGATCCTGCAATTGAACCCGACGCTGGCCGCCGTGTCCGTCGTGGTCTTCGCGATCGTGATGGCCCTGCTGCTGATCGCGGAATGGCTGCGCCGTCCGGCGCGGTGATCCGCACACCCATTCGGCCGCAACCAACCGACCAAACGCATTCGAGACCCGCATCATGTCCGATTTCGAAGAAGGGTTCGTCCGCCTGTTCACGCAGGCGGCCCGGACCGGACGCGCCCGCCTGTTCGCCCGCTTCAACGGCGAGGCGCTGAGCTTCGCCACGCTCGACCGCCAGTCCGACGGCGTGGCGGCGGAGCTGCGGCGGCTGGGGCTGAAGCCCGGCGACCGCGTGGCGCTGATGCTGCGCAACAGCCCGCTGGTGCTCTCCACCCTGTTCGGCCTCGCCAAGGCGGGGCTGGTCTGGGTGCCGATCAACGCCCAGCAGCGCGGCGAGGGGCTGCGCTACATCCTGGAGCATTCCGAACCCGGCGCCATCGTCGCCGAGGCCGAATTCCTGCCGGTGATCGCGGAGACCGGGGCGGTGCCCGCCGGCACGCCGCTGATCGTCCAGGGCGACCCGTCCGCGGCGCTGCGGCTGGAGTCCCTGCTGGAGTCCGGCGCCACCTTCGAGGAGGCGCCGCCCGCCCCCGACGATGTCTTCGCCATCATGTACACCTCCGGCACCACCGGGCGGCCCAAGGGCGTGCTGGTGTCGCACCGCATGATGCGGCTGGCCGGCGAGGCGGTGGCCCGCGTGTCCGCCGCCCGCGACGGCGACGTGCTGTTCGTGTGGGAGCCGCTGTACCACATCGGCGGCGCCCAGATGATCGTCATGCCGCTGATCCGCAGCGTGTCGCTCGCCATGGTGGACCGCTTCAGCGCCAGCCGCTTCTGGGATCAGGTGCGGGAGTATGGGGCCACCCACATCCATTATCTGGGCGGCATCCTGCAAATCCTGCTGAAGCAGCCCGTCTCGCCGCGCGACCGCGACCACCCCGTGCGCATCGCCTGGGGCGGCGGCTGCCCCAAGGAGACCTGGACACCCTTCGAGGAGCGGTTCGGCGTGCAGATCCGCGAATGCTACGGCATGACCGAGGCGTCCAGCATCACCACCTGCAACGACGAGGGCGTGGTCGGCGCGGTGGGCCGCCCGATGCCCTGGTTCACCGTGGATCTGCTGGACGGCGCGGGCAAGCCCGTGCCGAAGGGCGAGCGCGGCGAGATCGTCGTCCGCACCGACCGGCCCGGCGCCATCTTCGCCGGCTATTTCCGCAACCCGGAGGCGACGGCCCGCGCGCTGAAGGACGGCGCACTGCACACCGGCGACCTGGGGTCCTTGGACGCGGGCGGCACGCTTCTGTTCCACGGACGGATGACCGACAGCGTGCGCTGCAAGGGCGAGAACGTCTCGGCCTGGGAGGTGGAGCATGTCGCGGCCACCCACCCCGCGGTCGAGGACTGCGCCATCATCGGCGTCGCCGCCGACGTGGGCGAGCAGGACATCAAGCTGTTCGTGAAGCCGAAGGCCGGAGCCACGCTGGACATCCCGGCCCTGTCCGGCTGGCTCGGGCGGCAGCTCGCCCCCTACCAGAATCCGCGTTACATCGCGGTCGTGGAGGAGTTCGAGCGCACGCCCAGCCAGCGCATCATGAAGCACAAGCTGTCCCCCGCGCTGGACGGCTGCTGGGACCGGCTGAGCGGTTGACGGGCCGGGACGCCCCTGCGTGACCATTTTCCGCGTCGCGCGGGGGCGGCACCCCCGGCGGCGGATTTCGTGGTAGCATGGCGCTCCACAGTCGGAAGCCTTTGGAACCCATGCCGAGCCTGTCCAGCGGTCTCAACGCCCTCATCGCCACGGTCCTGCGCAGCCACCCGTCGCTGCGGGTGCTGCCGGTGTCCCGCTACACGCAGGATCAGGCCGCCGCCTACGCCGCCGTCAACGGGCGGGCCATCGCGCACGCCGTCGACGAGCAGGGCCGCCAGTCCCTTCTGGTGGCGATGACCGGGCTGGACTATGTCAGCGTCTGCGACCTCGACCACGACCTGACGGTTCCCGCCGACCAGCCGGTGTCGCTGATCGTTCCGGAACTGCGCGGCGGGCTGCTGGCCCGTTTCACCCCGCGGACGGCGGGCGACGTCTGCCGCATCGTCGAGGCGGTCTGCCCTTAGCGCTGGCCCTCGTAGAAGACGTAGGTGCCGCGGCCCGCCTGCTTGGCCCGGTACATGGCGCCGTCCGCCGCGACCAGCAGGCTGCGGGCGTCGTCACCGTCGGCGGGGAACAGGGCGATGCCGACGCTGGCGCCAATGGACGCGGTATTCCCCTCCACCGGGCCCTGCACCGGGATGGGCAGCGCCACCGCCTCGACGATCTTGGCGGCCACGCCCCCGGCGTCCGCGGCGGAAGCCACATCTTCCAGCACGATGGTGAACTCATCGCCGCCCACGCGGGCCACCGTGTCGCTGCGGCGCAGGCAGCCGGCGAGCCGCGTGGCGGCAATGCGCAGCACCTCGTCGCCGCAATCGTGGCCCATCCGGTCGTTGACAGCCTTGAAGCCGTCCAGGTCGATGAACAGCAGGGCGAGCGGGCGCCCGGACCGCCGCGAGCGGGCCAGCGCCACGTCCAGCCGGTCGAACAGAAGGCGGCGGTTGGGCAGGCCGGTCAGGGCGTCGTGGTTGGCGAGATGGTCCTTTTCCGCCTCGCTGCGCCGCAGGGTCTCCTCGGCGGCCTTGCGCAGGGTGATGTCCCGCCCGACGCCGACCAGCCCAAGCAGTTCGTTGCCCGCGTCGCGGATCGGCGCCTTCAGGATCTCGACCCAGATCCGCCCGCCATCGGGCAGCGGAATGGCCTCCTCGTTGCGCAGCGGTCCGTCCTCGGCATAGACCAGCCCGTCGCCCGCGCGGATGCCGTCCGCCATTCCCGGCGGCCAGATCTCGTGGCTGCCCAGCCCGACCAACTGCTCCAGGGGCCGCCCGGTCCAGGAGGCGAAGGCGCGGTTGGCCTTGCGCAGCACGCCGTCGCGGTCCTTGAAGAAGACGGCGTCGGGGATGGTGTCGATGATCCCCTGCAACAGGGCGTGCTGCCGCAGAAGCTGCTTTTCCGTCTGCCGCCGCTCGGTGATGTCGCGGGCGATGCCGACGACGCCCAGCACCCTGCCGCTGCGGTCGAGGCAGGCGGCCTTGGCGGTTTCCATCAGCACGCGGCGCCCGTCCGGGTAGGTGAACCACTCCTCGCTGCGGGAAAAGCCCTTCTCCATGGCGATCCGGTCCGTGCGGCGGCGGCGGGTCGCCGTCTCCGCGTCGAACAGCCGGTGGTCGGTCAGCCCCAGCGGCGGACGCCCCGCATAGTCGAGCGTCGCCCGGTTGCACTTCAGATAGGTGCCGTCCACGTCCTTGAAGAAGACGATGTCCGGCATGGAATCGATCAGGCTTTGCAGCATGGCGCGCTCGCGGTGGAGCGCTTCCGTGTCGGAGCCGGCGCATTCCGCCGCGCCGTCGTCGGGGTCGGCACCGGACGGGGCGGCGACCTGCGCCTCGTGCAGGATGCCTAGGCTTCCGTCCTCAAGCAGAATGCCGGTGCGGCGCACCCAGGCCGTGACCGCGCGGCCCTTGGGGTAGAAGGTCCAGCGGCCCGTCGCCTGCTCCCCCGCGCTTTTCGGCGCGGCGGCGGGCTGGGCGCCGAAATCGCGGGCCTGGAAGTCGGCGAGCGAGGCCGCGTTCCACAGCTCCAGGGCGGCGCGGTTGCCCCAGACCATCCGCCCGCGCCCGCCGTCATGCAGCCAGACCGGCATCCACAGCCCGTCGAGCAGCGGCAGGTCGGCCACGCTCATCGGGCGCGCCGCCGCGCCGGGGGCGCCGGCCCCGGATTGGTTCGGATCAGCCTGATGACTCATGGTGGTGGTCGCCGCCTCGGCACGAAGAATGCACCGATGGGCTTTCTAACATAATTTGAGGAAACCTTCTCCTTCTACCGCACGCCTTGCTCCGGCCCCTTCCGCCGCCGCAGCACCAGCGCGTACCAGAGCAGCAGGACCGTGGTGAACAGCGAGAGGGTGAAGGACACGCCGTCGGGCCGCAGCCCATAGCCGGTCGCCCCGCCCAACAGCGTCACCGAGCTGTCCCAGAGATAGGCGAGCAGCAGAATCACCGTGTTGGCCGACGACAGCCCGGTGGCGAGATAAAGCACAAGATGCATCGGTTGCTCCCGAAGGCCCTCCACGGCCATGCGCTTTTTCGCTGCGCGGTGTTGTTCTTGTCCCAAGCCCCGTCATCCTAGGCGCCCGGAGCGATCCTGTCAGCCATGGTCCACACCGCCCCACCCACCGACACCCGCGACGACGACCCGCCGACCGCGGCCTGGACGCAGCGGCTGCTGCGCTACGGCACGGGGCTGCTGATCCTGGCGCTTCTGGCCGGGGCGCTGGTCATCCTGAACCGCTGGCTGGACCAGTACAGCGTCGCCGACATCCGGCAGGCGCTGGGGCGCATCACCGGCGCGCAGCTTCTCGCGGCGGCGGGGGCGGCGGCGGTCAGCTACTGGCTGCTGACGCTCTACGATCTGCTGGCGCTGCGTCATCTGCGGCGGCCCCTGCCCTACCGCTGGGTGGCCTTCACCGCCTTCACCAGCTACGCCTTCAGCCACAGCCTGGGCTTCGCCAGCATCATCGGGGCGACCGTCCGCTACCGCCTGTACGCGCCGCACGGCCTGAGCGGGGTGGAGGTGGCGCAGGTCACGCTGTTCGTCGTCACCACCTTCATGCTGGGGCTGGCGACGGTGATGCCGGTGGTCATGCTGATCGACCCCACGGCCCTGAAGGCGTTGCACGTCCCGCCGGGAAGCGCCCTGCTGCTGGGGCTGGCGGCGCTGGCGGTGCTGGGGGCCTATGCGGTGGGCGGATTCTGGCTGCGGCGGCCCCTGCGGCTGTTCGGCCACGCCATCGCCTTTCCGCGCCCGGCCATCGCGCTGCGGCAACTGCTGCTGGGGCTGTGCGACCTGTCGCTGGCGGCGCTGGTGCTCTGGCTCTGCCTGCCGCCGAGCGACGCGGTGAGCTACGCCGACGTGCTGGTGGCCTTCGGGCTGGCGCTGGTCGCCGGGATCATCAGCCACGTCCCGGGGGGCCTGGGCGTGTTCGACGCCATCGTGCTGGTCAGCCTGACCCCGGCCATGCCCGGCAACGACGTGATGGCGGGGCTGCTGGTTTTCCGGCTGATCTATTATCTGGCGCCGCTGGTGATCGCCGGGCTGATGTTCGGCGCGCTGGAAGCCTTCCAGGCCCGGCACCGCATCGGCGGCCTGTCGCGCGTGATGTCCGCCGCCGTCAGCCCGGTGGTGCCGCTGGTGCTGGCCGCCTGCATCTTCATCACCGGGGCCTTCCTGCTGTTCTCCCGCGCCACGCCGGAGGAGACGCTGCCCTCCCCCCTCGACGCCACGGCGCTGCCGCTGATGGAGATGTCCCACTTCACGGGCAGCGTGGCCGGGGTGCTGCTGATCCTGCTGGCCCACGCGGTGCAGCGGCGGCTGCACGCCGCCTGGGTGCTGTCGCTGGTGCTGCTGGCCGCCGGTTGCGCCTCGGCCCTGCTGAAGGGCGGCGACTGGCAGGAGGCGGTCGTGCCGGGGCTGATCTTCCTGGCCCTGCTGCCCGCCCGCAAGGAGTTCCACCGGCGCGGCAACATCCTGCGCAACCCCCCGGCGCCGAGCTGGTTCATCGCCACCGGCGTGGCCCTGGCCAGCGCCTTCTGGCTGGGCCTGTTCTCCTACAAGCACGTCGCCTTCAGCGACGAGCTGTGGTGGCACTTCACCCTGCACGGCGACGCCTCCCGCTTCCTGCGGGCGTCGGTGGCGGTGGGGGTGATCGCGCTCGGCGCCGCCGTGGCCCATCTGGTCTCCGCGGCCAGCCGAGAGCCGCGGAATCGTGACGCCGCCGCCCCGCGCCCCCTCACCGCCGCCAGAAGGACGGACTGAGAACGACCAGGATGGTGAAGAATTCCAGCCGGCCCAGCAGCATCCCGGCGGACAGCGCCCATTTGGCCCCGTCCGGCATGGTGGCGTAGTTGCCGACCGGGCCGATGGTGGGTCCCAGCCCCGGGCCGACGTTGCTGACCGCCGTCGCCGCCCCCGACAGGGCGGACACCACGTCCACCCCCAGGAAGGCCAGGACGAAGGCCAGGACGAACACCGACATCAGATAGACGAAGCCGAAGCTCATCACCGAGATCATCACGTCGGCGCTGACCGGCTTGCCGTTGTAGCTCAGCGGAATCACCAGATTGGGGCTGTAGAGACGGCGCTGGAGCGCGCGCACGACGATGAACAGGATCTCGAACCGGAAGATCTTCAACCCGCCCGAGGTCGATCCCGTGCAGCCGCCGACGAAGGTCAGGATGAAGAAGACCACCGACGCCATCGGCCCCCACCGCTCGTAGTCGATGGAGGCGTAGCCCGTCGTGGTGACCACCGAGACGACGCTGAAGGTGGTCACCCGGATGGCGTCGTCCCACGGCACGTCCCGCGTCAGCGTCAGCCAGACCGACATGCCGAAGGACACCACGGCCAGGAAGGCGAGGTACCAGCGGATCTGCGTGTCCGACCAGAAGCTGGCCGCCCGCCCCTGGGCCAGGCTGATGAAGCGGACGAAGGGCATGCCGCCCAGCACCATGAAGACCACCAGAACCCACTCGATGGCCGGGCTGTTCCAACTGGCGATGGACGCGTCGCGGGTGGAGAAGCCCCCGGTGGACACGGCGGTCATCGCGTGGTTGACGGCGTCGAACCAGGACATGCCGGCATAGGCCAGCATCACCGTGCAGACGGCGGTCAGGCACAGATAGATCCAGCCCACCGCGATGGCGAGGTCGCTGGCCCGCGGCGTCACCTTGTCCGAGCGGTCGGAGGATTCCGAGCGGAAGAGCTGCATGCCGCCCACCTGGAGGAAGGGCAGGATGGCGATGGCCATGCCGATGATGCCGATGCCGCCCAGCCATTGCAGCAGCGACCGCCACAGCAGCAGCCCCGGCGCCAGCCCGTCCAGGCCGGAGATCACCGTGGCCCCGGTGGCGGTCAGGGACGACATCGCCTCGAAATAGGCGTCGGCCGCCGACAGGTCGATCTGCGACACCATGAAGGGCACGGCGGCGAAGGCGCACACCACGACCCAGGACAGCGCGGTCAGCAGGAAGGCCTGCCGCAGGTTCAGCGATATCCGGTCCATGCGGTTGGCCAGCATGAACTGCACGCCGAAGAACAACGTCAGCGCGAAGGCGATGGCGAATACCATCCAGTCCGGATTGCCGGTCGCCAGATCGACGGCCATGGGAAGCAGCATCGCGACGGCCAGCACGCTGAGAAGCGCGCCGATGATGAAGAAGACGGGGCGGGTGTCGAAACCGGTCATGCACAGGCCATGGACAGTCGGAATTGCGGCCTAAGTTGTCACGATTGCACCGGTTCGGCATTCCCGAACCGCGCCTCACGGCGATTTTTCCTCCGGCGGCCTCACCCGGGCTGTCCGGGCGGGACAAAGCCGCCGATCCGCCCCATGGGTGATCCGATACCCCGAAAGATGTCTGGAAACGGGCCGGATGCGCGCCTGCCGGAATGGGCAGGGGGGCTAGACGGCGGCGGGCATCCTGTGCACACTCCGCCTCGACTTCCGGCTCAAATCGCCGAGCCTTCCCGGATGGCCGGGACCCGCAGGGAACTGGAACAGACAATGGACTGGCGGCGTGCTTTCGGACGATGCCCTGATCTTTCTCCAACATTCGATCAAGACGGTGTGGACCCTGGAGATCCTGCTGATTTTACGGCGTGATCCGGACAGGGGGTGGAGTCCGGAGGATCTCATTCGCGAATCGCGCAGCAGCACGCTCATCCTCCAGGAAGTCTTGGGGAATCTTGGACGGGCGGGACTGATCGCCGTGGACGCGAACAGCCGCTTCCGCTACCGCAGCGCGACCCCGGCCCTCGAACGTTTGGTCTCGGAGATCGCCGCCGCCCAATCCCGGCGCCCGGCGGCGGTCACGAAGGCCCTGCTGTCGGTGTCGTCGGACAAGATTCAGAATTTCGCCGAGGCTTTCCGCACCGGAGGAAGAACCTGAGGGCGCGATCATGATTCACCCCTGAGACAGGGCCGGATTTTGCTAAACTGCCGTCCGGAACAGTCGTGTTCGGGCGGTTGGCCCTCTGCCCGGAGGGAAAGAGGGAATCTCTCATGCGATTGCCTTGAGCCGCCGACCGAATCGCCTCGATGCCCTGTGGAGATTTCGTTATGCCGTTTCATCGTCCGGTCCCGGGTCCGGTCCTGGGCTTGTCCCTCGCCGCCGCCCTTGTCGTGGCCGGCACCATCGTGGGCGCGACCCCGGGTGCGGCCCGGGCCGCGACCACGGACCGCAGCCCGCCGCCCGCTGCCCAAGCCGCACCCGGGGCCGCACCCGGGGCCGCACCCGCCGCAACGCCGGAGGCGCCCGCCGCGAAGGTCACGGGTTTCCGCTCGGCGCGCTTCGGCATGACCGCCGACGAGGTCACGAAGGCCATCACCAAGGATTTCAAGATCGCCGGCACCGACATCCGCCGCGAAACCAACCCGACGGAGCGCACCACCAGCCTGATCGTCAAGGTGGACGACCTGCAGACCGGCGCCGGGCCGGCGGCCATCGCCTACATCCTCGGCCATTCGACGCAGAAGCTGTTCCAGGTGAACGTGCTGTGGGGCGGCGCGGTGAATCCGAAGATCGACCCCAACGCCCTGGTGGGGGCGGCCAACGCGCTGCGCAACTATTTCGTGGCGCAGGGCTACCGGCAGGAAGGAATGCTGCTGAACGCGCCGGTCGGCGACGGCTCGCAGGTGATCGTCTTCCGCGGCACCGACGCCCAGGGGCGCATGTCCCTGCTGACCCTTTCCGTCCCGCCGAAGCCCTCGGACGACACCCCCGCCCTGCCGCCGACGCTCCAGCTCTCCTACATCGAGAAGCCGAACGAGCCGGACGTGTTCAAGATCGAAAAGGGGTTTTGAGGACGCGGAGTTCCCTCCCCCGCCGAAGGTGGGGGAGGGTTAGGGTGGTGGCCCGGTGCGGGGGCTTGTTTCCTGTCAGGCCGGACCGGATCAGTCCCGGCTGGCGAGACGGTCCACCAGACCCGACCAGCTGCTGACCGAGATCAGGTGGGCATAGACCAGCCCCAGCCAGC
Source organism: Azospirillum isscasi (assembly GCF_030849505.1). GTDB lineage: Bacteria > Pseudomonadota > Alphaproteobacteria > Azospirillales > Azospirillaceae > Azospirillum > Azospirillum isscasi. Next base: position 22,798 of record NZ_JAUJFI010000044.1, on the reverse strand, counting down.
CGCGGTCGCGCCACGCCACCAGCTCCTCGGCGGGAAGCTGGTTGAAGGCCGCCTCGTCGATCACCTTGAAGCCGGCGAGGCTCAGCCGCTCACCGCTGTTCAGGGTGATGTCGGCGCGCTTTTCCGACAGCAGGCCGGCACCGGTCACCGCCGCGACGAACTCGGTGGTGTAGCCGTTCTGGGCCTGGACTTCCTTGACGAACTCCAGCGCGTTGCTGGTCAGCGCGGACGGCTGCCCGTCCACGAAGAAGGGGTTGTCCCGGCCCGGAACGACGGCGTCCGCCGATTCGTCGACGCACAGGGTGAGCTGGGAACCGTCCTCATTCTCCAGGAAGATGAACGGGTAGCGGCGGACATAGGCGGGGACGTAAGCCCCCTCCTCCCAGGCGCCGTCCGCATCGACGAACAGATTTTCGCCCGTGCGCAGGCCGAGCAGCGCCACCGGCTGCACCACCGGGCCGTCGGAGAACAGGATCGGGTACTGCTTGCAGGCCGCCACGAACTCCACCGCCATCAGCGGCACCGAATTGGTGCCGGCGGCGAAGGCGTAGTTCGGCTCGGTCCGCAGCGACAGGTCGGCGTCGCGGGCGGCCTGCAACGGGCGGGGGCTCTTGTAGAACAGGGGCAGGTTCGGGTCGGTCATCGTGCGCTATCCAAAGGGAAGGAATCTACAAGGCGACAGATTTGCCGATGGAGCCGGCGCGCCTCAGCGCGCCTCCTCCTTTTCCGTTTGCGGGTTGCCGGTCACGGACGGCGCGGGACCGGTGGTCAGAACCTCCGGCTGCGCCCCGGCGCCGCCGGTGGCCGGGGCCGTGCCGGCACCGGTGGACAGGACCTCCGGCTGGGCGCCCGCACCGGTCAGGGACGGGGTGGTGCCGGACAGGGACAGAACCTGCGGCGCGGCGTAGGCGGCCAGCGCGTTCGGCGTAAGGCCGGCGCCGGTGATCGTGCCGGTGAACAGGCTGGTGACGCCGGGGGTGCTGGGAACCGGAACCTCCACCACGACGGTGGCGGCGACCCGGCTGACCTGCTGCGTCGGCCCCCAGGGGGTGTTGTTGATGAAGTAGGGGGCGGCCCGCAGCGGGCTGTCGATCGCGCTGGCGGCCAGCGCGTCCGTCTTGCCGGCCACGGTGCCGAACATCCGGGCGGAACCGGCCTTGGGAACGGTCAGGCTCAGCACGTCGATCTTCTGCAAGGCGGTCCCAGACTCCTGTCCGATGAACAGCGCCCCGCCGTCGGACGCCATGGTCAGCGCCGTGGCCTTGCCCTGGAGCCCCGCCATCGTGATGGGGCCGCCCGCCGCGATGGACGCCTGGCCGTCCGGCAGGGACGCCACGGCGCCCAGCGTGATCGGGCCGTTCTTGGCCGTGATGCTGGCGGGCAGAACAATGCCCGATCCACCGGATTGGGTAAAGCCCTCCTCCGTGACAACCGTGGCATCGCGTCCGAAGGTCACCGTGCCGGAGCCGACCGTCGCGACGACGGCCAGCGAGCCCGCGCTGTTCACCCCCGCGCCGAAGGTGAAGCCGGCGCCGGTCAGGCGGAGGCCGCCCGTCCCGGTCGCGGTCAGCGCCTTGGCGAATCGGCTCTCGCCGCCCGCCGTCTGGGTCAGCGAGCGCACCGTCACCGCGCCGTCGTAGAAGACGCCGCCCGAGGCCCGGACCGTCACGTCGCCCATCAGGCCCGACGCGCCGATGTCGCCCGCCGCCCGGATGGACGCGCCGTTCAGCGACAGCGCGGAGCGGTCGGCGCTGTCGATGGACCCGCCGAACACGAGGTCGCCGCCGCCGCTGGTCAGCGCGCTGGCGCCGGCCACCGTCAGGGCGCCGCCGAAGCGCTGCGTCCCGGTGGTGGCGACGGTGGCGCCGGTCAGGCGGGTGCCGCCGCTGACGGCGATCTGCCGCAGCGCGCCGGTCTCGCCGAAGACCCCGGCCAGAACGGCGTCGCCGTCGACCGTCAGCCCCTGCACCCCGCCGGCGGGGGCGTTGCCGCCGTTCAGCAGGGAGACCGTCCCGCCCGTCAGGACCGCGTCGGCCCCCAGCGTCACCGCGCCGGTGTAGCTCTGCTCCGCCACGGTGGTGACCGCGCCGCCGTTCAGGGCGGCGGCACCGCTAACCGTCAGTCGGCTCAGCGCCTGCGCGCCGCCGACGGCGGCGTTGATCACGGCGTTGCCGGCGATGGTCAGCCCCTGCGCGCCGCGGGCGGCCGCGTCGAGGCCGGCGGCCAGCACCACGGTGCTGCCGGTCAGGCGGGTGTCGGTCCCCAGCACCGCCCGCTCTCCATAGGTCTGGGTGCCGGTGGTGTCGATCGAGCCGCCGTCCAGGGCCAGCGTGCCCGCCGCGTCGGTGACGACCGAGGCCGCGCGGACCGACTGGGCGAAGCGGGTCTGGCCGCCGCTGGTCACCGTCAGGGCGCCCAGCCGCTCGGTCCCGCCGACCACGCCCGCGAAGATGGCGTCGGCGGTCCCGCTGGCGACGGTCAGGGCCTGCCCGCCGTCCAGCGTCCCGGCGACGGCGACGCCGCCCGCACCGGTCAGGGTCGACGGGGTGCCGGCCAGACGAACCGCGCCGCCGTAGATCTGGGCTCCGCTGGTGACCGCCGTGGCGCCGTCCAGCAGGGTCTCGCCGTTCACCGTCAGCGCGGCCAGCGCTTGGCGGGTGCCGAGGGTGCCGGACAGGGCCGCGTTGCCGGCGATGGTCAGTCCCTGGCGGCCCGCCGCCGCCGCGTCGATGCCGCCGGACAGCGACACCAGGCTGCCGGTCAGGACCGTGTCGGCCCCCAGCGTCACCGCGTCGGCATAGGTCTGCGCCCCGCTGGTGTCCACGCCGCCGCCGTTCAGGATGGTGATCCCGGTGGCGTCGGTGGCCAGCGAGGCCGCCTTCACCGCTCCGGCGAAGGTGGCCGTGCCGCTGCCGTTCACCGTCAGCGCGCCCAGACGGCTGGTGCCGCCGACCGCGCCGCCCAGCAGGATGTCGCCGCCGCTGTTCAGCGTCAGCGCCCGCCCGCCGTCGAGGGTGGAGGCGAGGGTGATCCCGCCGTTGCCGGCGATCCGGCTGTCGCCGCCCAGCGTCACGGCCTTCGCCGCCGTGAAGACGGTCCCGGCCTGATAGGCGCCGTCCAGGGTCACCGCGTCGTTGTAGGTCTGGGCGCCGCTGGTGGTCACCGATTGCAGGCTGGTCGTGCCGTCCGCGTCCGTGGTCAGGCGCGCCAGCGCCGTCGTGCCGCCGACCGTGCCGGCGAACCGCGTCGTGCCCTTGCTGTTGACGGCCAGGGCGCGGGCGCCGTTCACCGTACCCAGGAACAGGACCGCACCGCTGCCGGCATCGACCGTGGCGTCGCCCGCCAGCGTCACCGGGCCGGCGACGGTGAAGGCGCCGTTGCCGGTCGTGTAGGTCCCGGTCAGGCTGGTCGGCCCGCCGTAGCTCTGCGCGCCCGCGGTGGTCACGTTGACGAGGCTGACGGAGCCGGTGCCGGTGGTCAGGCTGGACAGGGCCGTGGTGCCGCCGACCGCCGCGTTGAACGCCGTCGCCCCGGTCGAGTTCACCGTCAGGGCCTGGGCGCCGTTCACCGTGCCGTTGAAGGCGGTGGCGCCGCTTCCCGCATTCACCGCCGTCGTCCCGGCCAACGTGGTTGGACCGTTGACGGTGATCGCGCTGCTGGCCGACGTGTAGGCGCCGTTCAGCGTCGTGGCGTCGTTGTAGGTCTGGGCGCCGCTGGTGGTCACCGATTGCAGGCTGGTCGTGCCGTCCGCGTCCGTGGTCAGGCGCGCCAGCGCCGTCGTGCCGCCGACCGCCGCGCTGAACCGGGTGGCGCCGTTGCCGTTGACGGTCAGCGCCTGGGCGCCGTCCACCGTGCCGTTGAAGGTCACCGCGCCGCTGCCGGCGTTGACCGTCGCGGCCCCCGCCAGCGTCACCGGGCCGGCGACGGTGAAGGCGCCGCTGCCGGTGGTGTAGGTGCCGATCAGGCTGGTTTCCCCGCCATAGCTCTGCGCACCCGCGGTGGTCACGTTCGTCAGGCTGGTGTAGCCGGTGCCGGTGGTCAGGCTGGACAGGGCCGTGGTCCCGCCGACCGCCGCGTTGAACACCATCGCCCCGGTCGAGGCCACCGTCAGGGCTTGGGCGCCGTTCACCGTGCCGTTGAAGGTGATGGTGCCATAGCCCGCATTCACCGCCGTCGCCCCGGCCAGCGTGGTTGCACCGTTGAAGGTGACCGCGCTGTTGGCCGACGTGTAGGCGCCGTTCAGCGTGGTGGCGGCGTTGTGGGTCTGGGCGCCCGTGGTGGTGACGTTGCGCAGGCCGACCGTGGCGCCCGCCTCGGTGGTCAGGCTCGCCAGGGCTGTCGTGCCGCCGACCGCCGCGTTGAACTGCGTCGTGCCCGTCCCGGCGATGGTCAGCGCCTGGGCGCCGTCCACCGTGCCGTTGAAGGTCGCGGTCCCGGCGTTCACCGTCGCCGCGCCGCCCAGCGTCGCCGCCGCGTTGAAGGTGACCGTGCCGCCCGTCGCCGTGTAGGTCCCGTCCAGCGTCACCGCATCGTTGTAGGTCTGCGCCCCCGTGGTGGTGACGTTGCGCAGGCTCGTCGTGCCGCCCGCGTCCGTGGTCAGACTGGCGAGCGCCGTCGTGCCGCCCACCGCGCCGGTGAACTGCGTCGTGCCCTTGTTGTTGACCGCCAGCGCATAGGCGCCGTCCACCGCGCCGGTGAAGGTGGCGGCTCCGCCGTTCACCGTCGTGTCGCCGCCCAGCGTCACCGCTCC
>NZ_JAUJFI010000044.1:0-17441 GCF_030849505.1 Azospirillum isscasi | reverse complement strand
GCGTCGTTGTAGGTCTGCGCCCCCGTGGTGGTGACGTTGCGCAGGCTCGTCGTGCCGCCCGCGTCCGTGGTCAGGCTGGCGAGCGCCGCCGTGCCGCCCACCGCGCCGGTGAACTGCGTCGCGCCCTTGTTGTTGACCGCCAGCGCGTAGGCGCCGTCCACCGCGCCGGTGAAGGTGGCGGCTCCGCCGTTCACCGTCGTGTCGCCGCCCAGCGTCACCGCTCCGTTGGCGGTGAAGGCGCCGCTGCCGGTGCTGTAGGTGCCGTTGAGCGTCACCGCGTCGTTGTAGGTCTGGATGCCCGTGGTGGTGACGTTGCGCAGGCTCGTCGTGCCGCCCGCGTCCGTGGTCAGGCTGGCGAGCGCCGTCGTGCCGCCCACCGCGGCGGTGAAGGTGGTGGCGCCGCTGCCGTTGACGGTCAGGGCCTGGGCGCCGTTCACCGCGCCGGTGAAGGTGATGGCGCCGCTGCCGGCATTCACCGTCGTGGTGCCGGAGAGGGTGGTGGTGCCCGCCACGCCGAAGGCGCCGTTGCCGGTGGCGTAGGTGCCGTCCAAGGTGACGCTGTCGCCATAGCTCTGGGCGCCCGTGGTCGCCACCGACTTCAGGCTGCTGGTGCCGCCCGTGTCCGTGGTCAGGCTGGTGAGCGCCGCCGTGCCGCCCACCGCGCCGGTGAAGGTGGTGGCGCCGCTGCTGTTCACCGTCAGCGCGCGGGCGCCGTTCACCGTGCCGGCGAAGGTGACGGCACCGCTGCCGGCGCTCACCGTGGCGTCACCCGCCAGCGACGTGGCGCCGGTCACGCTGAAGGCGCCGTTGCCGGTGGCGTAAGTGCCCTGGAGGCTTGCCGCGCCGGTGTAGGTCTGCGCCCCCGCCGTCGTCACGTCGTGCAGGCCGATGGTGTTCGCGGTGACCGACAGCGAGGACAGGTTGCTGGCCGCACCGCCCAGCGTCACGCCGCCCTGCGCGGCGCTCAGCGTCGCTCCGAACCCGCCGCCGTTCAGCGTGCCGGTCACCGACAGGTCGCCGCCGGTCGCAGTCACCGTCCGGTTGGCGCCGGCCAGGGTCAAGGTGCCGGTGACCGTCACCGCCTTGCCGGACAGCGCGCCGGACAGGGTGGTGTTGCCGGTGTAGGTCTGCGTGCCGGTGGTGGTGACGTTGGCGACGCCGATCGAGGTGCCCTGCACCGTCACGCTGGCCCGGGTGCCGTCCGGACCGGTGCTGCTCACCGCCTTGGTCAGGGTGACCGCACCGCCCGTCGAGGTCAGGGCGATGGCGCCGCTGCCCCCGGCGGTGATGCCGGTGGTGGCGTTGCCGTCGGTGATGGCGCCGGTGGCGGTGACGGCGATGTCGCCGTTCGCGGTCGAGAGGTTGCCCAGGGCGAAGCTGGTGCCGGCCAGATGGATTCCGCCCGTCCCGGTCACCGTCGCCGAGATGTTGGCGATGGAGCTGGTGAAGGCGTTGGCGCTGGTCCCGATCCCGGTGCCGGAGGTCAGGTTCAGGGTGCCGCCGGTCAGGCTGGTGCCGTTGCCGGTCAGCAGGCTGCCGCCCGCCGCCGACAGATTGATGACGCCGCTCGCGCCGGCGTTGACCGTGCCGACCGTCAGGTCGCCCGCCGTCGCGGTCAGGCTGACCGTGCCGACGCCGGTCACCGAGGTCGCGGTCATGCCGGTGCTGCTGGTGGCGGTGACGGTGCCGCTGGCGCTGAGGGTCGCCGCCGTCAGGGTGCCGGTGTTGCTGACGGTCAGGTTCTTGCCGGAGCCGGTCAGGCTGGCGTCGATGGTGCCGACCGTGGTGTTGAGGGTGGTGTCGCCGCCGCTGGACCCGCTGGCGAAGATCAGCGAGGCCGCGGTGATCGTCAGCGACCGCGGCGAGGCGCCGGCGGCCACCACGTCGGTGGTGCCCTTCAGCATCAGCGCGCCCGCGCCGAGGTTGATCGCCGCGGTCGGCAGGGTCAGCGTCCCGCCGGACTGGAGCAGCAGGTTGCCGCTGGACATGGACAGGCCGGCGCTGGCGTCCAGGTTGCCCGCCGTCCGGATGTAGGCGGAACCGCCCGTCCCCAGCGTGACGAGGTTGTTGCCCAGTGTCAGCGCGGCCGTGTTGACGTTGTCCACCGAGATGACCGGCGTGGCGCCGGTGGCGGTCAGGCCGGTCAGATTGGACACGTTCATCTTGAGCGGCGTGCCGGCGCCGGTGGCGGCGTTCGTGACGGTGCCGATGTCGCCGCCGGTGGCGGTCAGGCTGGCCGAATGGCCCGTCACATGGGTGCCCCCGCCGCTGCCCAGGATGGACCCGGCGGCGGTCAGGGCGACCGTGCCGTTGGTGGTGCTGGCCGACACCGACTGCACCGTCATGGTGCCGGCGGAGGCGATGGTGACCGAGCCGCCGGACGCGCTGGCCGACGTGACGGTGACGCCGTTGCTGGTGGCGTCGGTCACGTGGATGCTTCCGGCGCTGCTGGACAGGGCCAGGCTGCCGGTCGTGGTCTGCATCGCCGCCGTGGCGGTGCCGACCCCCTTGGCGCCGGTCAGCGACACCGAACCGCCGACGATCCGCGTCTCCGGAACGCCGTCCTCGCGAATGGCGCCCCCGGTGGAGCTGACGGTGACCGCACCGGTGCCGGCGTTGATGCTGCCGACGACGATGTCGGCATCCGCGGCGGTGGAGGCGATGGTGATCGCCCCGCCGCCCGTGCCGGCGCTGACCACCTGGAGGCGGTCGCCGGCCAGCACGTCGATCTTGCCGCCGGTCGTCGCGGCGTAGGCCAGCGTGGTGGCGCCGGACGTGCCCAGATGGATGTCGCCCGACCCGCCGCTCACCTGCACCTGGGCGCCGCCGACTCCGACGCGGGCCGAGGAGGTGCCGATGCCGCCGGCACCGTTCAGCAGGACCGTCTTGCCGGTGATCTCGGAGCCGCCGGTGGCGGCCAGGATCTTGCCGCCGATGCCGGTGGCGCTCAGCGTGACGGTGCCGTTCGCGGCGCCCGCCGCCACCGTGCCGGCGGTGATGGAGCCGCCGGTGGCGGTCACGCTGATCGAGTTGCCCTCCGCGTCGGTGACGATGGAGACATTGGACAGCGTGATGTTGCCGCTGCTGGACACCACCACCGGACCGTTGGCGACCGTGGCGTTCAGCCCGCCCGTGAGCTGGCCGGACACGTCGAGATGGACGCCGCCCGTGCCCGTGACGTTGGTGGTCAGCGACCCGGTGCCGGAGGCCGAGACCTTCAGCCCGGACTGGGCCGTCCCGATGCCGGCCCCCGCCGTCAGCGTGGCGTTGCCGTTGCCGATGGTCAGGCTGGCGGTGCCGCCGGAGACGATCCGGCCCGCCGTCGCCGTCAGGGTCAGCGCCTTGGCGGTGTCGTAGGACAGGCTGCCGATGGTCAGGTCGCCGGTGGTGGCGGTCGCCGTCAGGGCGCCGCCCGTGGAGATCGAGCCGAGGTTCAGCGCGCCCGCGTTCTTCACGAACAGGCCGCCGGAGCCGCTGGTGGCCGACAGGTTGGAAACGTTCAGACCCAACGCCGTCCCGTTGCTGCCGATGGCGCTGCTGCTGGTCTGTTCGTTGGTCTTCTTCTGCGCATCCAGGGTCAGGGACTCGGCGGTGATGGTGGACGAGCCGTTCAGCGCCGTGATGTTGCCGGCGGTCGTGCCGTTGCCCGTCGCCGTCAGGCTGACCGTGCTGGCGGCGCCGGTGTTCACCGTGCCGACCGCGATCGCCCCCGGCGCCTTGAAGGTGAAGTCCAGGCCGGTGCTGTCGGTCAGCGTCGTAAAGGTGGTGGTGCCGCTGCTGTCCGTGACGTTCCAGCTCAGGTTGGCAGCCGTCAGGCTCATCGTGCCGGAGGTGGACGTGCCGGTGGACGGCGTGCGGTCGATGCTCAGCTTGGCGAGGTCGAGCGTGTCGGCCACCTTGAAGGCGCCCGGCGTCTTCAGCGTCAGGTCGGTGGTCGCGACGTTGAGCGTGGAGCCCGTGTCGGCGATGGAACCCTTGACGGCGGACAGCAGGACGCTTGCACCGGTCACCAGATTGCCGCTGCCGGCGAGGATGTTGCCGTTGCCGCTGGTCAGCGACACCGCGCCGGTGGTGGTGACGGTGCCGGCGGTCAGGTTGCCCGTCGCGTTGGTGCCGGTGGACAGCGTGATGGCGCCGCCGCCGCTGCTGACCACGGATTGCGCGGTCAGGGACTTGGCTTCACTCACCGCGATGCTGCCGGCGGCGGTGGCGGACACTGTGGTGGTGCCGCCCGTGCCGGCGCTTGTCGCAATGGCGGTGACGTTGCCGATGGACCCGCTCGCCTCCAGCGTAACCAGATTGGCGTTGCTCAACGTGCCGCTGAGGATCGAGCCGCCCTGGTTGCTGATGGTCGCGTTGGCGTTGCCCAGGTCGATCGCGCCCAGAGCGATGTCGCCGGTGGAATTCGTCAGGAACAGCGGGCCGCCCAGCGTCATGCTGTCGATGACCGTCGAACCATGCAGGGTGATCACGGCGCCGTTGTTGGCGGACACCTTCAGGTTGCCGGTGGTGATGTTGATGAACTCACCCCCGTTCGCGCCCACCACGCCGCTGGAAGCGGTCAAGGTCGCGACGCCGGCGTTGATCTTGAGGTTCGGAGCGCCGGTCCCGACGATGCCCTGGGATGCGGTCAGGGAGATCATGCCGGTCTTGCCGACGTCCAGCCCGCCGACGACGATCTTGTTGTGGCTCTCGGCGGAGAACCGCAGGCCGCTGCCGTCGGTCAGCGTGGCCAGCAACGTCTGAGTGCCGCTCGCGGCGCCGATGAGCGCGACGGCCCCGCCCGACGGATTGGCCGAGGTCAGGCTGTAGGTGCGGTTGCTGACGGTCGACGAGGTGCTCTTGAGGGCCAGCGTGCCGATGCGGGTGTCGGATTCGACGTAGAGGTCGCCGGTCACGTTGAAGGCCGCGGACGACGCCGACAGGTGGATCTTGTTGCCGGAGGAGCCGATGGCTCCTTCCTTGGCGGTGAGGGTCGCGGTGCCCGCGGTGATGCGGTTGGCCGGGTTGCCCGCCGTCGCCGACGCGGCGCCGAGGATGCCCGCGCCGCTGGTCAGGTCGGCGATGCCCCAGCTCTGCACGTTGAGCGTGCCGATGGACAGGGCGTGCTTGGTGTCCAGCTTGAGGTTCAGACCCGTGACGTCGGTCAGCTCGCTCACCGTCGTGGTGGTGCCGTCGTCCGTCACGGTGAAGGTGAGTTCCGGCGCGGTGATCTGATAGGAGCCGGCGCCCGTCGTCCGGTTGCTGGTCAGCGACAGCGCGGCCAGATCCCGGTTGTTGTCCACGAAGGCATCCGTCGCCGTGGACAGGACCAGCCTGTCGGCCATCGTCACGATGTGGTTGGCCGACGCGCCGGCGGCGCCGATGGCCCCGGTCGAGGTGAGGGTGACCGTGCCGGCGGTCAGCAGGGAGCTGCCGTTGCTGGAGATGTTTTTGCCGGTGCCGGTGGTCTCGACGGTCAGCCGGCGGCCTTCGCCGGCCTTGACCGTCCCCAGCACCACACCGACGTCGCTCTTGAAGGAGAAGTCGATGCCGCTCTGGTCCACGACATTGGACAGGGTGTACAGGCTGCCGGAGCCGTTGTCGGTCAGCGCGAAGCTCAACCCTTCGGACCGGATGTCGTAGACGTTCTGCGTGCCGGTCGAGCCATGCTTCGCGTCCAGGGTCAGGGCGAACAGGTCGGCGCTGTTGGTCAAACGGACGTTGCGCCCCGCGGTCACGTCCAGGGTCTGCGTCTCGGTCAGCAGCGGCGTGCCGGACGCGCCGATGGACCCGCCCTCGACCTTCAGCGTCACGCTGTCCGCGCGCAGCGGCGCGGTTCCGCTCTGGAGGAGCGATCCGCTGTTGGTCACCTGGATGTCCGCCGACGAGCCGGCGGACACGTCCTTCAGCGTCAGCGTGCCGGAGTTGCCGAGTTTCAGCGAACCGGTCAGCTTGGTCGTCAGCGTGTTGACCTGGGAATAGAACCGGTAATCGCCGTCGCGGGTGTTGCCGACCGACGATGCCGTCAGCGTCAGGCTGTCGGCGACGACCACGGCGGTGCCGGTGGTCGTGGCGTTGATCGCGTTGGTGCCGGCCGCCAGATCGACCGTGCCGGTGGACCCGACGTCGATCTTGGTGATCCGCATCTGCTTGTCGTTGCTGATCTTCAGCTTCAGCCCGCTCTGGGTGACGTTCGTCACCGTCAGACCGGTATCCTTCGAATCGCTGAAGGAGGCGGTCAGGCCGTTCGAGACGATGGAGTATGTGTTGGCGTTGTCGGTGGCGGATTTGCTGTGCCGGGAATCCAGCGTCAACTCGGTCAGCGTGGCGCTGTTGTTGACCGAAACATTGCCGCCGGACGTGATGGCCAGCTTCGTCGTGCTGGTCTGCACCGCGGTGGAGCCGCCGACGTTGCTGTTGGTGCCGGTGGCGGTCAGTGACACCTGTCCCGCCGTGATCGTCCCCGACCCGTTGATGGACGGCGAGCTGGCGGTGGCCGCCCCGCTGGAAATCAGCGTCACCGACCCGGTCGTGCTGGTCCCGGCGTCCATGGAGCCGACCAGGATGGCGCGGTCCACGCTGTAGCGCAGGTTCATCCAGGGGTTGGTGCCGCTGGACGGCGTGCCCAGCGTCAGCGTCTGGACGCCGCTGCTCTCCGACACCGTGAAGCTGCGGTTGGCGCCGAGGGCGTTGAACTGGTAGGTGCCGCCGTCGCTGCCCGACTTGTGCGTGATCGTCACGTCCAGCGAGGTCAGGGCGGTGTTACTGTTGTTGATGTAGATGTCGCCGTTGCTCACCACCGTCAGCGACGAGGCGGCCAGCTTCATCGCCCGCTCGCTGGAGCCGATCGACCCGCCGCCGGTCCCGCTGCCGTTGGCCGACAGGGTGACGGCGGACGCGAGGATGGTTCCACCGCCCGAGAGGGTGATCGTCGAATTCACGCCGCCGCCCGCGGTGGCCAGGCTGACCGTTCCGCCGGTGGTGACGATTTCGGAGACCGAGATGTGCTTCTTGCCGGTGAAGCTGAAGTTGCTGTTGTTCGCGCCGGTAACGTCGATGGAGTTCACGGTGCCGCTGTCGCTCAGCGTGTAGGTCTGGGTCCCGGTTCCGGCGATCGCAAAGATGCTCTTGTCCGTGCTGGTCGTGGTGCTGTTCGTGCTGACGACCGCCAGGCTGCTCAGGGCGCGTCCGTTGTTGTTGACATGGATGTTGCGCCCGGCGGTCACCGTCAGGTCCGCCGTGTCGAGGCTGATGGCGTTGCCGGTGCCGGATGCGCCGATGGAGTTGGAGGTCCCCGCCGTCAGCGACACCGTGCCCGCGGTGATCTTGCCGCCGGAGCCGTTGTTGACGATGGAACCGGACGAGGTGATGGCGACGCGGCCGCCGGCCCCGACATTGACGGTGCCGACCTTGACCTCCCGCGGGGCTTCGAAGGTGAAGTTCAGCGGGGCGGTGCTGGTGACCGTCTGGACGTAGGACTGGGACGAGCTGTCGGACAGGGTGAAGACCTGCCCGGTCACCGTGCTGATCGCGATGGAGCCGCCGGAGTAGCTGCCCCGCGTCAGGCTCAGGTCGGTCAGCGCCACCGTGTCGGTGATGCCGATGGACCCACCCGCCGTGATCGACAGGTTCGCCGTCGTCAGGTTCAGCGCGCTGGTGCCGCCGACGCTTCCGGTGGCGCTCAGGATCACCTTGCCGGCGGCGATGACGGTCGTGCTGTCCGAATCGCCCTGGATGCTGCCGCTGGTGTTCGACAGGGTGACCGTTCCGGTGCCGCCGTTGGCGTTCACCGATCCGACGGTCATGGTGCCGCTGGACTTCCCGACGGTGATGTCGCCGCCCGCCGTCAGGCTGTTCAGCGTGGTCGCGCCGGAGCCGAGGCTGAGCCACACCGAACCGCCGGCGGTGGCCGTGACCGTCCCGGCGCTGGCGCTCAGCGCGTTGGTGGAGGAGCCGATGTCCTTCCCGGCGGTCAGGGTCAGCGTGCCCGAGGAACCGCTGCGCAGGGTGGCGCTGCTCGGGTTCAGGATCGACCCGTGGGTCGCCGTCACCGTGATGTTGCCGGTGCCGCTGGAGGTGAAGTTGGAACCGAAGGCGATGTCGCTCCAGGTCGCCGTCACCACGATGGGGTTGGAGCCGGCGCTGAAGACGCTGCCGCCCAGCGTGACGAGGTTCTTCTGGTTGGCGATGCCGACCGAGGTCGGCAGGGTGACGTAGATGCCGCCGTCCGACGCCTTGGCATCCAGGACCGGGGTGATGACGTCGAGATGCTCGGTCCCGGTGCCGCTGCCGATGGCCTTGCTGGCGGTCAGGCTGACCGCCCCGGCCAGCACCGCCGTGGTCTTCGATCCGTCGTCCAGGATCGACCCGTTCGTCGTCTCGAAGCGGGCGACGCTGTAAGCCGTGCCGGACGCCGGGCCGGTGGGGGGGAGGATGCCCGGCGCGTCGGTCAGATCGACCCGGCCCAGCCGGATGTCGCGGTCGCCTTTGAAGGCGAAGATCAGGCCGGTGGTGTCCACCAGCGTGCTCAGCAGATAGCCGTTGGTGGCGTCGTCGGTCAGGCTGAAGGCGAGGTTCGGCGCGGTGATGGAATAGCTGTTCACCACCGTGGCGTCCGTGTGTGCGCTGGTGATGCTCAGCGCCGCCACGTCGGACAGGTTGGTGAGGTGCAGGTCGCCGCGGGTGGTCAGCGTCAGCTTCGTGGCGTTGAGGGCCAGCGGGGCGGCGGCGGAGCCCAGGTTGCCGGTCGCGGCGCTCAGCGTCACGGTGTCGGCGTTCAGCCGCGTGTTCGTGTTGCCGTCGTCCAGGATGCTGCCGGCGGTGGAGGTCAGCGTGACCGTGCCCCCGATGCCCACCGTCGCCAGATCGCCGACGACCAACGTGGCGTCGCTGGTGACCTTGAGGGTGCTCAGCTTCGGGCTGCCGAGCGCTTCCAGGACGGTGGTGGTGCCGTTGTCGCTGGCCGTGAAGTTGAAATAGTCGGAGGTAAGCTGCAGCGTGTTGGCGGTGGTGCCGGCATGCCGGTTGTCGATGGTCAGGCTGGTCAGGATCGTGCCGACATTGTCGACATACAGGTCGCCGACGCCGGTCAGCGCCAGCACGGGCGTGGCGGTGCGCACATGGGTGGCCGCGGTGCCGATGGCGCCGCCCGCGCCCAGGGTGACGGCGCCCGCCGACAGGAGGTTGCTGGCGTCCTTCCCCTTGATGGCGCCATCGGACGCCGTCAGGGAGATCAGGCCGAAGCTCGCCGCCTTCACCGTCCCGACCGTGACGTCGCCGCCGCCGACGGTGACCGACACGGCGCTTCCGGAGGAGACGATGCTGTCCAGGGTCACCGCGCCGGTCTGGGTGATGCCGACGATGCCCGTGCCGTTGGAAACCGTCAGCGTCTTGGCCGCCGTCTTGACGGTGACGGTGGAGGAGGCGCCTCCGGCGGCGATGGTCACGTTGTTGCCGGTGATCCCCGGCCCGGACGAGGCGGTGACGTCGCCGTTGGCGGTGGTCAGGGTGACGTTGCCGTTGGCGCCCGCGTTCACCGTGGAGGCGGTGATGGCGGAGGACACGCCGTTCGCCGTGACGGTGATGTTGCTGGTGCCGTTGGCGCTGGTGATCTCCCCGATGGTGGTGGTGCCGCCGGTGGCGATCGCGATGTCGCCGCTGGTCGAGACGATGGAGCCGAGCGCCGCCGAGCCCGACGCGGTCAGGAAGACGCCGCCGGCGCCGGAGGCCGCGTTGATGCTGGTGGCCCCGGTGGTCAGGGCCGCGCCGCTGGTGCCGATGCTGCCGGCGGCGTTCAGGGAAAGGCTGGAGGCGTTGATCGTGGTTGCGGGGTCGGCGTCGTTCAGGATGCTGCCGCCGCCGCTGGTCAGGGTCAACGCGCCGCCGCTGCGCACCGCGCCCACCGTCAGGCTGCCGGTGGCGGAGACGGTGGCGCCGCCGCCGGTGGTCAGCCCGGTCAGGGCCAGGGCGCCGGTGTTGGAGACAAAGACACCGCCGCTGCCCGACGCGGCGGTCAGGCTGGTGACGGTGGTGTTCAGCGCCTGCGACGCGGTGCCGATGGCGCCGTTGGTGCCCGACGAGCCGCGGGCGGCCAGCGTCAGCGTGCCGCCGGTCAGCAGGCCCGTGCCGCCGCCGGTGATGTCGCCGGCGGTGCTGGTCAGCGCGACGGCGCCCGGGCCGGCGTTGACCGTGCCGACCTGGATGCTGCGGTCGCCGCTGAAGCTGAAGCTGGTCAGGCCGCCGGCCTGGGTGACGGTGTCGAGCGTGTAGCCGCCCGCCGCGTCGGTGACCGCGAAGCTCAGGCCCGTGGAGGTCAGGCCGAACTGGCTGTTGCCCCCCGCCGCGCCGTGGGTGCTGGTGACGGACAGGTCGGTCAGCGTCCGGTCGTTGGCGACGAACAGGCTGCCGCCCGTGACCAGGGAGAGCCGGCTGCTGCTGGTCGAGATCGCCGCGCCGCTGGCGCCGATGTCGATGCCCGCGGTCAGGGCGACCGCGCCGCCGACGATCTTCGCGGCACCCGCCGCGGTGATGCTGCCGCCCAGCGCGCGCACGGACACCGCCCCGGCGGCCCCCGTGGTGGGGGTGGTGTCGATCAGGTTGGCGAGTTGGACGCCGCCGGTGGCCGACAGCCGGACCGAGCCGCCGCGGGTCGTCAGCTTGCCGATGCTGGACAGGCTGCTGGACAGCCCGTTGGCCTCCAGCACGATGTCGCCGCCGTTGGTGCGGATCTCGTGGCTGGCGTCGTTGAAGGCGATGCCGCCGCTGGTCAGCGAGCGCAGGGTGAAGCCATGGCCCGCCGTGGTCTGGAGATCGAGGCTGGTCTCCACCGTGATCTGGCCCGACGCCTCCAGCACGATGTTGGCGTTGCCGGCGATGCTCTCCAGCACGCCCTTCGAGACGGTGTTGACGTTGCCGCCGCCGCCCAGGTTCGGGTCGTTGACGCCGATCGTGCCGTCCGTCGCGGCGCCATCCTGGCTGCCGCCGGTGGAACCGACGATGCGCAGGCTTTCCGGGTCGAGCAGGAAGACGCCCGCCGCCCCCTTGGGCGCGGTCAGGTCCACGCTGCCGGTCAGCGTGATGTCCTTGTGGCTGGACACCTCGGCGAAGCCGCCGTCGCCGCCCTCCGCACCGCCGCGGGCGGAGATTTTACCGGCGTGCCTTGTGCTTTTCTGCGACAGCACGGTCACGCTGCCGCCCTTGCCGGACTTCACGGCGTCGGCGGACAGGGTGGCCCCGGCCTCCACCGTCACCTTGTCCGACCAGGTGCCGGAACGGCCCGTCCGGCTGCCGATGGCGACTTCGCCGCCGCCCTTGCTGCCGGAGGCGTCGACGCGGGCGTTCCTCTTCACGGCGATCTCGGCGCCGGTGGCGACGACGGTGCCGCCGGTCTGCCCGTCCCCGCGCCCGCTGGCGTCGACGGTGCCGCCGATGGCGACCGTGCCGTTGTCGCCGCCGGACAGGACGATCTTGCCGTTGGCGCTGCCGACCGAGGTGGCCTTGATGACGCCGTCGGTGTTGATGACGTTGTCGATCACGCCTTTCACGGCGCGCGCCGACAGGGTGACGCTGCCGCCCTCCGCGGCGATCTCGCCGGAATTGACGACCAGCGCCGCCACCGGCTTGCCGTCGGCGTCCTTCGCCACCGTCTTGACGGCGGAGCTGGCGTCGAAGCTGATCAGGCCGTCGCCGTGGAAATCGAGCGTGAAGGTCTCCGCGCCGCCGAGAGCGACCTTGCCCAGCTTGGCCCGGATGACGCCGGAGTTGCGGACGTGCGGGGCGACCAGGGCGGCCAGACCGCTGTCCTTGACGGTGATGTCGCCCTCGTTCACCACCATGGCGTTCGGCTTGGCGGAGGCTTGGTCGAACTGGTACTTGCCCGCCATGAAGTTGGCGTCGGAGATGTTGGCGGTGGTCGCCACCAGCCCGCCGACGTCCACCTTCGCCCCGGCGCCGATCACTACGCCGTTGGGGTTGACCAGCATGACCGTGCCGTTGGCCGACAGGCTGCCCATGATCTTGGAGGTGTCGGTGCCGGTGACCCGGTTCAGCGTGACGCTGGAGGCCGAGGGCTGCTGGAAGGTGACCTTCTCACCGGCGTCGATGCTGAAGGATTTCCAGTTGATGATCGCCTTGTCGGTGGACTGGAGGATCTCCATCGACTTCGGGGTCGCCGACTGGATGGTCGCCGCGCCCGCGGTGACGGTGCCCTCCAGGGGGTTGGCGTAGGCGGCGCCGGCGAACAGGGTGGACAGGGCGACGCCGATCACGCTGCGCAGCGCCAGCCGGGCGAAGTCGATGCCCCCCCGGGCCTTCGCCGCGCGGCGCTGGCGCCGGGTGCCGCCGCCGCCGCGCTGGGGAGCCTCCGCCGCGGACGACAGCAGCAGCCGTTGGCGCAGCGTCTGGCGGTGACGGCGCGCGCCGGGAATTTCGGTGATGCCGGGAGTGTTGGTGACGTTGCCCTTGCCCATGCCCTGTATCCCCCCGGTCCGCTCAGTACTGTGCCGAAATGTTGAAGAAGACCCGCATGTCCTTGTCGCCCTCGGTCGCGACGCGGCGGGTCAGCGGCTTGTCGAGCTCAAGCGTCGCAAACAGCCGTTCCACCAGGCTGGCGCGCACGCCGCCGCCCACGGAGACCAGCGAATTGCGGCTGTTCTGCTCCAGGCTGGAGCGGTTCCACACCGCGCCGCCGTCCATGAAGCCGTAGAATTGGACGCCCTGCGCGAAGGCGTTGTCCGGCAGGACCGGCGTGTAGCGCAGTTCCAGCGACCCGGCCCAGCCGTTGTCGCCGGAAATCTCGCCCTCGTCGAAGGCGCGGCCATAGCTCGGGCCGCCCAGCGCGATCTGCTCGCTGGCCAGCAGCGGCGTGCCCGCGGCCTGCACCGTCGCGGTCGCCAGGACGCTGAAGTTGGCCGGCAACTGCTGCACGCGGGTGATGTCGGCGGTGAACTTGGTGAAGTCGCTGCGCCCGCGCTCGCGCGATGCGTAGGCGGAGCCCAGCTTTGACGCGTCGAGGATGTCCAGCCCTTGGTGGACGAGGCCGCGCACCGCGGTGATGCCGTCCCAGTTGTCGGTGCGGTCGTAGCTGAAGCCGCCGCGCAGGATGCGCAGGCGGTCGCGGTTGAAGCGGTCGCCGGAAATGTCGGTGGACACGTCGCGGTATTCGAACTCGCCCACCGCGCGCAGGTTTTCCAGGCGCGAGCGGATCACCGGATAGCTGAGCGTCCCCACGCCCGCCGCCACCCAGCTTTCCACGTCCAGCGGGTCGAGCGTCAGGCCCGGCCGGGATTCGGAATAGGAACCGTTGGCCGAGAAGGTCAGCCCGTCGCCGGTCAGCAGCGCCTGATAGCCGCCGCCGACCGACCAGGCCCGTGACAGCGGAGAGGACACCCGTCCGCTGAGGTTCACCGTGTCGGCGTTCGGCCCGAAGGAGTTCAGCGCCGCCGTCGCGGTCGTCTGGGCGGTGCCGAGATAGGGCGTGTTGCGGTTGCTGACCGACAGCAGGGCGTCCACCGCCTTGCGGTCCGTCTTCACCACGACCACCGAGGCGCCCAGCGTGTCCGGCGCCGGTTCCAGGCTGGCCCGCACGGTCAGGCCGGCAAGGTCGTTCGCCAGGAGGAGGCGCCGCTCGACGTCGGCGACGTTGACCGGCTTCACGCCGCGCAACGGCTCCACCAGCCGCTTCACCGCGACCAGCGCCGGGCCGATGTCGTCGGGATAGACGATGTCGGATACGAAGCCCTCGACCACCTGGAGGCGGAAGGTGCCGTCCTCGATCGTCTGGGCCGGGACGATGACCCGGCTGGTGATGAAGCCATCGTTGCGGTAGCGGAACTCGATGTCGTTGGCGATCCTGAACAGATCGGCCACCGACACCTCGCGGCCCAGCAGGTCCTGATAGGCGGTCCTCAGGCTGTCCTGGCTGTAGGCGGTGGCGCCTTCGACCGTGACGGCCTGCAACTTGAGACGGTAATTCTCGGCTCCCGCCGGCGCTTCCGCCGCGGGCGCCTTCGGCACGGTCACGGCCCCGCCCGGCACGGAGGGCAGCGGCATCACCGGGCGCGGCGCCTCCGGACGCGGCTCGGCACCGGAGGGGAGCTGAGCTGGCAGCTGTTGCGCGAGCACGGGACCGGTCACACCCGCCAAAATGGCGCCAACCGCAAAGCACATCCACCAAGACGCTGCATTCTTATCCGTAATTTTACTGAGGCCAAAGATCGAAGAAGCGGCTTTGGTGGACATATTCATCGGACCGTTACCTTCGCGCGGATGGTCGTTTCTAACCTTTGGTTAACGAAGATCCCGTCGGATCTCCATTTTAGCTAGCTATTTCTATCATACGATTTTGGCGTAGGTGGTAGTCTTAGTTTGTCTGAATTTGTAACATTCACGTCTCTGTCACGAGATTTGCGAAGCGGGAAGACGCGCCGCGGACGCGGTGCGGGCGGCGCGCACCCGGAGCGCGCGTTTCCGCTCCGTCGCAAATCGACCGTTGTGAATACCTTGATATGCAGAATAAAATGAAAGCCTTACGGGGAGGCGCGCAGAACCGCGGGTTGTTCATGGCCGATAGGATTATCGCCTCGGATTATTCCATCGGGGACAAGCTGCACCACGGCGCCCTGGTCAGCATATACCGTGGGTTGCGGTTGAGCGATGGACTGCCCATCGTCCTGAAACGGCTGGAGCGGCCACGCCCCAACAGCGCCGACGTGGCCCGCCTGCGCCGCGAGTACGCCCTGGCCCGCCGGATGGCCGCGCCGGGGATCGTCGAGGTGCTCGGCCTGGAGGACAGCAGCGCCGGCCTGACCCTGGTCATGCGCAGCAGCGGCGGGGAAAGCCTGGACCGCGTGCTGGAGGCCGGGCGCCCGCGGGTGGACGAAATTCTGCGGATCGGCATCGCCGCCGCCTCGGCGCTCGGCGCGCTGCACGCCCGCAACATCGTCCACAAGGACGTGAGCCCGTCCAACATCGTCTGGAACCGGCACAGCGGAGCGGTCGAACTGATCGACTTCGGGATCGCCGCAGATTTGGCGGACCGGTCGGACGAGGCGATGGACGCGGCGGAACACGAAGGGACGCCGGCCTTCATCGCTCCCGAACAGACCGGGCGGATGAACCGCGGCGTCGATTGGCGCGCCGATTTCTACGGGCTGGGAGCCACCCTCTACACGCTGTTGGCCGGGCGTCCGCCCTTCGACGGGTCGGACACGCTGTCGGTGGTGCACGGCCACATCGCCCGCGCCCCCGACCCTCCCGACCGGATCGACCCCACCGTTCCACGCGCCGTCTCGCAGGTGATCCTGAAGCTGCTCGCCAAGGACCCGGAGGACCGCTACCAGAGCGCCCACGGCCTGCGGGCGGATCTGGAGCGCTGCCTGTCCGCCCTGGCCGCGGGGGAGGAGCCGGCGCCCTTCCCGCTGGGCAGCCGGGACCGCGGCGGGCGGCTGCGCCTCCCCGCCCGGCTCTACGGGCGGGGGGAGCAGGCGGCCCGGCTGCGCGACGCCTGCCGGCGGACCGGCGCCGGCCGGACCGGGCTTCTGCTGATCGAGGGACCGTCCGGCGCCGGCAAGTCGGCGCTGGTCCGGGAGCTGCGCCAAGCCGGCGCCGAGGAATGGGGCGGAAGCCCGGCGCCCCGGTTCGTCGAGGGCAAGTTCGACCAGTACAAGCGCTCCGTCCCCTACGCCGCCTTCGTGCAGGCGTTCGACCGCCTCGCCCGCCATCTGCTGGCGAAGCCGGAGGACCGGCTGGCGGAGCGGCGGGAGGCGCTGGCCCGCGCCGTCGGGTCCAACGGGGCGGTGCTCACCGAACTGATCCCGGCCTTCGCCCTGGTGCTGGGCGAGCAGCCGGCGGTGCCCCGGCTGGGTCCGGCGGAAAGCGAGCTGCGCTTCCAGTTCACGGTCCAGAACGCCGTCATGGCGCTGGCCACCGCGGACCGGCCCCTGCTGCTGTTCCTGGACGACCTGCACTGGGCGGACGGTCCGTCGCTGGATCTGCTGGCGGCGCTTCTGGCCAATCCGGACGCCGGGCATCTGCTGGTCATCGGCGCCGTCCGCGAGGACGAGACGCCGCCCGGCCATCCGCTGCACCGGACCATCGGCGCCCTGCAGGAGGCCGGCGTCGCCGTGGACCGGCTGCGTGTCGGCCCGCTCGACGAGGCGGCGGTTTGCGGGCTGCTCGCCGACGCGCTGGGCACCGGGGCGGAGGCGGTGCGCAGCCTTGCCGCCGTCTGCCGCGACAAGACCGGCGGAAACCCCTTCTTCCTGGCGCGCTTCCTGGAATCGCTGCACGAGGCCGGACTGCTCGCCTTCGACGCCGCCCAGGACTCGGCCCAGGACTCGGTCCAGGACTCGGTCCAGGACTCCGCCGCGGGCGGCTGGCGCTGGGACCTGCCCGCCGTTGCCGGATACGCCTGCACCGCCAATGTGGTGGAGCTGATGGTCGCCCGGCTGCGCCGCCTGCCGCCGGAAACGCAGCGCCTGCTCGGCCTCGCGGCCTGCATCGGCAACCGCTTCGCCATGGCGGCGCTGGCGGCAGCGGCGGGCGAACCCGCGGACCGGGTGGCGGCGGCGCTGCACCCCGCGCTGGAGGCCGAACTGCTGCGCACCGGCGGCGGCGAAGACCGGGAGTTCCTGCACGATCAGGTGCAGCAGGCCGCCTACGCCCTGATCCCGCCGGAGGAATGCGCCGCCACCCACCTGTCCATCGGGCGCGCCCTCCTGGACCGCGGCGGAGCGGGTTTGCGGCTGTTCGACGCGGCGGGACACGTCAACCAGGGGATCGGTCTGGTCACCGACCCCGCCGAACGCCGCCGGCTGGCCCGGCTGAACCTGGACGCGGCGCGGCAGGCCGGGGACTCGGCGGCTTTCGAAACGGCCCTGGCCTGCGCGGAGGCCGGGCTGGCCTTCCTGGGCGACGCCTTCTTGGGAGACGCCTTCTTGGGAGACGGGGGCTGGCGCAGCGATTACCGGCTGATGCTGGACCTGACGGAGGCCGCGGTGGGCGCCGCCTGCATGGTGGGCGACTACGCCCGCGCCAACCGGCTGGCGGAGACCCTGGCGGTCCACGCGCGGGACCCCGCGGACGGTGTGCCGGCACGCTTCTTTCTGGTCGGTGCCGCGACGGTGCGCGGCGATCCGCACCGGGCCATGGCCATCGGGCTGGACGCCCTGCGCGCCCTGGGCGTGGCCGTGCCGGAGCGCGGCAACGGCTGGACGGCGCTGCGCCATCTCGCCATGGGCTGGTGGGCGATGGTCCGGCACGGCGTCCGCCCGGCACGGCCGCCCATCGCCGACGGAACGGAAACGGCGCGGCGGCGGCTGGCCCTGCGCCTGCTGGCGGTGCTGGGAACGGCCTCCTTCGTGGCGCGGCGCGACCTGATGGTGCCCATCGCCATGCGCAGCGTCCGGCTGGGACTGGACAGCGGGCGGCCCGACTTCGCGGCGGGCGCCCATGTCACCTGG
>NZ_JAUJFI010000043.1 GCF_030849505.1 Azospirillum isscasi | reverse complement strand
TTTGATTCTGGCCCGGATGATTCCGGCCCGGACAAGCCCCGCGTCCCCCTGGCGAGCGAGGAGGGGCTGGCCGCCGCCGACGCCGCCATGCGCGAGGACGAGCGGACCGAGGCCCGCCGTCTGGCCGAACAGGCGCAGGCCGACGCCGAACTGGCCACCGTGCGCTCCCAGCGGGCGACGGCCCAGCAGGCCGCCAACGCGGTCCGCACCCTTGCCGGTCCCGGTTCCTCCGCAGCAGGCCGGGCGCCCGCCGCGTCCGCCGCCGCCCCCCTGACCCCGCCGGCCATGAGCGGCACCTCGACCTGGACCAGCCCGCGCACGCAGGAGGGCACGCCGTGACCCACGCTCCTGACGAGAAGACCGGAACGGTGAGGAAAAGCCTGGGCCTGGCGTCGCTGGCCGTGGCCGCCCTGTCGCTGGGCGCCTGCGCCACCCCGGACGACACGCCGGCCCTGGCACAGGCGCGCCAGTCCTATTCCGCCGCCGCCGCCAACCCGCAACTGGCGAGCAACGCCACGCTGGAGCTGCGCCGCGCCGAGGAGGCGTTGCAGCGCGGCGAGAAGGCGCGCGGCGACGGCGACCCGGCGGAGATGGATCACCAGGCCTATCTCGCCAACCGGCAGCTCCAGATCGCCCAGGACGTGGCGGCGATGAAGGGGGCGCAGCAGGTGGTCGCCAACGCCGACACCTACCGCCTTCAGGACCAGATCCGCGCCCTTCAGGCGGAGCGGACGGAGCGCGGACTGGTCATGTCGCTGGGCGACGTGCTGTTCGCCACCGGCAGCGCCCGGCTGACCTCCGGCGCCGATGCGCGGCTGGGGGAACTCGCCAATTTCCTCCAGCGCTACCCGGACCGCACCGTGCGGATCGAGGGCTACACCGACTCCACCGGCTCGTCGGCCACCAACCTGCGCCTGTCGGAGGAGCGGGCCATGGCGGTGCGCGACGCGCTGACCGCCCGCGGCGTCAACCCCAGCCGCATCGCCGCCCAGGGCCTGGGCTCGGCCCAGCCGGTCGCCTCCAACAGCACGGAGTCGGGGCGCCAGCAGAACCGGCGGGTGGACATCGTGATCTCCGAACCGGGGTCGGTGGCCGAGACGCGCTATTGACGCACATTGGCGCCACTTGACGCACATTGCATGGGGGCAGGAACGGGGCATGGGGGCAGGAACGGGCGGGCCGGAAACGGTCCGCCCATCTGCATTGCGCCGAAACAGCGCACCCACGGAAAAATTGTGACGAATGCAGACAAAACTCAATGTTTCTTTACCTTTTATGGTGTGTGGTTTTACCATGCGCGAACGTAAGGGACCGTGGTGTCCGTTTGATTGCGCGGGGATTTGGCATGACCACTGGACAGGGTGAAGAGGGGGCGATGCTCAGCAAGGGATTCTTGAAGGCGCAAGCCCTGCTTCTCCTCATCATCGGCGTTCCGGTGATCGTGGTGGTGGTTCTCCTCAACCCCCTGTGGAACGCCATGCTGCACCGCTTCGGCGTGCCGGAGGGGCCGGCGGCGGCGCTCGGCATGATCGTCACCATCATGGTGGTGATGGTCGTCCAGTATTGGGTGCTGGAGACGCGGCGGACCATGGTCACCTCGCTGTTCAACTTCATCCCGCACGAGCATCTGACCTTCGACGGCGAGACGCTGACGACGGACGAGGCGAACCGCCTGTTCGCCACCCTGCACCGGGATTCGGAGGAATGGCGGCGCCTGTTGCGCGGCAACGGAATGGACGGCCCCCTGGACGAGTTCGGCAGCCTGTGCGCCGCCCGGCTGGCCTTCGCGCGCCGCCCCCAGGGCATCCCGCCGGAGGCCGAACGCGCCATCGCCGAGGTGCCGCAGGCGGTGGAGCAGGCCAAGGCCCGCGTCGGCGCGGCGCTCGACCAGGCGGAGCGGGAGGTGCAGGCCGTGCGCGCCCGCCTGTCCGCCACCGAGGAGTCCGTGGCGGAACTGGTCGGCTTCATCCGCGACAGCGGGATGCAGGCCGCCGGCCGCCATGACGACGCGCAGCGCCACGCGGGGGAGAACCGGGAGCTTCTGGCCAGCCTTCAGGAGTATCTGGACCGCCGCCGGGCGGAGGCCGGTTCCGACCTGACCCGGTTCGAGCAGATCGTCGCGGAAGCCCGCGCGCTGGAGGATTCGGTCAACGCCATCACCCGGATCATGTCGGCCACCAACATGCTGGCTCTGAACGCCGCCATCGAGGCGACGCGGGCCGGCGAGTACGGCCACGGCTTCCGCGTGGTGGCGAACGAGGTGCGCGATCTGGCCCGCCAGTCGAACGAAGCCATCCAGGTGATCCAGAAGGGCATCGACCGCATGCAGCAGGCGATTTCCCAACAGATCGCCGGGCAGGACGCCCAGGCGAAGGTGGCCGCCGAGCACGAGCTGCTGTCCGCCCTGGCCGGACGGCTCCAGGATCTGAGCGCCGGCCAGCAGGACGTCGCCGGGCATGAGCGCCAGTTGATGGATGAATTGGACCGGCTGGGCGGCTCCCTCTCCCGCACCCTGTCCGGCTTCGCCGGCGACCTGCGCGTGCCCGAAGGGCTGCGGCGCGAACTGGACGCGATCAGCGGCGGGCTGGCGCGGCTGGGCGGGTTGGAGGAGGATTTGCGCGGGCTGTCGGCCAGCCGGCGGCGGGCCGCATGAAACCGGACAGCGGCAATCCGCTTCAACGTCCGTCGCGTTCCGCCTCGGCCATCGCCCGCGCGACGGCGTAGACCCCGGCGATCGCCCCGGCGGTGAACAGGGCCGCCCCCACCGCGCGGGTCAGCGACCGGACCGGCGCCGGGGCCGGGGGCATGCGCTTCCAGACGGCCCAGGCTTCCTCCGGACGGTCGGGATCGGCGATGCGCAGGGCGGCGAAGGTCTGCTCCGTCAGGCCGGGGGCGGTGTCGGGCAGCGGCATCAGGCGGCGCCCGGACGGCCTGTTCAGCCGGTCGATGGCGTCCACCAGACCGCCCGCGGCGCGGACGGCGGCGGTCAGGTCCGCGGGGTCCACCCCCATATGCTCCGCCAGCAGGCGGTTGCGCATCGCGCCGATGGCGTTGGCGGCGCTGCGGTCTCCCGGCGGGGCCTCCACCGCCAGATCGCATTCCGTGTCGTAGCCCATGGACCGGTTGTTCAGGTTGCTCGACCCGATGCGCAGCAGCCGGTCGTCCACCACCATCACCTTCGAATGCACGACGATGCCGTTGCCGCCCTCGGTCAGCGGGGTCATGGCGCGCAGCCGCCCATGGCGGTCGGCGGCGCGCAGTTCCTGAAGCACCACGCCGCGCGGCGTGTCCATGGCCATGCGGTCGAACCAGCTCGGGCTTTCCATGGGGACGACGACCACCACCTCCGGCCCGTCCGGCTCCCGCAGCCGCCGGGCCAGCGCCTCGGCCACCCGGAAGGAGGCGAAATACTGGTTCTCCAGATAAATGCTGCGCCGTGCCGCGGCGATGGCGGCGAAGGTCAGCGCCTCGTTCTCGCGGACCGGGCGCCCGGCCAGACAGCCGGGAAGGGTGCGGGCGATGCCCACCGCCGCGCCGGTGATCAGCGGGTGCAGCCCCTCCGGCCAGGGATCGGCGGAGCCGTCCGGGGGAGGCATCGGCGCCGTCCCCGTGGCGTGGCTCCAGCGTTCGCGGGCCATGCGCCCCAGCGCGCGGGCGGCGGGGCCGTCCACCGCCATCATCACGTCGTGACGCGGGGCGTGAAGCTCTCCGGTCGGCCAGCGGCGGCGCGGGTCGTTGTCGCGGTGCTCCGGCGTGTCCCAGCGGTCGCCGGCCAGATCGATGCCGCCGCAGAAGGCCAGCGCGTCGTCGATCACCACCAGCTTCTGGTGCTGTGCCGCGCCCACCGGCAGGGCGTCGTCCAGCGCCAGCGTCAGCCGGGGTCCGGTGCGCCGGTTCAGCCGCTCCAGCGGCCCGTGCGGATGCTCCAGCGAGATGGGAAAGGGCATGTCCCACTTCAGCGCGTGGATCCGCAGCGACGGACGCTCGCGGATCAGGCGGGTGAGGAAATCGCCCAGCGTTTCCGGGTCGTGGGGATCGAGGCGCATCCGCGGATCGATGTCCCAGCCCAGCAGGATCACCGAATGCCGCGCCCGCAGCAGGGCGGCGCGCACCGCCGCGAAGAAGGCCGCGCCGTCCACCAGGACGGCCAGCCGGTCCGCCCGCTCGGTCCGCCAGCAGGTGGCGCCGGGGCGCAGGATGGGCCGCGTCCCGGCAAGGTCCGCCGCATCCCGATCTTCGCTCATTCCTGCCTCGACGTGCCGTGGCGGTCCTTCCGTCAACCTTTTCCGGCGGCGGCCTGTTCCGCCGGACGCCCGGCTGCTCCGGAATCGCCCGCCCCGGGCATCCGGACGGGCGGGGCGAGGGCCGTCCCGCTCGCCAAAAGATCGGGACGAACCCTCCGGTTCGCCGCAACGATGTCGGCGCGGGCCTGTTGGGGATGGCGAATGGGGGATGGGCGCGCCGCGGAGCGCCGGCCCGAACCCCCGCCAGGAGGGCGCCCGGCCGAAGGGCGCCGCCACCAGATGGAGAGATGAGGATGCGTACCCTGTTGATCGGCGCCGCTTCGGCGCTCGCCCTGATGGCCGGCACCGCGATCGCCCAGACGAGCGGTTCGATGTCGGGCGGCACCGCCGTGAGCCCGACCGTCCCCAGCACCACCACCTCGCCGTCCAGCGGCCTCAGCACCGACGGTCCGGGTTCCACGCCGGGCAGCGTCACCACGCCGGGCACCCCCGGCCCGTCGGGCACCATGAACACGATGCCGGGCAGCGGGATGCCGGGTTCGTCGGGCATGACCGGCGGCACCATGGGCAACGGCACCATGGGCAGCGGTTCCTCGTCCGGCAACTGGCAGGGCCAGACCACGGTGCCGTCGGGCATGGGCAACGCCACCAGCAGCAACCCGGCCCGCGACAACCAGACCGCCACCGGCACCCACTGCCCGCCGGGCACCCCGAATTGCGGTCCGGACGGCAGCAAGTAACGGCCGCCACGGTCCAATGGGAAGGGCGCGCCGGAACCCCCGGCGCGCCCTTTTCCGTCAGGCCACCGCTTCCGGCGCCACGTCTTCCGGCTTGCCGGGCTCCACCGCCGGGGCCTCGGCGGGGAAGCGCAGGACGAAGCAGGTGCCGCCGCCCTCGCGGCTTTCCACCCGGATGCTGCCGCGTAGGCGCGTGGTCACGATGTTGTAGACGATGTGCAGGCCGAGCCCGCTGCCCCCCTCGCCCCGCCGCGTCGTGAAGAAGGGGTCGAAGACGCGCCCCAGATGCGCGGCGGGAATGCCGCAGCCGTCGTCGGAGAAGCGCAGTTCCACCTCCTGCGGGCCTGGGCGGGCCACGGCGATGGTCAGCGTGCCGGCCCGCCCGTCCGGATAGGCGTGCACCACCGCGTTCATGGTCAGGTTGGTCAGCACCTGGAACAGCGCGCCGGGATAGCTGTCCACCCACAGGCCCGCCGGGCATTCCACCACCACCCGGTGCGGGGTCTGCTTCAGCCGCGGGCGCAGGCTGGTCAGCACGTCGTCCAGATAGGCGGCCAGATCGACGCTGCGCCGTTCCTCGCTGGTTTGGTCCACCGCGGTCTGCTTGAAACTCTGGATCAGTTCGGCGGCGCGGTTCAGGTTGGTCTCGATCAGCCGGCAGGCCTCCCCCGCGGTGGCGAGATAGCCGTTGAAGTCGGTCCGGCGCAGCGTGTTGTCCTCCACCCCGCGGACCACCCGGCGGGTCTGGTCGGCCAGATGGGTGATGCCGGTCAGGGCGATCCCCACCGGCGTGTTGACCTCGTGCGCCACCCCCGCCACCATCCCGCCGAGCGAGGCCATCTTCTCCGCCTGGATCAGGTGGGCCTGGGTTTCGCGCAGGTCGGCCAGGGCGCGTTCGGCGCGCTGCTTGGCGGCCTCCGTCTCCTCCTCCGACCGCTTGCGCAGCGTGATGTCGTTGACGGCCAGCAGGATCGCCGGCTCGTCCACGTCGCGGATCTCCACGGCGGAGATCATCGCCCAGAAGGGACGGCCCCCGGCGGTGCGCATCTGCATCTCCAGGTCGCTCGCCGCCCCCCGCTCGGCCACCAGACGGGACAGCCGGGCGGCGTCGGCCGGATGGACGAAGAAGCGCGCGTTGCGCGTCAGGGTCAGCCGCGGCCCCTCCGCCCCGAACAGCGCCTCGGCCTGCGGGTTGGCGAACAGGACGGACTCGTCCGACCGCCGCGCGATCACGATGGGAAAGGGCGAGGCCGCCAGGATGGCGCGCATCCGCTCCTCCCCCGCCTTCAGCGCCTCGGCGTGGGCGTGGGTTTCCACCAGCGCCGCGCCGAACCGCTCCACGCTGGTCGAGATGGCCTGAAGCTCCGCGAACAGGGCGGGCGGCAGTTGGACGAGCCGGCGTTCCTGCTGCACCATGGCCAGCGCCTGCGAGGCCCGGCGGATCGGGCGGACCACATGGACGCGCAGCAGCACGTAGAGAATCGTCTGCACCGCCGCCGCGATGCCCAGCCCGATCAGAACGATCCACAGGCCGCTGCGCGCCTGATCGGTCAGCGTTCCGGCGATGCGGCGCGTGTTGGCCGCGGCGGCGTCGGTCAGGCTGGCGCTGAGGTCGTTCAGCACGCCGTGGGCGATCTCCGTCTCCAGCCCCATCAGTCCCGCTTCCGACAGGATGGTCCGGCGCAGGGTGAACAGCTCGCCCAGCCCGTCCAGGTCCTGCGCGGCACGGACCAGCGGCGCCCGCGCCCCCGGCTCCAGCGGGATCATCGCGTTCAGCACCTCCTCGGCGTGGCGGTGGAAGCGCGCGGCCATCACGGCGAGCCGGTCGGTGTCCGGCGCGGCCAGACCGCCGGCCAGCGCCTCCAGCGCGCGGTGGAACGGCTCCTGCACCGGCAAGGGCGCGCCGGAGCGCAGCAGATGCAGGAACGCCTCGTCCCCCTTGTCCCGCAGGGCGCCGGCCCGGGCGGCCAGGGCGTCGATGGCGTCGGCCCGCTCCGCCGTGCGGCGCACCGCCTGGACCGCCTGTTCGAGCCGCTGAAGGATGGCCGGCGCCGCCGCATCGGCCGCGAAGCGCCGGGACATCCCCTCCACCTCGCCCAGGGCGCCGGCCCGCTCCTCCGGCGAGCGGGAGCGCAGGACGGCCTCGGCCAACTGGCCCATGCGGGCGGCGAAGACGGCGTATTCATGCTGGCGGGTGATCTGCGGGACGATGGCGCGGTCGGCCTCCTCCGCGAGGTCGAGGACCCGAAGGAAGGCCCCGCCGACCCCGAAGGTCAGCCCGGCCATCAGGATCGCCGTGGCCAGCGCGGTCACCATCGTCACCGTGTGCAGCCGAAGCCGCCGGCCCGCCTGTCTGTCCGTCACGCGCTTGCCCCTCCGGCGTTGCGGCGCCCCGATCGATAGGATAGCCGCTTCCGCGCGTCAGGGAAATGGTGGCACAACGAACAGTTAGGAGGACGGGGAACGGACGCTCCTCACGGGAGCACGGCGTCCTCCAGGCTGGCGGTCCCGGCGGCGGCGGCGGCCAGGGTGCGGAACAGTCCCTGCTGGCGCGGGTCGGCGACCAGATATTCGGGATGCCATTGCACCCCGATCAGGAAGGGATGGCCGACCGCCTCGATCCCCTGGACGATCCCCGCCGTCTCGCGCGCCACCACGCGCAGGCCGTCGCCCAGCCGGTCCACCGCTTGGTGGTGGAGGGCGTTCACCCGGCATTCGGCGATGCCCAGGATGCGGTAGAGATGGCTGCGCGGGTCGATGCGGATGCGCTTGCGCGGCAGCACGGTGCGCAGGCGCGGCGCCTCCTCGTACACTTCGTGGATGTCGATGAGCAGGGAGCCGCCGCGGTGCACGTTGATCATCTGCGATCCCCGGCAGATGCCCAGCACGGGAAGCCGCCGGGCCGCGGCGCCGTCCAGCGCGTCCAGTTCCAGCCGGTCACGGTCCGGGTCGATGCGCATCGTCGGGCGGGCGGCCTCGCCGTAGAGGGCGGCGTCGATGTCGTCGCCGCCGCCGACCACCAGCCCGTCCAGCCGCTCGATGGGAAAGGGATCGCGCGCCGTGATGCGCACCGCCCGCGCCCCGGCGCGGCGCAGGGCCAGCCGGTTCGCCCACCAGGCGATGCGGCTGCCGTGCACCGACGCGGTGACCCCGATCAGGGGCCGTCCCCTCGCGATGAAGGCGGCCATCCGGTCCCCCCTCAGCCGGCCAGCCGCCGGCCCGCCTCGGCGGCCCAGCCGTCCAGCGCCTTGCGCGCGGCGAAGGCGCGGAAGTCCGCCCCCAGCGCGTCGAGCCGGACGCGGTCCGCCGCCAACTCCTCCACCGCGACCCAGCGGTTCCAGTCCTGGGCCAGGGTCCAGCCCGGATCGCCCAGCCGGGCGTTCGGCAGGCGGTAGTGGAAGGTCGGGCGGGGCCGCACATGCGGGTCCCGCAGCTTGGCGGCCATGATTTCCGGGGCGAGATGGGCGAAGAGCGGGAACAGATCCAACTCGCGGTTGCGGGTCGGGTTGGCCTCCAGATAATCGGCGATCAGCCCGTCCAGGTCCGGACGGTAGGCGGGATCGGCCACCTTGACCGCATAGTCCACCGGGAAGGCGGCGACGAAACCGGTCAGGCGGCGGGTCGGGTCCACGCGGATCTCGCGGCGCAGCCAGGGGGCCAGCAGAAGGAACGCCTTCAGATGGTCGAGCAGGTAATCCGCGTCGGTGCGCGCCACCTGCGGGTTCAGGTGCAGGCCGAAGGCGAACAGCGGGCTGGCCTCCGTGCCGGCGGCGCCCTGGGCGCTGAGGGCGGCGAACAGCGGTTCCAACTCGGCCAGCCGGGCGATGGGCACGGGCGGGGCGGCGATCTCGAAGGGCATGACGAGGCTGCCGATGTTGCCCCACCAGGGCCGCAGCGCCTCCACCACACCGTCCAACGCCCTGGCCAACGCCTTGCCCACCGCGCCGGAGTCGCCGCCGTCCGCCTTGCCGGGATGGGCGGAGCGCATGTCCAGCTCCACCGAGAAGTCGCCCAGCCGCGTGCCGGTCACCCGGCAGCGGTGCGGGCTTTCCGGTTCCAGCGCGCCGCCGTAAAGCCGGCGCACCACCGCCGCCGCGGCGGGAGCGTCGAGATCGGCGAATTCGACCTCCACGCCGACCGTGCGCGGGGCGCCGTCCGTCGTGGAGGGATGGGGGGGTGTGCGGAATGCGCTGTCCATGGCGCCCGTTCAACACGCCGCGCCGCGCGGCGGTTCCCGGGCGCCCGCATCAGGGCCGGCGTCAGGGCCGGCGTCAGGGCCGGCGTCAGGAAGGTTCGGACGCCCGCGGCAGGTACAGCGTCACGGTGGTGCCGGCCCCGACGGCGCTGGTCACCGTGACCGTCCCGCCCGACTGCCGGGCGAAGCCGAAGACCTGGCTGAGCCCCAGCCCGGTCCCCTTGCCCTCCGGCTTGGTGGTGAAGAAGGGTTCGAAGATGCGGCGCAGATGCTCCGGCGGGATGCCGGTGCCGGTGTCGCGGACGGCCAGCGCCACGAAATCGCCGGTCAGCCCCGTGTCGTCGCCCCGCCGGCCCGGCAGGTTGCGGTTCTCCGCCATGACGGTCAGCGTCCCGCCGTCCGGCATGGCGTCACGCGCGTTCACCGCCAGATTGAGAAGCGCCACCTCCATGGCGTCCGGATCGGCCAGGATCGGCCAGAGGTCGTCCGGAACGATCAGGGCGGTGTCCACCGCGCTTCCGGTGGAGCGCGCCAGCAGCGCCTCCAGCGGCGCCTTGCGGTCCTGAAGGAGGAAGGGCACCGGCTCGTAGACGCTGCGGCGGCCGAAGGCGGCCATCTGCCGCATCAGCGCCTGCCCGCGCGTCACCGCCGCCTCGGTCTCGGCCAGCACGCGGGTGACGCGCGCCGGGTCGTCGGGACGGCTGCGGATGACGGCGATGCTGCTCATCATCACGGTCAGCAGGTTGGCGAAGTCGTGGGCGACGCCGCCGGTCATCCGGCCCAGCGCCTCCAGCCGCAGGCTCTCCTCCCGCGCCGCCTCCTCGCGGCGGCGCAGCCGCAGCTCGCGGAGAAGAAGCCACAGGAAGGCGCCGACCATCGTCAGGCTGGCCAGCGCCCCCACCCCGGCCAGCCACAGCGCGCTGACCACCGGGGCGAGGTAGGCGTCGCGCGGGATGGCGAAATGCACCGACCAGCCATGGTCGGGCAGCGTGCGGAAGGCGACCACCGTCGGCTTGCCTTCCAGGCTCATCCCGTCATAGACGCCGCTGCCGGCGGCCCGGCGGGCGCGGAGCGCGGATTCGCTGGCCTGCTGGCCGACCAGGCCGGGGGCGCCGCCGGCCCGCGCCACCAGCCGCCCCTCGGCGTCGATGATGGCGGCGATCCAGCCCGGCGGCAGGCTGTTGCCGAACAGCAGGCTCTGGAACCCTTCCGGCATCACCACCGCCGACAGGACGCCGACCGGCGCGCCGTTGCGCATCACCGGAACGCGGATGGGAAAAGCGTGGAAGCCGCGCGGGCCGCGCAGGATCGTGCCGACCGCCGGCTTGCCCGTCTGCACCGCGCGCCGGTGGCTGTCCAGGTCCAGCACCTTGCCCCGGGACCCGCCGACCAGGAAGGGGGCGTCGACCAGCCGGTTCCCCTCCCGGTCGCTGAGGACGACGGTCGTCCACAGGGGAACGGCGCCCTGCACCCTCTCGGCGTATTCGAAGAAGGCCGCGGCATCGACCCCCTGGCCGGCGGCCAGCCCGTCCAGCAGGGGGGACGCCGCCACCGCCTTCAGCGCGTCCATCTGCGCGGACAGCTCGCGGTCCACCAGGGCGGACAGGCGGTCCGCCAAAGCCACGGCGTTGGCCTCCATCGCGCGCTGCTGCTCCCGCAGCCAGGCGCCGCCCAGCACGGCGGACAGGACGACCAGCGGAAGCAACGCGGCCAGCACCAGAAGGACCAGCGGGCGGTAATAGGACTTGGTTGGCAAGCGGAACGTCCAGAGCGGCGGGGGACGCACTGTAGCACGCTTGTCCTCCGTCGGAAGCGGTGGTTCCGGTTCGGAGGCCCGGCGCATCCCGCGCTTACCATGGGTTGCAGATGATGGAGTCATGCACCCAGCGTAGTTCTTCGCGAAATGGTTGAGGAGAATATTTTTGGGAAACCGCGCAGGAATCGCCGCCGGGGCGCGTCCAATCCGGCGTGAGAAACCCGTCCCGCCCGGGCCGCACTCCGTAAGCATGGCGGATGGCGGCGCAAGGCGAAGGAGAACGACATGTCCATCTCAAGCGTGACGTCATCGGCGGCGTCCGGCATCGCCCAGCAGCGGCCCGCCGGACCGGGCAAGGAAATCCGCGAAGGCATGGGTCAGTTGAAGGAAGCCATCACGTCCGGCGACCTCGACTCGATCCAGAGCGCCTATGATTCGCTGTCCAAGCTGCAGAGCCGGAGCGGTTCGGCGTCCGGCGCCGACAACCCTCTCAACAAAATGCTGACCGCCGTCGGCGAGGCGCTGAAGACCGGCGACGTCTCGCAGGTCCAGCAGGCGTTCGAAGCGAACGGCCCGAAGGGCGCCAAGGGCCAGGGCGGCCCCGGCGGCGCAGGCGGCCCGCCTCCCGGCCCGCCGCCGGGTGGTGCGGGCGGCCCGCCGGACGGGATGAAGGACGCCATGGGCAGCCTGTCGCAGGCGCTGCAATCCGGCGATGTGTCGAGCGCGCAGGACTCCGTGTCGTCGCTGCTCTCTTTCCTGCAGGAGAATTCGGACGGCGGCACGTCCCCCTCCTCGGCCTCCGGCACCTCCGTGGCCGACCTGTTCAAGACCGCCCTGCAGAGCATGAGCGGCGCGCTTCAGTCCGGCGATCTGTCGGGCGCGCAGAAGGCCTTCTCCTCCGTGGCTCCGCGCGGCTCGCAGGGCGTGGACGTGCTGGCCTGAAGACCGCCGCGACGCAACCGGGCGCCCCTCGTCCGGGAGCGCTCCGGTGCCGGCCGGCCATTCGCCACGCGGCCCGACGGGCCTCCACCCGCCCCGCTCGTCACCCCCGATCGCAATGGCAGGGGATTACCCCATTCGATAACAGAGAAACTAAAATTTTAAGGAAAATGCACAAGTAATGATGTTGTTTATCCACATCGACTACCCCTTTTTCGCTGCCTATATTTCAGCAAATTTCAGGGTCGCAAGAAAATAAAACCGATCCATTAACTGCGATTTAACCATGCAAAGGTTATCCAGCACGCAGGCGAAACGATTGCAGCCTTTCATGCCGGCCGCTTTCCCGCCCGATGGGAGCCTGTGACACGATGACCTTGCTGGCCCGCCTTTTCCTGCTGGTGCTTCTGGCCGTCCTGCCGGCCCTGGGCATCCAGGCCTACAGCGTGCTCCAGTTCCGTGCGGAACGCGCGGAGGAGGTCGCCGCCCAGGCCCAACGGCTGCTGCATCTGGTCGAAGGCGAGCAGGCGCGGATCGTGGACGGGGCGCGGCTGATGGTGACCTCCATCGCGGAATCCGCCGCCCTGCGCTCCGGCGACTACGCCCAGTGCCAGGCCCATCTGAGCCGGCTGGTCCAGCGCGCCCCCGAATACGGCAACCTGTCCGTCCTGGACCGCGGCGGCACCGTCCTGTGCAGCGCCTCGCCCGACGATGCCCGCCCCGCCGCGAACCAGCCGCACGTCCTCCGCGCGCTGGAGGAGGGCCGCTTCGTCGTCGGCGAATGGACCGCCCCCGGACCGGCGGCGGAACCCGGCACCGCCATGCTGCCCTTCGCGGTTCCCTTCCGCAACGAATCCGGCGCGGTCGCCGGGGTGGTGACTCTGGGCCTCGACCTGCCCTGGCTGAGCGCGAACTTCGCCGCGCGCCCCCTGCCCGAGAACGCCAGCCTGCTGGTCAGCGACCGCAAGGGCACCATCCTGGTCAAGCTGCCCAACGGCATCGCCCAGCGCGGCGAGCGCATGCCGAACCCCTATCTGGACCTGCTGGACGAACCGCGCGGCGGCGTCATCACCCTGCCGGGGATGGACGGGGTGGCGCGGGTGCTCGCCTATTCGCCGTCCCGCCAGGGCACGCGCGACCTGTTCGTCAGCGTCGGGCTGGACCACACCGCCGCCGCCGGCACCATCGACCGCGCCACCCGCCAGGGCCTGCTGATGACGCTGGCCGGGCTGGTGGTGGCCATCCTGGCCGCCTGGATCGGCGGCACCCTGTTCATCCGCCGCCCGGTGGAGGCGCTGATCCGCGCCACCCAGGGCTGGAGCGCCGGCAATTCCAGCGCCCGCGCCGGACTGGTGGACCGCAAGTCGGAGATCGGCCAGCTCGGCCGCGCCTTCGACGCCATGGCCGAGACGCTGGAGACCCGCGAGCGCGCGCTGCGCGGATCGGAGGAGCATCTGCGCGCCGTGCTGGACGCCCTGCCCACCTTCATCGGCGTGCTGAGCCCGGCGGGCGACGTGCTTCAGGTCAACCAGGCCGCCGTCCGGACCACCGGTTTGCCGGTGGAGCGGATCGTCGGGCGCCCCTTCCACGAGTCCTGCCGGAGCGCCTTCGCCGGTGCGGCGGGCGACCGCCTGCGCGCGGCGGTGGAGCGCGCGGCCCACGGCGAATCCGCGCGCTTCGACGCGGCGGTCCGCGCCGCCGGGGATCATCCCGCGGTCATGGAGGTCCGGGTCACCCCGATGCGCGGCGCCGACGGGCGCATCACCCACCTGATCGTGTCGGGCATCGACATCACCGAGCGCAAGACCAGCGAGGAGGCGCTGCGCGTCGCCGACGAGCGCTTCCGCACCGCCCTGCGCAACTCCGGCGTCGTGGTGTTCAACCAGGACAGCGCCCTGCGCTACACCTGGATGCACAACCCGGCGCTCGGCTACACGGCGGAGCGGGTGGTCGGCAAGACCGACATCGAGGTGTTCGAGGACGCCGCCGACGCCGAGGCCCTGACCGCCGTCAAGCGCCGCGTGCTGGACACCGGCGAGGGCGTGCGCGAGGAGGTCCGCATCCGCCACGCCGGGCAGGACCATTTCTACGACCTGACCATCGATCCGCTGCGCGGCCCGGACGGCGCGCTGGCCGGCATCACCTGCGCCGCGGTGGACGTGACGGGCCGCAAGCAGGCCGAGGCCGACCTGCGCCGCGCGCGGGAGGAGGCCGAGCACGCCGCCACGGCCAAGTCGAAGTTCCTGGCCGCCGCCAGCCACGACCTGCGCCAGCCCGTGCAGTCGCTCTACCTCTTCGCCGCCGCGCTGGGCGACCGCCTGCAGGGGCACCCCAGCCTGCCGCTGCTCGACAACATGCGTCAGGCGCTGGACACGCTGAAGGGGCTGCTGGACGGGCTGCTGGACATGTCGCGGCTGGAATCCGGCAAGATCGCCGCCAACCCGGCGGAGGTCCGGCTGGGCCAGATCCTGGGCCGCCTCGTCGCCGAATACGCGCCGCGCGCCGCCCAGAAGGGGCTGGAACTGCGCGCCGTGCCGACGCGGGCCTGGGTGCGCACCGACCCGTCGCACCTGGAGCGCATCCTGCGCAACCTGATCGAGAACGCGCTGCGCTACACCCGCCAGGGCCGCATCCTGATCGGCTGCCGCCGCAGCGGCCCCGACCGGCTGCGCGTCGAGGTGTGGGACAGCGGCGTCGGCATCCCCGCCGACCGGCTGGAGGACATCTTCGAGGAGTTCACCCAGATCCAGGGCAACGGCGACCGCGGGCTGGGCCTCGGCCTCGCCATCGTCAAGCGCCTGTCGAAGCTGCTCGACCACCGCGTGCGCGTGCGCTCGAAGGAGGGGATCGGCTCCGTCTTCTCCGTGGAGCTGCCGCGCGTCGT
This sequence comes from Azospirillum isscasi, assembly GCF_030849505.1. Taxonomy (GTDB): domain Bacteria; phylum Pseudomonadota; class Alphaproteobacteria; order Azospirillales; family Azospirillaceae; genus Azospirillum; species Azospirillum isscasi. The sequence goes on along the minus strand of NZ_JAUJFI010000043.1, from coordinate 23,145 downwards.
GGCGGAGAAGCCCCGCTCCGCCGCCGTCCCCCCGGCGGGGATGGACCTCTTCCGGCAGGCCGCCAACGACTGCGCGACCAAGGGCATGGTGCTGGTCATCGACGACGAGGCGATCATCCTGCTCGGCCTGAAGGCGATGCTGGAGGGCTGGGGCTACAGCGTGTTGACGGCGCGGTCGGGGGATCAGGCGCTGGAACGGCTGCGCGCCGACGGGCGCCGTCCGCAGATCGTGCTGGCCGACTACCAGCTCCAGCAGGGGCGGACCGGGCCGGAGGCGCTGGCCGCGGTGCAGGGGCTGGTCGGCAAGGACGTGCCGGGCATCATCCTGACCGGCGACACCGCCCCGGAACGGCTGGACGAGGCCCGCCGCAACGGGTTCAGCATCCTGCACAAGCCGGTCTTCCCCAACGACCTGCGCAAGATGATGGCGAGCGCCGGGGCGGCGTGAGGGGGATCAGCGCCGCCGGATGGCGAGCCGCCGCCACAGCGGCACGGGGCGCTCCTCCGCGGCCTTTTCGGCCAGCCACTGGTCGGCCAGTTCACGCACCTGCCAGCCGCCCAGGTAGCGGTCGCAGTCGATCGCGCTGTACAGCCGCACCTTGTCCCGGCCGAGTCGTTCGAAATAGTCCAGCGTCCGCTGGCGGTCCATCGGGTTCATCGGGTCCATCGCGCGCATCCTGTCCGGCCTCCCCTCTGCGCTGCCCAAAAGAACGGCATACACCCGTTGCGATTTGTTCAGTTGGTATATGGATTGGGCACGGAAGCATCCAATAAGCCTTTGGCGGCAACAGCTTCCGTTCGGCCCATCCGACGAAGGTCAGGCTTGCGCGCCCGTCGCCGCCCATCCCTTCCCACCCGCCCCGCCCGCGTGCACAATGCGGCACACGGATGCGTGGGCGGCGACCCGCCCCCACGCGGTCTCAGAACTTTTAAAACAGGGAGCGGGGGATCATGAGGAAGACGTCGTGGATGGCCGGAGCCCTGGCGGCGGCGGTCGCCGGGCTGTGCGCGGTTTCGGCCTCGGCGCAGACCAAGGTGACCGTGGCGATGAGCGGCTGGACCGGCTTCGCGCCGATCACGCTGGCCAAGGAAACCGGCATCTTCAAGAAGAACGGCATCGAGGTCGAGATCAAGAAGATGCCGACCTCCAACCGCCACCAGGCGATGGCGGCGGGCGAGGTGCAGGCGATCACCACCACGGTGGACACGCACCTGCTCTACGCCTCCTCCGGCGTGGACGTGACGCAGGTGCTGGTGCTCGACAGCTCGCACGGCGGCGACGGCATCGTCGTGCGCGACGCGGTCAACAGCCTCGCCGACCTGAAGGGCAAGCAGGTGGCCGTGCAGTACGGCGGCGTGCCGCAGTTCTGGCTGGCCTATGTGCTGAAGAAGAACGGGTTGTCGATCGGCGACGTGCAGACCGTCAACCTGCAGCCGTCCGACGCCGCCAACGCCTTCGTCGCCGGCCAGTTCGACGCCGCCGTGACCTACGAGCCCTACCTGTCGAAGGTGCGCGAGGCCAAGGGCAAGATCATCGTCACGTCGGACCAGACGCCGGGCGTCATCATCGACACGCTGGCCTTCCAGCCCGACTACATCCAGAAGAACCCGAAGGTGGTGAAGGCTTTCGTGGACAGCTGGTTCGAGGCGCTGGACGAGATCAGGAAGGACGAGAAGAAGGCCTTCGAGATCATGGGCCGCGACGTCAACCAGACGCCGGAGCAGTTCGCCGCCTCCGCCAAGTTCGTGCGCTGGTACGACAAGGCCGGCAACGTCGAGTATCTGACCAAGACCATGCCGACCTTCATCAAGGAGGTTCAGGACGTGATGCTGGAGGCCAAGCTGATCCGCAAGGCCCCGCCGAGCCTGGACAGCATGACCGATGCGTCCTTCGTGAAGTAAGACGGCCGTGAAGTAAGACGGTACAGTTCTGCTGCTGTTGCCCCCTCCCTGACCCTCCCCCGCGTCGCAGGGGAGGGAATCCGGCCCCCTCCCCTGCGACGCGGGGGAGGGCTGGGGTGGGGGCAAGTGCTTTCCAAACCCGACAACGGTCCACCAATCCCATGTCCCCCCTCTTCACTCCGCTGAAGCCGGTCGCGCCGGCGCTGCGCACGGTGCTGGGCATTTCCTGCTTCGTGCTGTTCTTCCTGGGCTGGGGCATCGCCACCTACGGCGGCTTCGTGAAGCCGCTGTTCCTGGCCTCGCCCGGCGACACGCTGGCGGCGGGCATCGCGCTGTTCCGGGAGTTCGGCTTCGCCGAGGACATCGCGGTCACCGTCTGGCGCGTCTTCGCCGGCTTCGTCATGGCCGCCGCCCTCGCCGTGCCGCTGGGCATCCTGATGGGGGCGTTCAAGCCGGTGGAGGGCTTCTTCGAAGCCTTCGTATCCTTCGCCCGCTATCTGCCGGCCTCGGCCTTCATCCCGCTGCTGATCCTGTGGGCGGGGGTGGGCGAGTTGCAGAAGATCCTGGTCATCTTCATCGGCTCGGTCTTCCAGCTCGTCATCATGGTGACGGTCATCGTGTCGGGCATCCGCACCGATCTGGTGGAGGCCGCCTACACGCTGGGCGCCAAGCGCGACGGGGTGGTGCTGCGCGTGCTGCTGCCCGCCGCCGCCCCGCAGATCTTCGAGGCGCTGCGCCTCGTGCTCGGCTGGGCCTGGACCTACGTGATCGTGGCGGAACTGGTGGGCGCGTCCCGCGGCATCGGCCACATGATCATCGACGCCCAGCGCTTCCTGGACACCGGCCAGATGATCTTCGGCATCTTCGTGATCGGCGTGATCGGGCTGATCACCGACCTGCTGTTCCGGGCTCTCAACGCCCGTCTCTTCCCGTGGGCCAAAGGACGATAAGCGCCGGCCATGAGCAAGCTGTCCATCCGCAACGTCGAAAAGACCTTTCCCGGCCGCAACAACACGGCGCCCACCCGCGCGCTGGAGCCGACGAGCCTGGAGGTCGCCGACAACGACTTCATCACCATCCTGGGGCCGTCGGGCTGCGGCAAGTCCACGCTGCTGCGCATCGTCGCCGGGCTGGAAACCCCCAGCGCCGGCGAGGTGCTGCTGGAAGGCAAGGCGGTCTCCGGCCCCGGACCGGACCGCGGCATGGTGTTCCAGTCCTACACGCTGTTCCCCTGGCTGACGGTGCGCGACAACGTCTGCTTCGGCCTGCGCGAGCGCGGCCTGCCGCGGGCGGAGCAGTTGGCGGTCGCCGACCGTTTCCTGGCCCAGGTCGGGCTGAAGGGGTTCGAGAACCACCACCCGGCCCAGCTTTCGGGCGGCATGCAGCAACGCACGGCGCTGGCCCGCGCGCTGGCCAACGACCCGAAGATGCTGCTGCTGGACGAGCCCTTCGGCGCACTGGACCACCAGACGCGCGAGCTGATGCAGGAGTTGCTGCTGGGCATCTGGGAGGCCGACCGCAAGACGGTGATGTTCGTTACCCACGACATCGACGAGGCGATCTTCATGGCCAGCCGCGTGGTGGTGATGTCGGCCCGCCCGGGCCGCATCAAGTGCGACATCCCCATCGAGCTGCCGCACCCGCGGTCCTACAAGGTCAAGACCACCCCGGAATTCGCCGCCTACAAGGAGCGGCTGACCGAGGAGATCCGTGTGGAGACCATCAAGGCGGTGACCATGGAACGCTGACGCGGCCCATGGCCGGTCTCCGAACCGCAAAGGAGCGGCGCCCACAAGCGCCGCTCCTTTTTTGCTGCCAGGGTTCCCGTCGCCGGTTCAGACGTGGCTGCCGGTGTTCACGACCAGATCGGACAGGGCGACGCCCGCGCGCCGGGCATCCGAGGCCAGTTCGCGCTGGCAATCCCAGTGGTACCGCCCGCCGATCTCCACCATCCGGCCATGGCGCTTCACCACCCACACGCCGGTGGTCGCCATATGGATGACCCGGGCGAGCGGCTCCGGATCGGAAACCGCCCGGATCTGGGAAGCGGAATGGGCGGTGGGATGGGTGGCGGCGTCCGACCGTTCGAAAGCGGGGGCGCCGGGAAGACCATTGACCGGCTGCAACGGGTGCCGTTCGCGGCGGTCACTCGGACGGCTGGCCGGAGTGACGGCAAGGGCCTGCGGCCTGGAGGGGTGCAGCATGGTGGGCATCCTGGAACGTTTCCGGTGAGCCTGCGTCCTTCGTGTCGCGCAGGTCGTTACGACACTTAACCTTCCATGCGGCATGGATGTTGTAAAGGGGAAACTGTGCCGGCCATTGTGGAACGTTTCGACGCAGCAAAAGGTAAACAAGCAATAACCAAAGTCATTGAAGAAAATTTTAGCCGTTTCCGATGTATCCCGCCGATGTTCTCGCCGATGTCTCCAATGTCTTGGATGCCGGCCCGATGCGGCGGCGGCCTGCTCCGCCCCCTACCCTCTTTGGGGTGGGAATGGCGGTTTCCTACCCCGGAATAGTCACACGCAAAAACGTGTTTGATCCGTAAGCATGCGTCACGAGCGCAAGCTTGGCCGCCGGTCTTCAGGACGGACGGCCACCCAAGAATGCAGGGAAGAAAACGGGTAGGACCATGGTGAAGAAACTGGCAGTGATCCTGGTTGGCGGCCTTGTTCTGGCGGGCTGCTCGAACCTCAGCCACCGCGAGCAGCGCACGCTTTCCGGCGGCGCTATCGGCGCGGCGGGCGGTGCGGCGGTCGGTGCCTTGACGGGCGGCAGCGCCGTGATGGGTGGCGTGATCGGCGGTGCGGCGGGTGCGGCGGTGGGCGCCTTGACCTCTGACAACGGCAAGCGCCGGTAAAAACTCTGTGCTTGAGAAAACGGGGTTTGGGCCGTCGGATGAGAATCCGCGGCCACCCCGAACGCCTGTATGACCTGAATCGCAGGTTTCAGCAGGTTTCTGATTTTCAAGGAAAGTTTGGAGCGGGTGAAGGGAATCGAACCCTCGTCGTAAGCTTGGGAAGCTTCTGCTCTACCATTGAGCTACACCCGCGCGCCGCATGTTTATAGGCGACGCTTCCGCCGCTTTCAAGCGGTTCGAGCATGCCACAGACGGGATTCCGCAAGTTCCCGCGGGGCCGCGGCGAAAACCGAGACCAAGGGGGTGATCAGACGCGGAAACAGGGCGCCGCCCGAGGTCTCCGTCAGGACAGCCTCGCCAGCGGGCGCCGCGCAACCTTCGTCGGCAGCCGGGGCGCTGACCATACCGGCGGCACCGGCCAGGGCGCCGGGGACCAGCTCCAGGCCCAGGAAACGGTCGAGGTCCACCGGACCCGGCAGAGCCATGTCCAGAGTCAGATCCCGCGTGAAACCGAACCGTGCGTAATAGGGCGCATCACCCACCAGGATCACCGCCCGGTGGCCCAGAGCCGCCGCCTTGTTCAGGCTCATCCGGATCAGCTTGCTGCCCAGCCCGCCACCCTGCAGCCGGTCCGACACCGCGATCGGGCCAAGCAGAAGCGCCGGCACCGTGCCGCCGATGGTCACCGGCCAATAGCGGATCGTGCCCTCCAGGATCTCGTTGCCCAACTCGTCATGCTCGATGGCGACAAAGCCGAGTTCCGGGATCGGGGCGACACCCTCCCGCAGCTTGTAGGCGGTCTTCTTGAAACGATCCGGGCCGAAGGACCGGTCGAGCAGGGCTTCGATTGCCGCGTCGTGCCGCGGCTCTTCCAGGGAGATCATCATGTCAGGGGCTTCCCGGCAGAAGGACTGTGGTCGGAGGCGGACCGCGCCGCCGCGCCGGGGGAGCGCCGGATCAGTGCCGGCGGAAACCCGAAGCGTCCGCACGCGACCCAAGGACGGCCGCACCCGCGCGCAGCGCGGAGTGGCGTCGTCGTCGGATGCTGATGGTGTGCGGACGAGACATGGGCAAGGCTCATCGGCCGTTGCGGGGACCTCGCATATATCATCAGCGGACAGGGGGTTCAAGCGATCGTGGACGGACCGGAACCCACCCTGCGCGCATGGCTTCCCGGTGTGTCCCACATGCATCGCCGCAGCACCCGTCCCACCGCGCCAGGCATCCGGAGGGGGTGTCCCCCGCTCCGCCACTGGACAGGCGCTTTCCCCCGCCCCTATTCTCTGGGCCGGGAGTGCCGCCATGTACACGAAAGTCACCCGCGCGATCCGCGTCACCGTCCAGCCCGTCTTCCTCGACGAGCAGTCCATGCCCGCCGAAAGCCGCTATGTCTGGGCCTATCACGTCCGGATCGAGAACGAAGGCCAGGAAACCGTCCGGCTGCGCACACGCTATTGGCACATCACCGACGCGCTGGGGCGCGTGCAGGAGGTCCGCGGGCCGGGCGTGGTGGGCGAACAGCCGGTGCTGGAACCCGGCGGAAGCTTCGAATACACCAGCGGAACGCCGCTGCCCACGCCGTCGGGCATCATGGTCGGGTCCTACCGATTCGAAACGGGGGACGGCGAAGCCTTCGACGTGGCGGTCCCCGCCTTCTCGCTGGACAGCCCGCACCAGCCCCGCCAGCTCAACTGACGCCGCCGCCCCGGCGAACAGCGTTGAAATTCCACCCGGGGCGTGCAACCAATCGCCGCAGGGTGCGCTGAAAGGCCGACCCAGGCGCCTTGACTGTGAGGCGTTCGGCACCACTTGCGCCATACTCCGATCTGCCATCCGTCAGCCGTCCCGATGATTCCCGTGATCCGGGTGCGCTGCCGGTCGTATGTATACCTGACAAGCCGGCTCTGGCATCGGGTGCCGCAGCGCCGGCCCGCATGTGACCAGGACCCATGCACCAGGACCCATGCACCAGGACCAGGAATCGAAAGGCTTCGCCCCGTGACGGCTTCCAAGACCCCGCACGCCGACAACATCCTCCGCGGCCCCGGCCATTCCACCGGCGCCATCCAGACCGAGCCCCCGCGCCCGACCCGTGCCGAAGCGGAAGAGGCCGTCCGCACCCTGATCCGCTGGGCCGGCGACGATCCGTCGCGCGAGGGGCTGGCCGGCACGCCGGACCGGGTGGTCCGCTCCTACGAGGAATTCTTCGCCGGCTACACCATCGATCCGGAAGAAATCCTCAAGCGCACCTTCGAGGAGACCGACGGCTACGACGAGATGGTCGTGCTGCGCGACATCCGGCTGGAATCCTATTGCGAGCACCACATGGTGCCGATCATCGGCAAGGCGCACGTCGCCTATCTGCCCCGCCACCGGGTCGTCGGCATCTCCAAGCTCGCCCGCCTCGTGGACGCCTACGCCAAGCGCCTGCAAATCCAGGAGAAGATGACGGCGCAGATCGCCAACGCCATCGATCAGGTGCTCCAGCCCCAAGGGGTCGCCGTGGTCATCGAGGCGCAGCACCAGTGCATGACCACCCGCGGCGTGCACAAGACCGGGGTCACCATGGTGACCAGCCGGATGCTGGGCGCCTTCCGCACCGACCCGTCGACCCGGCGGGAGTTCCTGACGATGATCGGCAACCCCGGCTCCCGCGCGGAGTGAGCTGGCGCCGCGCTATTCCGCGCGGATGCCGTGCTGGCGCAGCAGGCTGTAGAGCGTCGGGCGGCTGACCCCCAGCAGGCGCGCCGTCGCCGACAGGTTGCCACCGGAGCGGGCCAGCGAATCGAGCAGGGCGCGCCGCTCCGTCTCGTCGCGCAGGACGCGCAGGGTCGGCGGCGCGTCCCCGATGGCCAGCCGGCGCCCCTCCAACTCCAGGTCGGCGCGCTGGAAAGCCCGCTGCACAACCCCGGCCAACTCCTGCGCGTCGATGGGTTTGCCGCACACCTCGTGCGCACCGCGGGCCACGGCGCGCACCGCCAGCACCCGCTGGTCGCGCGGGGCGAGCGCGATGACCTTGATCGACGGCGCCACCCCCAGGATCAGCGACAGCGCGTCCAGCCCGTCGCCGGAGCCGTCGCCGTCCTGCGGCGGGTGGAGCCGCGCCAGATCGACCGACAGCGCCACCACCGGGGGCCGGTGCGCCCGCACCGCCTCCAAAGCGTCCGCCACGCCGCCCGCGGCGACGATCCGGCACACCGGCAGGACGTCCTGAACCCGGCCTTCCAGGGTGGGATCGTCATCGACGACGAGCAGCGTGCGAGGAACCATGATTCTCCAACTCTCCGACCGGGAAGCGGGCCGGCGGTCAGAATCGCGGCAGGCGGCCCGTCTGTCCAAGGCGCGTTGGCATGAACACCGGCGCAATTCGGGCAAAATTGCGGCGTCGAAAGGGGTGCACCGCGGCAGGCCCCCCGCCCGCCCGCCCCCCTCTCCCCCTTGGCGGAGCGGTCTGCTAAGGTCCCGGTGCGAAAGCACGAATCCGCGTACGGGGGAGCAGGGGCATCATGGCGGCGAAGGTCACACCGGCGGTGAACGCGGCGAAGGCGGCGGGGATCGCGCACCGCCTGATGGAGTACGAATACGACCCCTCGGCGGACGCCATCGGCCTGCACGCCGCGGCGGCCATGGGGCTGGACCCGGCGGTGGTCTACAAGACGCTGATCGTCCAGCTGGAGCCGAAGGCGCTGGCCTGCGTCGTCATTCCCGTCGCGGCGAAGCTGGACCTGAAGGCGCTGGCCGCCGCCGCCGGGGCCAAGAAGGCCGATCTGGCCGACCCCGCCCTGGCGGAGCGCACCACCGGCTACATGGTCGGCGGCATCAGCCCGCTGGGCCAGCGCAAGCCCCTGCCCACCTTCATCGATTCCAGCGCCGAAGCCCTGCCGGAAATGGTCGTCAACGGCGGGCGCCGCGGCCTGCAGATCGCCCTGGCCCCGGCGGATCTTGCCCGCGCCACGAAGGCCGCGGTGCGGCGGATCACGGTGGGGTAGGCGGAAGGCCGGCCCTCTCCGGCCGTCAGCCCTTCCGCCGCACGCCGGCCCACAGGGTGCCCAGCCCGGCGGCGGCGATCAGCAGCCCGCCCGGCAGGACGGCGGGCGACGGGCTTTCCCCCCACCACAGGAAGCCGATGGCCGCCGACGCGGCGATCCCCAGATAGTCGATGGGCGCCAGCACCGCCGCGGGCGCCCGGCGGAAGGCGGCGGCGTTCAGCAGGATCGCCGCCCCCGCCGCGACGCCCAGCAGAAGGAAGGCCGGCCAATCCGCCGCGTCCGGCATCCGGAATCCCGTCAGCAGAGCCGCCGGAGCGGTCAGCAGGCACCCCGCCAGCACGAAGACCAGCCCGGTGGCCGCCGGCCCGTCGCCCTGGGCCGTCCGCCGGGTGGCCAGGATGCAGACCGCGTTCAGGAAGGCCATGGCCAGCGCGGCGAGGCTCCACGGTTCCAGCCGGGCCGGCGGGGCGATCAGGAAGACCCCGGCCATCCCCAGCGCCACGCAGAGGGCGGAGGCCGTCCCCGCCCGCTCGCCGAGGGACGGGCCGGACAGCAGAACCACGAACAGGGGCGCGGCGTAGGACAGGGCGACCAGATCGGCGAAGGGCAGGTGCTGGGTCGCCGCGTAGAAGAGCAGCGCCGCCCCGACGCCGCTCAGCGCCCGCACCGCATGGCCGCCGGGCCGGGTGACCGACAGGGCGCGCCGCCCGGCCATCGCGAAGGCCGCCGGGGCGACCACCGCCAGAGACAGCAGGAAGCGAAGGAACAGCACCTCCGCCGCGCCGTAGCGGGCGCCCAGCTCGCGGGCCAGCGCCCCGGCGGTCAGCACCAGGGCGAGCGACGCCGCCATCATCAGCGCCGCCGCCGCCAAAGGCGCCCCCGCCATGCCGGAGCACGGCCCGGAGACAGGGGCCGCGGTCCGCTCAGCGGGCGGAGCGCTCAAGCGTCGTGCACTCCCTCAGGAACTCCTCGCGCAGGTCGCGCGACTCCAGCATCTCGCCGTGGAAGGAGCTGTTGACCATCCGGCTGTCGTGGCCGGCGCGCACGCCGCGGTGGGTCTTGCACATGTGCACGGCGCTGATCCGCACGGCCAGCCCGCGGGGCCGGGTGGCCTCCACGATGAAGTTGCCGATCTGCTTCACCAGTTCCTCCTGAATCTGGAAGCGGGCGGCGAAGTGGTCGACGATCCGGTCGTACTTGGACAGGCCCAGGATGTTGCCGCCCTTGGCCGGCAGGATGCCGATGAAGGCCGTGCCGTAGATCGGCATCAGATGGTGCGCGCAGGTGGAGCGCACGGCGATCGGCCCGGTGACGATCAGGTGGTCGAACTCCTCGGCGTTCCGGAACTCGGTCAGTTCCGGCGGCGGCGTGAAGCGGCCCTTCAGAAGCTCCCGCACCAGCATCTTGGCGACGCGGCGCGGCGTGTCGCGGGTGTTGTGGTCGTTGCGATGGTCGATCCGCAGCACGTCGAGCAGTTCCTCGACCTTCCGCGCCGCGGCGTCGATCATGGCCGCCTCGCCCGCGGCGTCCAGCGGCGTGTCGAGCGCCTCGTTCGACCGGCGCGCCTCCATCGCCTCCTGCACGAGGGCGAGAACATTTGCATGCACCGTCATAAAACCCGATCCCTTCTTTCTTTTTTGCCTTACTCCCGGTCCGCCGCGTCCTGCGGCGGCGGACCGCCGACCCGTTCCGCCGGGAAATGGATCGACGCCCGGAGGCCGCTTCCCGCCGCGCTTTCGAGCAGCAGGAGGCCGCCATGCGCCTCCATCAGGCTCTTCACGATGCTCAGCCCCAGCCCCGACCCCTGGAAGCGGCGCGTCGCACCCTCCTCCGCCTGATAGAACGGCTGGGTGGCCTTTTCAATCTGCTCCGCCGTCATGCCGATGCCCTGGTCCTGCACGGCGATGACGAAGCCCCCCTGCGGGTCCCGCCACGTCTGCACTTCGATCGCCGAGGGGGCGATGCTGAACTTCACGGCGTTGGACAGCAGGTTCAGCAGCATCTGCCGCACCGCCCGCTCGTCGGCCTGAAGCACCGGCCAGACCGCCCCCGCCGCCGTCCGGATGGTCCGCCCGCGCCCGGCCTGGGTGCCCAGCACCGTGGCGATGGCGGTCCCCACCGCCTTGCGCGGGTCCACCGAATCGAAGGTCAGGTTGGCATGGCCGGATTCCATCTGGGCCACCGTCAGGATGTCGACGACCAGCCCCAGCATGTGCCGGGCGCTGGTCAGGATGTAGCCGGCATACTGGCTGTGTTCCCGGCGGCTGTGTTCCCGGGTGCTTCCGGGGGCGCCGGGGCGGGCGTCACCGCGGATGTCGCCCCGCATGTCGCCCCGCATGTCTCCATCGTCGCGGATCAGCTCCGAGAAGCCGATGATCGCGTTCAGCGGCGTGCGCAGCTCGTGGCTCATGGTCGCCAGGAAGCGGGTCTTGGCCTGGCTGGCCTCTTCCGCCTGGGCGATGGCGGTCTGAAGGGCGCCGGCCATCGCCTCCATCCGGTCGTGCGCCCGCCGGACGGTCCGGTTCTGGATCAGCAGCACGGTGATGAACAGCACGCCGCAGACCGCCAGACCGGCGGCCAGCGCGGAGAACAGCCCGTGCAGGTAGAGCAGGTGGTCGTGCCCCTCGTCCACCAGCTCCCCGCCGAATTGGGCGGCGACGGAGGCGAAGGCGTTCAGCTCGCGGTCGATGGGCTCCAGCACCGCCAGGGCGGCGACCGCCTTGTCCGCCGGCGGCAGCGGGCCGGCCAGGATGACGCCGACGCGGCTCAGCGCCTCCTCCAGCCGGGTCACCGTCCGCCGGTGCTGCGGGTAGCGGTCCATGAAGAGGGACGCCTGCCCCCGCCCCAGCACGCCGATACGGTTGCGCACGATGTCCAGGCGGAGTTGAACCTCCTCCGCATCGACGTTGGTTCCGGGAAGCGCGCTGGCCAGGATGCGCTGCTCCAGCCGTGTCACCTCACCCACCGTCTGGCCGGCGGCCCAGGCGAAGTTGTAGGGCGCGGCCCCCCGCAGCGCCTCGCCGTAGTTCACCACCAGCAGCGAGAGGTAGGCGGCGGCCAGCCCGAAGCCGCCGGTGAGGATGGCCAGCCAGAACCCCAGGCGGCGGGTGCGGTCCTCCGACGCCCAGCCGAGCAGGCGGGCCAGCCGCACGCCTCTTCCCGGGGCGGTCTTGGTCGAAGGACTCACGGAGCGTGCCTTCACTTCACGGTCAGCCGGGCGACCTGCCAGACCGAGCGTCCATAATATTTCTGCCGGTTCGCTTCCGGATCATGGTCGAAATCATAGACGATGAACAGCGGCCCCTTGTCGCTGACCGGCATGTAGGCGCCGTCGCGCTTCAGCGCCAGGATCACCTTGCGGTTCCGCACGTCGTCCATGGGAATTTCGCCGGTGTAGTCGTTCAGCGCCGTGGCGACCAGCGTTTCGCCGCGCGCCCCCACCCGCTCCATCAGGCGGGCGAGCGGCACCCCCTCGAAGGTCACCGGCTCCTTGTACCAGGGGGTGGCGGTGGTGAAGGACACCGTGCCGAGCGCCTCCAGCATCGGACGGTCGAAGACCGCCGCGCCGTCGCGGTTCGTCGCCCCGATCAGGCCCGACACGACCAGGACCGGCTTTTCCGTCGGCGCCGGCAGCGTTCCGGCGATTGCCGTGCCGGCAAGAACAAACAACGCCAGGGTGGCAAGACGAAGAACAACTCTATCGGCCATATCGGTTAACCGTCGGCAATTCGGTCATGCAACCTTTATCATGATTGCTTTCCGCGAACGATCAAACGAAAATTCTGTAAAAAACCCCGTATGAATTTTCATATACGGGAATGTATATCGAAATTCGTTCATATTTGCCGCCCGGAATGATCAGTTCGTAACGATTAGACGGCACCGCGTCTTCCGGATTTCACATCTTTCCCATGCACATCCCGATCAACGGAACGCTTATGGATGCCCTGATTCCGATCCCCTCCGCCCCTTTGCCGCCGGCCGGCTACATCCTGGGAATCGGAACGAACCTGGACCCGGACCTGAACGCGGCGCGGATCGCCGCCCATCTGGCCGATGCTTTCGGCTGCGTCCTGCTCAGCCGCTTCTACCGCACGGCCCCGGTCGGCATGGCGAGCGCCCATCCCTTCGTCAATTACTGCGCCTATGTGCCGAGCGCCCTGGAGCCGGTCCGCTGCAAAAGCCTGTGCGTGGGGATCGAACTGGCTCTGGGCCGCGACCGCGCGCACCCCCGTTGCAAGACCCGCGACCGCCCCGCCGACATCGACCTGATCGGGCGGGTGAGCCATCCGGTCCCGGCGGACGGCCTGACGGCTTTGCGCCCGGACGCCTATCTGGCCGCCCCCTTCGAAGAGATCGCCGCGCTGCTGACCGGGCGCCCCGTCCCGTCGCCGCGGGGCGCGCTGTGCGCCACTGCCGTGCCCGGCTGCCGCGCCGGCTCGGCCCGGCTAGGCGAGGCGCCGGCCACCGTCCACCGCGACGACGGCGCCGGTCTGATAGTGGTTCACGAGGATGGCCTCCACCGCCATGCCGATGGCCTCCACCCCGCCTTCCTCGCCGAGCAGCGTCTCTGACAGCACCCGCGCCCGCGCCTCGGGGCCGTGCCACTCCTTGAACAGGATCGGCCCCGGCTGGACGGTGTTGACCTTCACCTTGGGCGCCAGCCGCTTGGCGAAGGACAAGGCGAGGTTCTGGAGCCCGGCCTTGGTGGCGCAATAGGCGTCGAAGGCCGGGTTGGGATTGTCGGCGTAGATGTCGGTGATGTGGACGATGTCGGCCCGCCGCGCCGAACAGGCCAGCAGCAGTGGCGCCAGTTCGCGGTTCAGCGCGAAGGGCGCCCGCACATGGACGGCGTGGAAGAGGTCGAGCTGCCGCAGCGCGTCCGCGGTGTCCGCCGCCGTCACCTCGAAGGCCGAGGCGTTGTGGATCACCGCCCGCAGGCTGCCCGCCGCCGCCCGCACGGCCTGGGCCAGCCGCGGCCCGCCGTCCGGATCGGCCAGATCGGCCTGGAGGCAGACCGCCCCGGCGGCGCGCAGCCGCTCCACGTCGTCGGTGGGCGTGCGGTAATGGGCGATCACGGGGTGGCCCAGCGCCATCATCCGTCCGGCCAGATGCAGCCCGACGCGGCGGCCCGCACCGGTGACGAGAACGGCGTCCTGCAATAGGGCGGCGGTCATCGGAAGGGCTCTCCATCGGACGGCGGGACCGGCGGACGGCGGAGCCGGTCGCGGAAGGAGGCCATGGTGACCCCGGCTGGACTCGAACCAGCTGCCTACGGTTTAGGAAACCGTCGCTCTATCCAGATGAGCTACGGGGCCACGGCGCTGAACATAGCGGCTCCGCCGCGAATTGCCAACCATCCGTCTCCGGCCCGTCCCTGGCCCGTCTCCGGCGACCCGATAGGATGGCGTACCGAAAAGGTCACCGCCGGCAGCGGCGCGGCGCGTGGCGCGGCGGGCCGAATCCGCTGGGCTTGGGAACGCCGCTGCGTATACTGCGCCCATGGCACGCATGCTTTACCTGCGCGACATCGAGGTCGATGTGCACGTCCGCTGCCGGGCCTGCGGGCACGAGGGCGTGCTGCCGCGCGCGGACATGAACCGGCGGTTCGGACCCAACTACCCCGTCCTGTCCATCGCCCCCCATTACCGCTGCTCGCGCTGCAATTCCCGCGACACCGAAAGCCGCCCGGCGCCCCCGCCCTTCGCCACGCCCGTGCCGGCGATGGCCATGGAGGAGGAAAGCCCGTCCTTCGCCGGGCCGCTGGCCGCCCTGCAAGGGCTGCTCGACGCGGTGCGGACCCGCGGCGGACCGGAGGAGGAGCCGGAAGCGGAGGACGCGCCCGCGCCGGCAGCCGCAAGGGCCGACTCCCCGACGCTGGACATGGAGCTGGAACGGCTGATCGCGGACGGCGGCTCCACTCCCGAATCGGGCCGCCGTCCGCTGTGGGAGCCGGTCTCCCTCGCCGACCTCGCCGGCCATGACGAGGCCGGGGACGGCGCCCCGGGCTGGGACGACGACGAAGGCGAGCCGGACGACGAGCCGGACGACGAGCCGGACGACGACTTGGAGGAGTGGCGCACCCGGAACTGGGATCTCCCGGACCGGGACGAGGACCGGGACACCGGCGAGGAACCGGAGCGGGTCGAGGCCATCGCCCCGCCGCCTCCGGCCGCCCGGGTGAACCGCCCGGCGGCGGATGATCCGGACGACGACCGCTCCTTCGACCGCACCATCGCGGCGCTGCGCAGCATTCTGGATGGCCGCGGCGACGGCGCCCTTGCGGACCGTGCGGAGGATGCACCGCCGCCTCCCCCGCCGTCTCCCCCGCCCGGGCCGGCGGCCTTTTCGATCCGGGACGCCGCCGGCAAGCCGGAACACGACGAGCCGGAAGACGATCTTCCGGACCACGATCTTCCGGACGACGACATTCCGGACGACGCGGAACCGTCCAACGACGACATCCTCGCCTTCGCCATCCGCGATCCGGACAAGGCCGCGCCGCCGTGGGAGCGCGACCCCGCCCCCACCGACAGCGAACCGCTGGACCGCACCATCGCCGCCCTGCGCAGCATGGTCCAGAAGGCCGCCGCCGACCGCGACGAGGAGGAAGCCGAAAGGCCGGACGACGGCATTGCGGACGGCGAGGACGACGACCGGAGGGACGGCGTGGTGACTCCGCTGTTCGGCCGGTCGCGCAAGCCGGTCTTCGACATCGCCGACGACGATCCGGTCGAGGAGGAAATCGAGGAGGAGGAAGAGGACGAGGCGGAGCCGGAAGACGCCCCCGTCATCCGCAAATCCGCCCAGGAACAGGAAATGGAGGAGGCGTTGCGCGCCCTGCGCGCGCTCGTCGAAGCGGAAAGCGATCTGGACGATCCGCCCCCGCCCTCCTGGAAGAGCGAGGCGCCCACCCGTCCCGCCCCGGACCCGATGCCCGGCTTCAAGCCGCTGCCCCGCCGCGAACCGGGGCCGGACGAGGCGGACGAGGCGGAGGAACCCCTGGACCTTGTTGAGATGCTCCCGGTGAAGGAGCCCGAGACGCCCAAGCCCGCGGAGGGCCCAGCGGAGACCCCCACGGCGCGCAAGGAAGCCGAGGGCAAGGAGTCCGGAAAGAAAGCCGCCAAGGACGACTCGGGAACGCTCGGCAAGACCCTCGCCGCTCTGCGCAACATGCTGGAGCTGGACGGCAAGCAGGGGCGCTGAGCCCCCCGCCTGCCCGGCCCGCGAACTCAGCCCTTCACTCTCAGCCGTTTTCCGCCAGGACCGTGCCCGCCAGATAGAGCGACCCGCAGATCAGCACGCGGGCCGGGCCGGTGACCCGCCCCTTGAGGCTTTCCGTTTTCAGGCTTTCCGTTTTCAGGCTTTCCAGGGCGCCCGCCACGTCCGCGGCGGCGGCGCTGTCGGCGATGCCGCAGGCGCGGGTGGCCGCAGCGGTGTCCTCCGCCGTCAGCGACGCCTCCTCGCCGGGGATGGCGACGGTGCGGGCGGCGGTGACGAAGGGCGCCAGCGGGCCCAGGAACTCCCGCGGCTCCTTGCTCGACAGCATGCCGTAGACCAGCAGCAGGGGCCGCTCCGGCTCCTCCTGCGCCCAGCGCGCGGCCTGGACGGCCAGCACCTCGCCCGCCGAATCGTTGTGGCCGCCGTCCAGCCACAGCTCCCACCCCGCGGGCAGGCTGTCGGCCAGGGGGCCGCGGGTCAGCCGCTGCAAGCGGGCGGGCCACTCCACGGCGGCGAGGCCGCGGCGCACCGCCGCGTCATCCACCACGACCGGAAGATGGTCAAGGCAGGCCAGCGCCACCCCGGCGTTGACGATCTGGTGCGCCCCGGCCAGCCCCGGCAGCGGCAGGTCGATGCGGCGGCGGGCGCTCTCGAAACGGAAACCGCCGTCGGTCGGCGCGACCGACCACTCATGGACCGGCGCCCCCGCCACCTCCGCGCGGGCGGCCAGGGTGCGGGCGGCTTCCTCCGCGGGCTGCGGGAAGATCACGGCGGGAACGCCCGGCTTGAAGATGCCGGCCTTCTCGCCCGCGATGGCCTCCAGCGTGTCGCCCAGGAACTGGCGGTGGTCGTAGGAGATGCGCGTGATGGCGGTGACCGCCGGACGCTCCACCACGTTGGTGGCGTCCAGCCGCCCGCCCAGCCCGGTTTCCAGAAGCACCACGTCCGCCGGTTCGCGCGCGAAGGCCAGCAGGGCGGCGACCGTCGTCACCTCGAAGAAGGTGATCGGCCCGCCGCCGTTGGCGGCCTCGCACTCCTCCAGCAGGGCGGCCAGCCGGTCGTCGCCGATCAGCGCCCCGGCCAGCCGGATGCGCTCGTGGAAGCGCACGAGGTGCGGCGAGGTGTAGACATGCACCCGCAGCCCCGCGGCCTCCAGCATCGCCCGCAGGAAGGCGATCGTGGAGCCCTTGCCGTTGGTCCCCGCCACATGGACCACCGGCGGCAGGCGCCGCTCCGGATGGTCCAGGGCGGCGAGCAGCCGGTGCACGCGGTCCAGAGACAGGTCGATGACCTTGGGGTGGAGGCCCTTCAGCCGGTCGAGAACCGGATCGGCGAGCGACATCGCGGGATCAGGCCGGCTGGCCGGCGCCGGCCTGCTCGGAGCCGGCCTTCTCGGCGCCCGCCTGGGGCGGGGTCTCGTCGGCGGCCTCGGCCTGGCTGCGCGGCTCGTCCGGCTGGACGGCCGGCGGGACCGGCAGCGGCTCCGCCGCGACGGCCAGGACCGGCTGCATCAGCAGGGCCAGGACGCGCGACAGGGTCGGGCGCAGGTCGCGGCGATGCACGACCATGTCCACCATGCCGTGCTCCTGAAGGTATTCGGAGCGCTGGAAGCCTTCCGGCAGGGTCTCGCGGATCGTGCTCTCGATCACGCGGGCGCCGGCGAAGCCGATCTGCGCGCCCTTCTCGGCGATGTGGATGTCGCCGATCATCGCGAAGGAGGCGGTGACGCCGCCGGTCGTCGGGTCGGTCAGCACCACGATGTAGGGCAGGCCGGCTTCCTTGACCATCTCCACCGCGATGGTGGTGCGCGGCATCTGCATCAGCGACAGAATGCCTTCCTGCATGCGCGCCCCGCCCGAGGCCGGGACGACGATCAGCGCCGCCTCCTGGGCGATGGCGGTGCGGGCGGCGGCCAGGATGCCCTCGCCCACCGCGATGCCCATCGAGCCGCCCATGAAGCCGAAGTCGAAGGCCGCGACGACCGCCGGCTGCCCGCCGATCAGGCCGGAGCCGACGATGATGGCGTCATGGCGGCCCGTCTTGGCCTGGGCTTCCTTCAGGCGGTCGGTGTAGCGCTTCTGGTCGCGGAACTTCAGCGGATCGACCACCGACTTCGGCAGCTCGACCGTCTGGTACTCGCCCTCGTCGAACATCGAGGCCAGCCGCTTGACCGGGTCCAGCCGCATGTGGAAGCCGCAATGCTGGCAGACGTTGAGGTTCTCCTCCAGTTCGCGGTGGAAGAGCATCGCCTCGCAGCTCGGGCACTTGTGCCAGAGGTTGTCGGGAACCTCCTTGCGGGCATAAAGGGCGCGGATCTTGGGGCGGACGTAGTTGGTAAGCCAGTTCATCGAATTCTTCCTGATATCCCGCGCAGCCGGCGCTCTCAGACGCGCGCGCCGCGCACGCCGCCGGCCAGTTCCCGGACGAAGCCCAGCACATCCTCGGCCAGACCCGGACGGGCCTTGCCCTCCGCGTCCAGCCCGTCGGCCAGCCGCGTGACGATGGCCGAACCGACCACCGCCGCGTCGGCGACGCGGGCGACGTCGGCCGCCTGCTCCGGCGTCTTGATGCCGAAGCCGACCGCCACCGGCAGGTCGGTGTGGCGCTTCAGCCGGTCCACCGCGGCACCCACCGCGGCGTTGTCGGCGCTGGCCGTGCCGGTGATGCCGGCGATCGACACGTAATAGACGAAGCCGGACGTGTTCTGAAGGACCGCCGGCAGGCGCTTGTCGTCGGTGGTCGGCGTCGCCAGACGGATGAAGTTCACCCCGGCCTTCAGCGCCGGGATGCACAGCTCCTCGTCCTCTTCGGGCGGCAGGTCCACGACGATCAGCCCGTCCACCCCCGCGGCGATGGCGTCGGCCAGGAAGCGGTCCACCCCATAGGCGTGGATCGGGTTGTAATAGCCCATCAGGATCACCGGCGTGTCGGCGTCCGTCGCGCGGAAGCCGCGCACGAGATCCAGCGTCTTGCGCGCCGTCGTCCCGGCGTGGAGCGCGCGCAGGCTGGCCGCCTGGATCGCCGGACCGTCGGCCATCGGGTCGGAGAAGGGCAGTCCCAGCTCGATCAGGTCGGCGCCCGCGGCGGGCAGGCCGTGCAGAACGGCGCGGCAGGTTTCCAGATCCGGGTCGCCCGCGGTGATGAAGGTGACGAGGCCGGCGCGGCCCTCCGCCTTCAGGGCGGCGAAACGCTTGGCGATGCGTCCATTATCCTTGGGGGCGCTCACAGCTTCACTCCCAGATGCTGGGCGACGGAGAAGATGTCCTTGTCGCCGCGGCCCGACAGGCACAGCACCATCAGGTGGTCCTTGGGCAGTTTCGGGGCGCGCTTCACGATCTCCGCCAGCGCGTGCGCCGATTCCAGCGCGGGGATGATGCCCTCGGTGCGGGCGCAGAGCTGGAAGGCGTCCAGCGTCTCCTGGTCGGTGGCCGAGACGTACTCGACGCGCCCGATGTCGTGCAGCCAGGAATGCTCCGGCCCGACGCCCGGATAATCCAGGCCGGCGGAGATGGAGTGGCCTTCCAGGATCTGCCCGTCCTCGTCCTGGAGCAGGTAGGTGCGGTTGCCGTGCAGCACGCCGGGGCGACCGCCGGTGATCGAGGCGGCGTGGGCCAGCGGCCCCTTGTCGATGCCGTGGCCGGCGGCCTCGACCGCGACCATCTTCACCGAGGGGTCGTCCAGGAAGGGGTGGAACAGGCCGATGGCGTTGGAGCCGCCGCCGACGCAGGCGACCAGGCTGTCGGGCAGGCGGCCTTCCAGCTCCTGCATCTGGACGCGCACCTCGTCGCCGATGACCGACTGGAAGTCGCGGACCATGGCGGGGTACGGGTGCGGGCCGGCGGCGGTGCCGATCAGGTAGTAGGTGTCGGAGACGTTGGTCACCCAGTCGCGCAGCGCCTCGTTCATCGCGTCCTTCAGCGTCCGCGCGCCGGAGGTCACCGGAACCACCTCCGCCCCCAGCAGCTTCATGCGGAAGACGTTGGGCTGCTGCCGGGCGATGTCGGTCTCGCCCATGTAGATGACGCAGGGCATGTCGAACAGCGCGCAGACCGTGGCGGTCGCCACACCGTGCTGGCCGGCGCCCGTCTCGGCGATGATGCGCTTCTTGCCCATGCGGCGGGCGAGCAGGATCTGGCCGATGCAGTTGTTGATCTTGTGCGCGCCGGTGTGGTTCAGCTCCTCGCGCTTGAAGTAGATCTTCGCGCCGCCGAGCTTCTCCGTCAGGCGTTCGGCGTAGTAGAGCGGGTTCGGGCGGCCCACATACTGCTTGAGATGCTCGCGGATCCCGCCTTCGAAGGCGGGATCGGCCTTGGCCTCCTTGTAGGCTTTCTCCACCTCAAGGATCAGGGGCATCAGCGTCTCGGCGACGAAGCGTCCGCCATAGATGCCGAAATGCCCGCGCTCGTCGGGACCGGAACGGTAGGTGTTGGGTCTGGTCATGGCCTGGGAAACTGCCTGAAGCGGGCCGCGCGGCGCCCGGAAGGCGCCACCATAGCGGCGGATTGCCCGGATTTGAAGCGTTCGCCGAACCTTTCGCCGAACATCCCCACAACATGGGAGAAGCCGCGCCACGGACAATCCCGCAAGGCGGCAAAGCGGGGCCGTTCCTCTCCGCCCGGCTCATCCCCCCAGCGGCGGGGCGTAATGCAGGCCGCCGTTCATCCACAGGCCGTTCAGCCCGCGGTCGATGCCCAGCGGGGAGGCCGCGCCCAGATGGCGGTCGAAGATCTCGCCGTAATTGCCGACCTGCGTCACCACGCGGAAGACCCAGTCGTCGTCCAGCCCCAGCCCCCAGCCGACGCCGGCCGTGGCCCCCAGGAACCGGCGCACCTCCGGATCCTGCGGGTCCTCCCTCAGCCGCGCGGCGTTGGCGGCGGTGATGCCCTTCTCCTCCGCCAGCACGGTGGACAGGAACACCCAGCGCACGATGTCGAACCAGCGCCGCTCGTCCGGGCGGACCATCGGCCCCAGCGGCTCCTTGGAGATCGTTTCGGGCAGGATGACGTAATCGTCGCGGTCGGGGGCCTTCAGCAGGCGCTGGGCGTACAGGCCGATGCGGTCGCTGGTGTAGAGGTCGCAATGGTGGTTGAAGAAGGCGGACAGCGCCCCTTCGGTCGAGCGCACCCGCTTCAGCCGGAAGCGCACGCCGGTGCGGGCCATCCAATCCTCCAGGTTGCGCAGGGTGGTGGTCTGTTCGAGCACGCAGACGGAAGCCCCGGCCGGCAGGTCGGACAGGCGGGAGACGCCCTGGGCGCGGTGGGCGATGAAGCCCTGGCCGTCGAACAGATAGACCGCCGGAAAATCGATCCCGAAGGTGGCGTCGCGTTGCAGGGTCCAGGTGGTTCCCTCCATCACCACGTCCACCTCGCCGTTGCGCAGGATGGCGAAGCGGTTCTCGGAGTTGGTCTCCACGAACTCCACCCGGTCGGCGTTGCCCGCGACGGCGGCGGCCAGCGCCCGGCACATGTCCACGAAGAAGCCGCGCCAGTTCCCGCTGTCGTCCACCGCCGCCAGACCGGCCCCGCTGGACGAGACGCCGCAGCGCAGCAGCCCGCGCTCCCGCACGTCCTCCAGCGTTTCGGCCCGCGGGCTGCCGGACGGCACCACCGCCAGGACCGCCGCCAGGACCGCGGCAACCGCCGCCGTCCGCGCGAAAGACCGGACCAAGCCCATCGCCGCCCCCCCTTCTGCCCACCCACGGATCAGCTTCGGTCCGGCAACCGGCGCGGGTCAAGCCCGCCGGGACCGCCCGCGCCCGATTGCGCGGCGGGGGTGTGAATTGCGCCGGGCCGATTGCCCGTGTTATCTGGATCGGACGACGAAAAAAGGGGCACGGGCATGCGGCTTCCCCGGTTGGGCGTAGCGTTCCGCATCCTGGCGGGTCTGACCGTGATCGCCGGCCTGACCGCCGCCACCGGGGTGGTGGCCGTCTCCCTCTTCGCCCGCTTCCACCAGGGGTTCGAGCAGATCGCCACGGCCAAGGTGCCGGGCCTCGTCAACGCCTCGCAGCTTGCCCAGCAGAGCGGCACGCTGGCCGCCAACGCCCCGGCCCTGGTCGCCGTGCAGAGCCAGTCGGTGCGCGAATCGGTGATGGCCCGGCTGAGCGACCAGATCGCCCTTCTGGAGGATCTGGTGAACCGGCTGCGCGACCGCGGCACCGACCTGGCCGACGTGGCCGAGCTGCAGCGCCGCAAGAACGAGCTGGTCGCCAATCTGATGACCCTGAACACCCAGGTGGAGGGGCAGCTCGCCGCCGCCGCGGAGACGGGCGGGCTGGTCGGCCGGCTGATGCAGCTCGCCGAACGCATCCGCAGCGCCGAGGAGTCGCTGCGCGGAAAGACCCCCGCCCCCCGGACCCCGCGGGAGTGGGAGGAGGTCCAGGGCACCGAGCGGCGGATCGCCCTGTGGACGGCGGAGGCCCGGCACGCCATCGTGCTGATGCTGGCCGCCTCCCGCGCCGACCACGAGGCGCGGGTGGACCGGCTGCGGCAGGATTACCGCGCCGCGATGGACCGCGCGGCGGAGGCCGTGGCCGCCCTGCCCCCCGGCCCCGCCTTCGACATGGAGCCGCTGTACCGCGAGTTGGAGGCGCTGGGGCTGGGAGAGCACAACCTGTTCAACAGCCGCCTGACGGAAATCGGGCTGGCCCGCGCCATCAAGGGCTCCATCGCCCGCAACCAGAACGTCTCCGACCGGCTGGTCGGCGCCGTCTCCGACCATTTCCTGTCCATCGAGCAGGACATCGCCGCCCGCTCCGGCGAATTCGAACGGGTGATCCGCGACGGCAAGAACGCCATCCTGGCGATGGCCGTGGTTTCCATCCTGGGGGCCATCGGCATCTTCCTGTACATCCACCGCAACGTGGTGCGGCGGCTGCGCGGGCTCCAGACCGCCATGACCGCCTCGGCCGCCGGGCGGTCCGTCGCCATCCCCACCCACGGGCAGGACGAGATCGCCGACATGGCGCGCGCCCTGCACTATTTCGTCGCCACCATCCGCTCGCGCGAGCACGCCCTGTCGGACAGCGAGCGCCGCCTGCGCGCGATCCTGGAGCAGAGCCCGGTCGGCGTGTCCATCGGGCGGCCCGACGGCTCCGTGGCCTTCGCCAACGCCCGCGCGGCGGAGCTGGCCGGGCTGCCGCTGGACGCCTTCGTCGGCCGCCGCCACGCGCTG
>NZ_JAUJFI010000042.1 GCF_030849505.1 Azospirillum isscasi | reverse complement strand
TCACCCTGTCGCGCCGCGAGGTGGAGCGGGCCGCCCGCAAGCGCGGCAGCCCGGAGGAGATCGGACGCACCGCCCGCGTCGAGCGGTCCGCCGGCCCGCCCCCCGCGTGGCCGGCGCGCGTGGCCCTGACCGTGGCTCCGACGGTGGAGGCGAGCCTGTTCGAACAGAGCGCCCCGCTGGTCCAGCGGACCTACAGCGACGCGGTGCTGACGGCGGAGCCGCTGCGCGGGCTGGTCCTCAGCGGCGGGCTGCGGGTGAACGCCGGCCACAACCTGCATTTCC
The DNA here is from genome assembly GCF_030849505.1 of Azospirillum isscasi. GTDB lineage: Bacteria > Pseudomonadota > Alphaproteobacteria > Azospirillales > Azospirillaceae > Azospirillum > Azospirillum isscasi. The sequence continues at coordinate 37,732 of NZ_JAUJFI010000042.1, read as the reverse complement.
TCGACACCAACGCCATCCCGGCGGCGGAACCGGTGCGCAGCGACCTGCCACGCTACGCCGACCGCGTCGCCGCGGTGGAGCGGCTGTACGGCGCGTGGCTGGCCGCTCCCGCCGAACGCTGGAGCACGCGCCTGTCCATCGGCCATTTCGAGGAAATGTTCGGCGGTGTCGGAGCGGAGGCGCTGTACCGCCCGCTGACGGCGCGCTGGGCGCTGGGGCTGGACCTGAACCGCGTCTGGAAACGCCCGCCCGATGAAGCGTTGCGCATCGCCTCCGAAAGCGGGCGGAACACCGGCCATGCCAGCGTCTATTGGGAGGCGGCGGGAGCCGCCACGACGGGCGTGCTGCGGCTGGGACGCTATCTCGGCGGCGACTGGGGCGGCACGGTGGAATTGATGCGCGCCTTCGACGGCGGCATCCGCCTGTCCGCCCATCTGACCTGGACGGAAGGTCCGGAGGGCGGGCAAAGCCGCTACGGCGGGCGGCTGGACCAGGGGATTGCGCTGGTGGTGCCGTTCAGCCCCGGCGGGTCGTGGCCGCCGGACGGGCGGCTGGCGACCGCGGTGCGCACCCTCGGACGCGACGCGGGGCAACGGCTGCGCCAGCCATTGCCCCTGTACGATGCGTCGGTCCCGGCAGGCTATGGCCGCCTGACGGGATCCTGGCCGCGGCTGATGGATTGACCCGCGGCGGCGGAAGGATCAGCGGACCTCGGAGATCGTCCCGGTGCTGGTGTCCAGAAGCACAGTGCTCCAGGTGCCGTTGGCCGACTGGGCCTCCGCCATGTAGTTCTCGCCCTGCTTGCGGAAGTCGCGGACGGAGGTGAAGCCGGCTGCGCTGAAGTAGTTCAGCAGCGAGGTCTGCATCAGCTCTTTGCGGTTCTGTCCGCGCTCGGCGCGCCGGGTCGTGCTGGGATCGACGTTCATGATGACCTGCCGGTTGCCCTGCATGGTGCCGGTGGCCGATCCGGTGGTCCCCATGGCGCCGCTGTTCGGCATGGCGTTGTTCATGGTGCCGGTGGAGCCGTAGGTGCCGGGAGTCCCATAGGTGCCGGTGCTGCCATAGGTGCCCGCGGCCCCCGCGGCGCCGCTGCTGCCGCTGGTCGCCCGGTCAGGCATGCGGCTGTCGGGCATCCGGTTCTGGGTCCGGTTCTCCCAGGGATCGACCTGGGTGCCGGGCAGGCTTTCCACCTGCGGGCTGGTGGTCGGCAGGCCCGACGGGCTGGAGCGTTCGTAGGGAATCGGCGGCGCGTTGTTCTGATAGGACTGGGCCATCGCGGCGGGGGCGCCCGCCAGGGTCGCGGCGAGAACGGCGAGGGACAGTTTGGCGTTCATGGCTTCCTCTTCTCTCGATACGGCGTCTCGCACCGGCGGAGCGGCGCGGCGCCTTTTTGCCCGCAAGGCCGGAACCGAGCAGGCCGGCGCCTCCGACAACAGCGGTCGCGGGCCGTTGTTGCGGTCAAGCCAGCGGTATCGGGCAACGGTATCGGAATCGTCCTCCCCCGTTTGGAACCCGCCCTACCCAAAAAAAGCCCTTTGCGGCGGCGGCGTCCGGGAACCTTTCAGTCGGACGCCGTGTTCTGCACAGTACTGATTGCTCTTCACAGAGTAGGACGTTCAACAGACTGCGCGCCGGACGAGCCGTCACGCGCTTCGGACCGAGCGAGGGAGGTTAGGATGCTCTATTGGGCACTTGTTTTCTTCGTCATCGCGCTGATCGCAGGCGCACTCGGTTTTGGCGGAGTTGCGTCGGCCTCTTCGGGCATCGCGCAAATCCTGTTCTTCCTTTTCCTTGTCCTGTTCGCCGCGAGTTTGATTCTGGGCCTGGTCAGGCGCCGCTAGACCCAGCCCCGCCCGGGCCTCTCCGGGCGGGCGTTTTCCCGCCGAGCGCCCGCATCCGGCCATCGCGTCTCGGAAGGCCGGATGCGCGAGTACCCCCAAAGCCTCTCGATGTTAGCCTCGCACCTGACCGGCAACGCCCCATCCGGAGCGTTGCCGGTTTCTCTGTGCGGGCACCCGGAAACGGTGAGGACTCAATCCTCGTCGGTCGGGCTGTGCCCTTCCATGAGCTGGCGCAGGGCGCGCCGCCCGCGCGACAGGCGCGACTTCACGGTGCCGATGGAGATGCCCAGGATGTCCGCGGCCTCGCCGTAGGAGATGCCCTCCAGCCCGATCAGCAGGACCACCTCCCGCTGCTCGGTCGGCAGCAGGCCCAGCGCGCGCTTCAGGTCGCGCAGTTCCAGCCGGACGAACTGCCCGCCATGGGCGGCGCCGATGGCCGCCTGCCCTTCCCCGTCGATGTCCACCACGGTCTGGCGGCGGCGGATGCCGTTGATGTGCAGGTTGCGCAGGATCGTGAAGAGCCAGGCGCGCAGGTTGCTGCCTGGCCGCCACAGATGCAGGCGCGACAGGGCGCGTTCCAGGCATTCCTGGACGAGATCGTCGGCCAGCGTGGCGTCCCGCACCATGGCGCGGGCGAAACGGCGCAGGCGGGGGATTTCCGCCTCGATCTGCGCGATGACCGCCGGATCGGGGGGCGCCAGCGGTGCGGAGACCTCCTCCGCCTCGGCTGCGTCCTCGGCCTCGGCGCCGTCATCGGCCTCGTTCGCAACGTTCAACTCGTCCTCGTCCGCCCGGCGCTTTCCCAACACCGGTTCGAGGGCGGCGGGGTCGAGCGGCGCGGGGCTGCTTGCCGGACGGCGCAAGGAACTCGCGACGTGGTTCGCCATCGGTGGAACGCTGCCTCCCTATGTACCGAAAGATGTGCCGATCATTGCGGGCGTGTCTGGGAACGCCCGAACCATCGCTCCGGACCCCGCCTTGCGCCGAATGCGCCCGGGGCATAACCGGATTCTCCAACGACAATCGTCGGTCCTTCAGTACGTAATGGCCCACCCTTGGGGCTGCCAGTTGGGAAAAAGGCTAGGACCCTGCACAATTTGGCGAGATTACCTCTAACATGCCGCGGATCGTCCGATTGCTCCCGGAACATTCGATCGGGGACGATGTATTGTCTCCGGACATACGGGAGGCTTCATGACTTTGCTCAAAAGGAAAAGGCCGGCTGGCTTTCACCAACCGACCTCGAATCTCCTTTGCGGGACAGCCATGTCCATGGCCAACGATGAATTCGTTCATTCATCCATCCGCAGGTCCGCTGCCAGCGGTTCTTCTTCTCTGTATAGGCGGCGTTTCCGTCCCTTAGCGGAAGTCTTATTTCATTATGGTCCGCTTCCTCTCTTGACCCGGACCATATCGCGTTACGTCTTTCGCGGACAGCCGGACGTTGGCGCTAGCACGGCCTTCTTCCCGCATACGCCGAAAGACCGGTCACCTCCACCCATCGGCGAAAGGCGGTTCCGGACGGCGAAAACCGCGGCGGCGCTGGCCGCCGGCGGGCTGCTCGCGTCCCTTCTGACCGCCCTGCCCGCGGCGGCCCAGACCCCGGTTTTTCAAAGCTCGTCCGAGCGCACCGTCCGTGCCCTGGAGGCGCTCGCCAGCAAGGGCAGCGCCCGCGCCCAGTACGAGCTGGCGATGCGCTACGAGGTGGGGAAAGGCGTGAACCGCGACGAGCGGCTGGCCCTCTCCCTCTATTGCCGGGCGGCCCGTCAGGATTACGCGGAGGCGGCCTACCGCGCCGGGCGCATGCATATGGCGGGACGGGGCGCCGTGTCGAAGGACGAGGAACTTGGCCGTTCCTGGCTGCGCCGCGCCGCCCTGCTGGGCAACGAGGACGCCATGCAGATGGTCAAGCCGGCCGGCACCAGGAGCGCCGCGGCCACGGGCAAGGCGCCCGACCGCTGCGAGCCGCCGAGCGTGCGCTGGGGCGTGATCCGCATGCCGCCCAAGGAAATCCGCGCGATGGTCGCCAAGATGGCCCCCACCTACGGCCTCGACCCGGAGCTGGTGCTGGCGGTGATCGCCGTGGAATCGGGCTACCGCGTGGACGTGGTGTCGGAAAAGAACGCCATGGGGCTGATGCAGCTCATCCCCGAGACGGCGGAGCGCTTCGGCGTGACCAAGCCCTTCGACCCCGAACAGAACCTGCGCGGCGGCATGAAGTACCTGCGCTGGCTGCTGGCCTATTTCGACGGGAACGTGACCCTGGCTCTGGCCGGCTACAACGCGGGCGAGGGGGCCGTGGTCCAGTACAAGGGCGTTCCGCCCTACCGCGAGACCCAGGACTATGTGGTGAAGGTTCACAGCGTCTATCCGCGCCGCGTCCATCCCCACGACCCCGGCGTGGTGCGCTCCGCCGGCCTTCCCTCCGCAAGGCAGGAGGAGGTGGCCGAGTTGAGCACCGCCACCCGCACGGGCGCCTCCGCAAAACGGTGAAGCGTTCCCGCCGGCCTTTCCCGTATCATGCGGCAAGGCCGGCAACGGGGATCACCGATGAGCAGCGCAGACTGGACAAATTCCGACAAGCATTACTGGCACCAGTACATCGACACCTACCGTCAGGCCTTCCAGACGCTGGGCCCGGTGCGGATCATCCTGGAATACGGGGTGTTCCGGGGTGATTCGATCCGCTGGCTGCGTTCCCAGTTCCCGGACGCCTTCATCATCGGCGCCGACATCCTGGAACCGCAGCCGGAATGGCCGCAGGACGACCACATCCAGTATGTGCGGTTCGACCAGAACGATCCCGACCACATCGGGCGCAGCCTGCGGGCCAACGACATCCGGTTCGACCTCATCATCGAGGACGGCAGCCACATCCCCCAGCATCAGGCCTGGTGCCTGACCCAGTCCCTGCCCCATCTGCGGAGCGGCGGCCTGTACATCCTGGAGGACATCCACACCTCGCACCCGGACCACAGCCTCTACCGGGCCTACTGCTCCGATTACCCACAGCCGCCAGCCACCAGCCTCCAGGTGCTTCTCGCCCTCCAGCACATCCGGGCGACGGGAGCGCCCCTGACCGACGCCATGGCCGCGGATCTGGCGTCCAAGGATTTCTTCACGGCGGAGGAGGTGAAGGCGCTGCACGCGGACATCGCCGGGATCGAGCTGTACCGGCGCACCCGGCTGCCCCTGCGCTGCTACAAATGCGGCGGCAGCGATTACGACTACGCGGCGCTGCGCTGCCGCTGCGGCGTGCCGCTGTACGAGACGGCGGACTCCATGTCCTTCCTGATCCGCAAGACCTGAGGGAGGATGTGCCAAAACGACGACGGCCCGCCGAAGTGGCGGGCCGTGGATCGTTGATGCCGGAAAGGATGGCGTCCCCTAGGGGATTCGAACCCCTGTTACCGCCGTGAGAGGGCGGTGTCCTAGGCCTCTAGACGAAGGGGACCTTCATCGGGCGATGCTCGGTTGCCAGCCGAACGAAAGTGGCGTCCCCTAGGGGATTCGAACCCCTGTTACCGCCGTGAGAGGGCGGTGTCCTAGGCCTCTAGACGAAGGGGACAGTCTTTCGTCGTCTGACGACGTGGCGTCGTCGGCGTGGGCGGGGTTTTAGCGAACCCGCCCTACCCGATCAAGCCTTTTCTGACAGATCCTTTGCGATTTTCAGAAAAGAGTTCACGACGGCCTGCGGCGTGTCGAAGGCGGTGACCAGACGCAGCAGATCCCCCTCCCAGCGGTAGAAACGGTAACCCGCCGCCTCCAGCCCGTCGGCCACCGCGGCGGGCAGGCGCACGAAGATCTCGTTGGCCTCCACCGGATGGGCCAGTTCCGCCCCCGGCAGCGCGGCAAGGCCCTGGGACAGCCGGTCGGCCATGGCGTTGGCGTGGCGGGCCAGCCGCAGCCACAGGCCATCGGCCAGCCAGGCGTCCAACTGCGCCGACAGGAAGCGCCCCTTGGACACCAGATGCCCAGCCCGCTTACGGCGGAAGCCGAAATCCTCGGCCAGGGCGGGGTTGAAGAACACCACCGCCTCGGCAGCAAAGCAGCCGCCCTTGGTGCCGCCCAGCGACAGCACGTCCACCCCGGCCTTCCAGGTCATCTCCGCCGGGGCGCAGCCCAGCCGGGCCACCGCGTTGGCGAAGCGCGCGCCGTCCATGTGCACCGCCATGCCGTGGGCGTGCGCCGCGTCGCACAGGGCCGCCACCTCCTCCGGACGGTAGACCGTGCCGGCCTCCGTCGCCTGGGTCAGGCTGAGGGCGGCGGGCTGCACCCGGTGCACCACGCCGATGCCCGCCCCGGCCACCGCCGCGGTCAGGGTGGCGGGCGTCAGCTTGCCGCCCTCCCCGGCCAGCGGCACCAGCTTGGCGCCGCCGGTGGCCATCTCCGGCGCGCCGCATTCGTCGACGTTGATGTGGCTGTCCTGGTGGCAGTAGACCGCCCCGAAGGGCGGGATCAGAGCCGACAGGGCCAGCGCGTTGGCGGCGGTTCCCGTGGCGACCGGGAACACCGTCACCTCCGCTTCGAAGATGGCGGACAGGCGGCGGGTGACGGCGGCGGTCAGCGGGTCCAGCCCATAGGGATCGGCGGAACCGACCGAGGCCGCGGCCAGAGCGTTGATCACCTCCGGCGCGGCGCCGGCCACGTTGTCGCTGCGGAAGTCGTGGATGAATGGAGCGGTCATGGCATCGGTGTTCATCGCGCGGCGGCTCCGGTGGTGACGGTCACGGCGACGGCGCCGGTGCGCGGGTCCATCACATAGAGGCGGTCCGCGGCGTCCGGTATGGTGACGCGGAACACGATGCGGTTGCCCACCGCCACCGGGTCTCCCAGGCGCGCGCCCGCCGGCAGGCCCAGCGCGACCTCCTCCGTCTTGCCCGCAGGACCGGCGGCCCGTTCGGTTTCGGCGCCGGACCGGCGCTCCGGATCGTTGATGCGCTTGTAGAGTTCCACGCCGAGGATCGCGAAGCCGGCGATGATCATCACGCCCATGATGACGATGAGTGCCTTGAGGAACTGCACGGTTTGGGGTCCACTCTCGCGCGAATGTGAGGAGCTTTGCCGAACGATGCCCGAACGCACCGAAATCGACGACGATGACGACGAATACACCGGAACGGAGGACGGCGAAACCGGCGAAGGCGCGCGGCACCGCTGGACCGCTCCGGACGATGCCGGCGGGCAGCGGCTCGACAAGGCTCTGGCGGCGGGGCTTCCCGGCCTGTCGCGCTCGCGCGTGCAGGCGCTTCTGGAGCGCGGCTGCGTGCAGGACGGGACCGGGCGGACGGTGACGGACCCCTCCGTAAAGGTCAAACGCGGACAAACTTTCGACGTTTTCATACCCGAAGCTGAACCTGCACAGCCCGAAGCCCAGGACATTCCCCTGGACGTGGTCTATGAGGATGAGGACGTGTTGGTGATCGACAAGCCCGCGGGCATGGTGGTCCACCCCGCCGCCGGCAATCCGGACGGCACGCTAGTCAACGCCCTGCTCGCCCATTGCGGCGACAGCCTGTCGGGAATCGGCGGCGTGCGGCGTCCGGGGATCGTCCACCGGCTCGACAAGGACACCAGCGGCCTGATGGTCGTCGCCAAGAACGACCGGGCGCACCACGCGCTGACCGAGCAGTTCGCGGGCCGCACGCTCAGCCGAACCTATCGGGCGCTCGTCTGGGGCGTCCCCTCCCCCCGCGAGGGGCGGATCGAGGGCAACATCGGGCGCAGTTCCACCGACCGCAAGAAGATGGCCGTGGTCAGCGGCGGCGGAAAGCACGCGGCCACCCGCTACCGCGTCGTCCGCTCCTTCGGCACCGCGCTGGCGCTGGTCGAATGCACGCTGGAGACCGGGCGCACCCACCAGATCCGCGTGCACATGGCGCACATCGGCCATCCCATCGTGGGCGATCCGCTCTATGGCAAGGGGCGTGCCGGACGCGCCGGCGGCAAGCACGCCTCAGCCCTGCCGGAACCCCATCGCGAACGGTTTGTTGGCTTTCCACGGCAGGCGCTGCACGCCGCGGAGCTGACCTTCCGGCACCCGGCGACCGGGGAGACGGTCCGCTTCCAGGCACCCCTTCCCGCGGATATTAAAGATTTGTCAGATATCTTAGAATCCCTATAAGCCCCTATACCCGCGCGGGGAAGTCGGTTATTCTTCGCGTCAACCGCCGCCACCGCTCACGCTTGCATCCGGAAGCATCCCCGGCGGATCGGACGGGCAAGCGGGCGGGGAACCGGCACAGAACAGAGAACGGCCGTGTGCCCGGCAGAAGGCACGAACAGCAGCCGTCGGAGAGGGTCAACATGGCGACGATATCCAGCGTTCCGGTCATCAGTTCCGAAAGCAACCTCTCGCGCTACCTCCAGGAAATCCGCAAGTTCCCCATGCTCGCGGCGGAGGAGGAGTACATGCTGGCCAAGCGCTGGCAGGAGATCGAGGATTCGGAGGCCGCGCACAAGCTGGTGACCAGCCATCTGCGGCTCGTGGCGAAGATCGCCATGGGCTACCGCGGCTACGGCCTGCCGCTGTCGGAGCTGATCTCCGAAGGCAACGTGGGCATGATGCAGGCGGTGAAGCGGTTCGACCCGGACCGCGGCTTCCGGCTGGCGACCTACGCCATGTGGTGGATCCGCGCGGCCATCCAGGAATACATCCTGCACAGCTGGTCGCTGGTGAAGATGGGCACCACGGCGGCCCAGAAGAAGCTGTTCTTCAACCTGCGCCGCCTGAAGGGCCAGATGCAGGCCATCGAGGAAGGCGACATGTCGGCGGAGCAGGTGCGCCACATCGCCACCACGCTGGACGTGCCGGAGCAGGACGTCGTCAACATGAACCGCCGCCTGGGCGCCCCCGACCACTCGCTGAACGCGCCGCTGCGCGCCGACAGCGAGGGCGAGTGGCAGGACTGGCTGGTGGACGAGACGGCGAACCAGGAAATCTCGCTGGCCGAGAGCGAGGAGCTGGGCAAGCGGCGCAAGCTGCTGTCCGCCGCCATGGAGAACCTGAACGAGCGTGAGCGCGACATCCTGGTGGAGCGCCGCCTGCGCGACAACCCGACCACCCTGGAGGATCTGTCGCAGAAGTACGGCATCAGCCGCGAGCGCGTCCGCCAGATCGAGGTGCGCGCCTTCGAGAAGCTCCAGAAGGCCATCCGCAACGCCGCGGTGGAGCAGAAGCTGGCTGGGTGACGGTCCCCTCCCGCCCCTCTCCCCCACGGGGAGAGGGCTCCCTTACGCCCCCGCGGCTTCCGCCACCGCGTCCTGCTCGTCCGGCGGCAGACCGCCCGACTCGTCGAACAGGTCGCCGGCCACCTCCGGTCCCCATTCCTGGACCAGGCCGACCTTCACGTCCTTCAGCGCGCCGACCCGCTTTTCCGCGCGCATCACCTCGAAATTCGCCACCATCGGCGGAATCCCGAAATAGAGCGCCCAGCCGATCGCCGCAGACCCGTACATGACCAGCCAGGCCAGCGGGTCCATGAAAATCTTGCCGGCGGCGCCGATGGTGTGGCTGTGCTTCCACAGCTCGATGGCGTAGGGCATGCAGCCGCAGAAATTCAGTCCGCCCACGGTGATCGGCGCCGACTTCTCCGGGTCGCGGTCGGTGACGTAGGCGACCATGGTCGGGATCATGCCGATGCCGAACAGGATCGAGGTGGGCAGCACCACCAGACCCGCCGGGATGATCAGCAGGATCAGCGTCAGCATGCTGCCTTTGCGTTTCTTCTTCTTCCCGCCGCTCTTCCCGCCGCGCGCCATGGGTACACCCGATCCTTGATGTGAAGGCCGCCGTCAGAAGGCGAAGAAGAGGATGATTCCGCCGACCAGGATGGTGGACAGCAGGCTGGACACGATGGCCGCCACCTGCCGCCCGGACGATTCGATGATGCTGTTCCGGTCGCCGATGCTCTGCCGCAGCTTGTTGATCTCGGCGTCGGCCTCGCGGTAGGCGATCTGCGCGGCCTCGAACTCCAGCTTGTCGCGGCGCAGCGATTCCGGATCGTCCACGATTTTCAGCAGTTCGCCAAGCCGACCGTTGTGGGCCGCGGAATCGGCCTGCTTGCGCACGGTCTCCTGCTGCGGGCGGCTATGGAAGCGGCGGAAGGCCGGATCGAGCAGAGCCACCACCCAGGCGGCGAGGTGCGACAGCGAATCGGTGGCGGTGCGCGCCTGCACGTCGGCCAGGATGGTCAGCATGGCGATCACCCGGCGCATCGGCTCGATGCTGGAGCCGAGCTGGGTGTAGAGCATCTCGTCGGTCCGCCGGTGCCGCACGGCCAGAAAGGCGGCGACGTGGCGGTCGATGGGGTCCTTGTGCCGCTCGCCGCCCGCCGCCATCCAGTCGAGCGCGCGCAGCAGTTCCGCCGGGGAGGTCGGCATCTGCTTGGCGACCAGCGGGCTGATGCAGGGCATGGTGGGGTTCATCTCGTACAGGACGCGCTCCACCCCCAGCCCGTGGCCCGTGCGGTCCAGGAAGCCGCGGATCTGGTCGAAGTTCTGCACCATCGGCACGAACTCCGGCTTGAAATCCGTCTGGACGCTCACCCAGAACATGGGAAGCTGGTTCGCCAGCACCTCCGCCGACGGCTGCGGCGACTCGTTGCGCAGGAAAGCGTCGGCCAGCATGGTGCCGATGCCGTCGGGCATCATCGCCTTGCCGCGGTAACGGATCGGCGCACCGGGGTCCAGCGCCATGCAGACGCGCGACACCAGCCGCTCGGCCATGCTGCCACCCTTGCCGGTGGTCGAGGCGGTCTGCACCGCGTTCGCCACCGCCTCCGCCCGGGCGTCGTCGCCCATGGAACGGCGCAGCCACTTGTCCAGCTCCCCGCCCTCGATGACGGTGGCGGCGGGAGCCACATGGCGGGCGAAGGCGCGGGCCAGCGTCCGGCAATGCCAGTAATCCTGGCCCTGGAATTCCAGCGGACGCGCGGCGCGGCGCGGCACCTGCGGCTGCTTCGGGCTGAGGCGGCGCCCGGCCACCCACAGGTCGAGGTCCTGGAGCGACCAGCGCTGCTTGGGGTCGTCCACCAGCAGGCCGCGGATCACCTCGTTGATGGCCAGCGGCAGGCGCATCTGCCCGACCAGCGCCGGGTAGGACCCGCGTTCGATCTTCGCCTGGAGGATCGCCTCGTCCTCCAGCGCCGCCACCGGGTTGCGCCCCAGGAACAGCAGCAGCAGCGTGACGCCCAGCGAATAGAGGTCGTCGGCCATGGTGCCGGTGCCCCGCCCGGCGGGGGAAGCCATGCCGCGCTCCACCGTTTCCAGCAGGACCGACTGGCCGTAGCCGGGCGGCGTGGACAGGCACTCGCCCAGCATCAGGGTGCTGGAGGCCAGATCCCGGTAAAAGAGGTTGGTCGGGCGGATCGCGCCATGAACCACGCCGCGGCCCGACAGCTCCTTCAGGGCGGAGACCAGCGGGTTGATGATCTGGCGGGTCAGATGGTCTTCGGGGATCGGGTCCGCCGGTTCGGTCAGGCTGTGCATCAGCCGTTTGCCCGCCGGACGCTCGAAAATCATGCAGAGGCGACGCCCCTGACTCGCCGGCCAGTCCACCATGCCCCAGTCGAGCAGGCGCATGTGGGCCTGGTTGTCCAGGCTGGCGACGGTGGCGGCGATGTCGGTGCGCGCCAGCGTGGCCCCGTGGCCGATGATGGCGAAGGCTTCGGACCGCTTGTCACGCAGCGGCTTGGCGGTGAAGGCGTTGCCGCCGATGCTGTTGAGCGCGGCCAGCGGCGCGCTCGGCAGGATCTCGTACCGTTCGGCCAGCTTGACCGGGTCGGCGTTGGCCATCATCCGATCCGCGGCGGCTGCGGTCATGGCATCGGATGGCATGGCGTTCGAATCCCCGGAGCCTGCGAGCGTGTGCCAGCCTTAGTCGCTCGAAAAGGGCAAACAAATCATTAACGTGGAGAGAAGTGGTTGCACCGGGCCCCCACCCACCCCTCCCCCTGCGAAGCGGGGGGAGGCCGGGAGGGGGGCCGACGCGACCACCCCAACAACCATCAATCCTGGAACGGATCGTTCATCAGGATCGTGTCGTCGCGCTCCGGGCTGGTGGACAGCAGGGCCACCGGGGCCTGGATCAGCTCCTCGACATGGCGGACGTACTTGACCGCCTGGGCCGGCAGCTCCGCCCAGGAGCGGGCGCCCTGGGTGCTGTCCTTCCAGCCTTCGAAGGTCTCGTAGATCGGCTCGACGCGGGCCTGGGCGGCGGCGTTGGCCGGCAGATAGTCCAGCTCCTGCCCGTCCAGACGGTAGCCGACGCACACCTTGATCTCGTCGAAGCCGTCCAGAACGTCCAGCTTGGTCATGGCGATGCCGTCGATGCCGCCGGTCTTGATGGCCTGACGCACCATCACGGCGTCGAACCAGCCGCAGCGGCGCTTGCGGCCCGTGACCACGCCGAACTCCTTGCCGCGCTGGCCGATCAGCTCGCCGATGTCGTCGAACAGCTCGGTCGGGAACGGGCCGGAACCGACTCGGGTCGTGTAGGCCTTGCAGATGCCCAGCACATAGCCCACCGCGCGCGGCCCCATGCCGCTGCCCGCGGCGGCGTTGCCGGCCACCGTGTTGGAGGAGGTGACGTACGGGTAGGTGCCGTGGTCGATGTCGAGCATCGAGCCCTGGGCGCCCTCGAACAGGATGCGCTTGCCGGCGCGGCGCAGCTCGTCCAGCGTCTTCCACACGACGGAGGCGTAGGGCAGCACCTGCGGGGTGATCTCGCGCAGCGGGTCCAGCAGGTCCGCCGGCTTCATCTCCGCCGCACCCAGACCGCGGAGCAGCAGGTTGTGGTGGGCCAGCAGGGCGTCCACCTTCTCCTTCAGCACCGCCTCGTCGCCGAGGTCGCACAGGCGGATGGCGCGGCGGGCCACCTTGTCCTCATAGGCCGGGCCGATGCCGCGGCCCGTCGTGCCGATCTTGCCGGCGCCGCGGGCCTCCTCGCGCGCCTTGTCGAGCGCGCTGTGGACCGGAAGGATCAGCGGAACGTTCTCGGCGACCTGGAGCGTGGCGGGCGACACGTCCACGCCCTGGCTCTTGATCGCCGTCACTTCGCGGATGAAGGCCCAGGGGTCGAAGACGACGCCGTTGCCGATGATCGACAGCTTGTTCGGCCGCACCACGCCCGAAGGCAGCAGGCTCAGCTTGTACGTCACGCCGTTGATCACCAGCGTGTGGCCGGCGTTGTGACCGCCCTGGAAGCGCACCACCACGTCGGCCCGGCTGGACAGCCAGTCGACGATCTTGCCCTTGCCCTCGTCGCCCCACTGGGCGCCGACCACCGCCACGTTGGCCATGTGTGTCTCCGCAAAAAAAGAAGGCAGAAAGAAAAGGTTGCCCGTGCCAAGGCTCCCCCGCCCCTGCGGGGGAATCCTTATCGTGAAGTCTCAAGCCAGCGGCGTGACCGTGCCGCCGTTCAGAAGATGGCCGCAGCTCAGCCGCCGGGCCTCCGCCGCCGCATCCGCCACGGGGGCCAGCCCTGCCACGGTGACCCAGCCTTCGGCGCGCAGCTTGCCCGCCGCCGCCCAGGCGGTGCCGTGCGGCACGTAAACGCGCCGGACCGGTTCCGGCGCCGGAACGGCGCGCAGGAGCGTGTCCATGTAGAGGGTGAAGCCGGTCCCCGGTTCGCCCTCCTCCTCCAGTTCCGGACGCACGCCGGCGCGGTAGCGCCCGCCCGCCCCCAGCTCGCCGCGCACGTCGCGGGCGAACAGGGTGAAGCTCAGGCCGGTCTGGTATTCGAAGCCGCGGTGCTCCACCAGATCGACGGTGATCGTCAAATCGGGGCGCGCCGCGCGCAGCAGGCGCAGCGTGTCGGTCAGGCGGCGGCGGTCCTTCTCCGCCGTTTCCGGCAGGGGCAGCGCGGCCAGCACCTGCATCGCGCGCTCCGCCGGGCCGGAGGCGGCCATCAGCGTGTGCAGCAGCGTGGCCGCGGGACCGCCCACGGCGGTCACCGCCGCGGCGTCCTTCTTGTCCAGCGCCTCGCGAAGACGGGCGGTCTCCTCCTCGCCCAGACCCAGGCCGCGGCAGACCCGCGCCACCATGGTCGGCACGCAGAGGTCCACCGACAGATGCCGCACCCCGACCCCTTCCAGGGCGTGGGCGGCGAGCAGGATCACCTCGGCGTCCGCCTCGGCCTCCAGCGGGCCGATCAGCTCGACGCCGACCTGGGTGATCTGCCGCTCGGGGCGGAGCTGCGAGCCCTTCACGCGCAGCACCGGCCCGGCGTAGCACAGCCGCACCGGGCGGGCGCCGTTCTTCAGGCGGGTGGTGGCGATGCGCACGATCTGCGGGGTGATGTCCGCGCGCACCGCCATCATGCGCTGCGACAGCGGGTCCATCAGCCGGAAGGTCTGCTTCGCCATGGCGGCGCCGGAGCCGGACAGCAGATTGTCCTCGAACTCCACCAGCGGCGGCTCCACGCGCTCGTAGCCGTGGGCGGTGAAGTCCGCCAGCAGGCGCGCCACCGCCGCCGCTTCGTGCGCCGCTTCGGGCGGCAGCACGTCGTGCAGGCCGGCGGGCAACAGGGCGGAGCTCAGGGAATCAGCGGGCATGGCCTGCGTCGTCTCGTCGATGAATGGGCAAACCGTCGGCATGGCGAACGCCCGCAAGGCCTTGGGGACATGCGGTGCTCGGACACACGGAGCGGGTCAATACCCCACCCCCCTTCCTCATGCAAACGGAAAAGCCCCGCGGCCCGTGCCCGTCACCCCTGCGCGGACGACAGGCGCCTTGCCGGAAAGGTTCGAAACACCAGCGCATTCCGATCGAATCTTTGTTGAGTTCGGCACGATATGTCCGGCATCCTGCGACCATACGCGCCAGCAGAACCGGGACCATGGCGCCATGGCACGCCCGTCCGCCAGCTACGAAGTGCAGATCTACAAGCAGGACCACTGGGTCCTGGAAGGCCGCTTCGACACCGAGGCGGAGGCGCTGGCCTTTGGCCGCAAGGTGCTGTCCGGCGGCAAGGTCGAGGGCATGCGGGTGTTGCGCGACTGGCGGCGCGCCGACGGACGCCATGTCGAGACGGAAATCCATGTGGAGTTCCGTCAGGTCTCCCGGACGGTGGCCGCCGCCGCCATCGACGAGGCGCCGGCGGTCTGCCTCACGCTCGGCCACTGCTACGGCGTGCAGAGCCGCATGACCATGAACCGCGTGCTGCGCAATTACGTGGAGCGCGCCGTCGTCACCCCGACCGAGGTGCTGCACAACCACGCGGAACTGGCGCGCCTCCTGAACACCGACAACCTCGTGCCGACCGCGGTGGGGCGGGTCGCCGTCCTCCAGGCGGAGAAGGCCGGGACGGACGGGCGCGGGCGGCGCGACGCCCTGAACCTGCTGATGCACGAACTCACCGACCGGGCGCGCGTCGCCGCGGCGCGCAAGGATCTGCCGGCCATCGCCGCCACCGGCTTCCGCCCCATGTTCGACCGGCTGGATTCCAGCCTGCCGGCGGAGGAGCGCGACTTCCTCGCCCGCGTGGTCCTGTCGCGCGAGCTGGTGCAGATGCGCAACTGGCTGGCCAAGCTGGATTTCCTGGGGGAGCTGGCGCGGGAGGACGGGGGAGCCGCCGACCGGCCGCTGGTGGTGCTGGACGGGGTGATCGCCGACGTTCTGGGCGCCCCCTCCGTCGCGCAGGAGCTTCTGGGCGCCCAGGGCAGCCTGGCGGAGGCGCTGTGCAACCTGATCGACCTGTCGCGGGGCCGCCTGTCGCCCGCCAGGCGGGCGGAGGACGACCGCGCCGTCCAGTTGAACGAGCTTCTGGCCTTCCACGATCTGGACGAAACGCGCTTCGTCATCCTGGATCTGGTGCGCCGGCAGTTGAAGGGAACCCAGCCGCTCTACCGCCCCGACCCGTCGCTGGAGATGGACGCCTTCCAGGAGATCCTGAAGCGCACGCTCGGCCCCGACGGCCCCGCCGGGGGCGGCGCGATGGCGGAGGCGCTGGTCCTGCGCTACCTGCGCTTCCTGGAGGGCGGCGGCGCGCCGGGGCGCAAGCAGGCCATCGCCGAGGTGACCGACCGCATCCCCGACGCGGCGGGCCGGGTGCGCTTCCTGATCGCGCTGGCCGACTCCGAGCTTGGCCGCGGCCATGCCGGGGACATCGCCCGGCTGCTGCACAGGATGACCGGCAAGCCGGCGGACTATGGCCGCTTCATCCACCCCCGCCTGCCGCCCCGCGACAATCTGGAAGCGCTGACCCTGCTCTATTGCCAGGCCGCCGAATCGGCCCTGCCGGAGGAGACGCGGACCCGCCTGACCGGCGACCTGGACGAGCTTCTGGTGGCCTACATCACCGGGGACCGGGTGGTGGAGCGGCTGGACGATCCCGGCGACGCGCTGCGGCTGCGGGCGAACCGTCTGGTCCAGGTCTGCGTGCCCGGCATCCTGCGCAGCCGGCGGGCTCTGGAGATGGTTCGCCAGCGGGTGGTCGCCCATCTGCGCCAGCCGCATTTCGACCGGAAATACGTGGAGGACCTGCCCGACGCCGCGTCCCAGCAGCGCGCCCTGCGGGAGTTCCACCGCATGTTGGGAGAGGCCGGTTTCGTCTGACCGTGGCGGGGCCTGCCATGCCATCGGAAGCCGATGGACAGCGCCGGCCCCTTTGGCTAATCAGCGCAGGACGGCGGGGAAGGAACGGGGCGACGCCGCCCCTCCGCGGCAACGAAGGGCATATCCTTGGGCAATGGCGTTGGCAGCGGAATTGCGCTGGGTCCGGTCTTCCACATCATCGGCATCCTTCTGACCGTGCTGGGGCTCGGCATGCTGGTGCCGGCGCTGGCCGACGCCGCCGTGGGCAACCGCGACTGGACCGCCTTCGTCGGCTCCAGCGCCGCCACGCTGGCGGTCAGCGGGGGCATGGTCCTGGCGACGTCGCGCAGGGAGCACGCGCGCTTCACCGTGAAGCAGCATTTCCTGCTGACCACCCTGTCCTGGTGCGTGCTGGCGCTGTTCGGCGCCCTGCCCTTCATGATTTCGGCCGCCCGCCTGTCCTTCACCGACGCCTATTACGAAGCGATGTCGGGCCTCTCCACCACCGGGGGCACGGTCATCGTCGGGCTGGACAACGCCCCGCCGGGGGTCCTGCTGTGGCGGTCGCTGCTGAACTGGTTCGGCGGGGTCGGCATCATCGTCATGGCCATCGCCGTCCTGCCCATCCTGCGGGTCGGCGGCATGCAGCTGTTCCGCACCGAGTCCTCCGACAAGAGCGACAAGCCCTTCGCCACGGTGCAGGACACGGCGGGGGCCATCGCCATGACCTATCTGGCGCTGACCATCCTGTCGGCGGTGGCCTATCATCTGGCCGGGATGACGTGGTTCGACGCGGTCAACCACGCCATGGCCTCCATCGCCACCGGCGGCTTCTCGACCAAGGACGCCTCGCTCGGCTGGTTCGACTCCCACGCGGTGCTGTGGGTGGCGACCTTCTCGATGATCTGCGGGGCGCTGCCGCTGACCTGGTACATCCGCACGCTGCGCGGCCAGCGCGGCGCGCCGGTCTTCGGCGACAGCCAGGTGAACGCGCTGCTGGCGATCCTGCTGGTGGCCACCATCGCCATGACGGTGTGGGCCTTCGCGGTGGTCGGCCTGCCCTTCCGGGACGCGCTCAGCCATTCGGCGGTGAACGTCACCTCGATCATCACCGGGACGGGCTTCATCTCCACCGACTATTCGACCTGGGGCGGTTTCGCCATCGTCGCCTTCTTCTTCTTCTTCTTCATCGGCGGCTGCACGGGATCGACGGCGGGGTCCATCAAGATCTTCCGCTGGCAGGTGCTGGCCCTGTCGATGCTGAACCAGATGCAGCGCATGCTGAAGCCGAACCGCGTGCTGGTCCCGCTCTATCAGGGGAAGGTGCTGGACGAGGACGTCATCGGCTCGGTCATCAACCTCGCCTTCTCCTTCATGGCGGCCTTCGGCATCCTGTCGCTTCTGGTCGCCGCGATGGGCGTGGATTTCCTGAGCGCGGCCAGCGCCGTGGCCTCGGCGTTGGCGAACGCCGGGCCGGGGCTGGGGCCGGTGGTCGGGCCGTCCGGCACCATGGCGCCCCTGCCCGACGCGGCGAAATGGGTGCTGAGCTTCGCCATGCTGCTGGGCCGGCTGGAGGTCTTCACCGTGCTGGTGCTGATTCTGCCGAGCTTCTGGCGGGATTGAGCGGAAGAGGGAAGGAACCGCTCTGGAGCGGTTCAACCTCGCAAACGATCCAAAATCTGCCGGTTGTGATTCGCGCCACCGAAGAAAACGGCGAGAGTCCTGACTTCAAGTCAGCGAGATCGAGGTCTTTACGGTCATGCTTCGCCCTCCCCCGCCAATCAGCTGCTGCCCAGTGGCACCGACTTCAAGACTCAGCGCCCGAAGGTCTCCGCCTTGACCGTGGCGAAGGCCCAATCGAGCCAGGGCAACACCGCCTCCATGTCCTCGTTCTCCACCGTGGCGCCGCCCCACAGGCGCAGGCCCGGAGGGGCGTCGCGGTAGGACCCGGCGTCGAAGGCGGCCTCCTCCTTCTCCAGCAGCGCGGCGAGCTTCTTGGCGAAGTCCGCCTGGGCCTCGGGCGGGAGCGCGGTCACCTCCGGATCGGTGAAGCGCAGGCAGATGGCGGTGCAGGAGCGCACCGACGGCTCCCCCGCCAGGAAACCGGCCCAGGAGGAGTTGGCGACCCACTCCGCGACGATGCGCAGGTTCTGCTCCGACCGGCGGATCAGTTGCGTCAGGCCGCCGACCGACAGCGACCAGCGCAGCCCGTCGATGGCGTCCTCGACGCACAGCATGGACGGCGTGTTGATGGTGTCGCCGACGAAGATGCCCTCGATCAGCTTGCCGCCTTTCGCCAAACGGAAGATCTTCGGCAGCGGGCGGTCGGGCTGGTAGCTCTCCAGACGCTCCACGGCGCGCGGGCTGAGCACCAGCATGCCGTGCGCGGCCTCGCCGCCCAGCACCTTCTGCCAGGACCAGGTGGCGACGTCGATCTTGCTCCAGGGAATGTCCATGGCAAAGGCGGCGGAGGTCGCGTCGCAGATCGACAGCCCCTCGCGGTCCGCCGGAATCCAGTCGCCGTCCGGCACCCGAACGCCCGACGTCGTGCCGTTCCAGGTGAACACCACGTCGCGGCTGAAATCCACCTGCGACAGGTCCGGCAACTCGCCGTAGGGGGCCTGGATGGTCCGCACGTCGGGCAGGCGGAGTTGCTTGGTGACGTCGGTCACCCACTCCTTGCCGAAGCTCTCCCAGGCCAGCATGTCCACGCCGCGGGCACCCAGCAGGTTCCACAGCGCCATCTCCACCGCCCCGGTGTCGGAGGCCGGGACGATGCCGATGCGGTAGTCGCCGGGGATGGCCAGCACGGCGCGCGTCAGGTCGATGACCTCCTTCAGCTTCGCCTTGCCCGGCTTCGACCGGTGGGAGCGGCCGAGCAGAGCGCCGTCCAGAGCGTCCAGCGACCAGCCGGGCCGCTTGGCGCAGGGGCCGGAGGAAAACAGCGGATTCGACGGCCGGCGGGCGGGCTTCATGGGCACTCTACTCCCCGAAACATGGGATTGCGGTATGGCCGCGGACGATAGGAGTTGCGCCGGGACCCGTCAATCAGCCGCTCACGCGCAGCAGCGTCGCCTGGATGTGCCGCGTGCCCGCCGCGTCGCAGATGTAGCAGCAGACCGCGACCCGCCCGTCCGCCAGCACGGTCGCCCAGGGATAGCCGACGTCGGGCGACGGCGCGTCGTCACGGAGAACGATCTCCGGCGCGTCCTCCAGCGTCTCCCGCCGGCTGTCCCAGACGCGGGCGCGCACCCCGTAAGGCGCGTGGCGGTAGCCGTAGACGACCAGCAGCCGCCCGTCCGGCAGCGGGCAGGCGTCGTAGGGGTGGCCGACGACGGCGTTCTCGATCCAGGGCGCCCAGCTTTCCCCCAGATCGTGGGAGACCGAGGTGGCGAGACGGTCGCCCAGCCCGGTGGTGCGGTGGAAGGCGACCAGTTGTCCGTCCGCGGTCAGATGCAGCGCGGTTTCGCAGAAGCCGGCCCGCCCCGCGGGGTCGCGCGCGATAGTGCTGCGCAGGGTCCAGCTTTCCCCCTGGTCGCGGGAGGCGAACAGGTAGCTGGTGTAGGGACCGCCCGTGTAGGTCGCCATCAGCAGCGTGCCGTCCGGCGCCTCCACCGCCCGCCCGCGCACGGCGCCGCCCAGCATCGGGCGCAGGCCAGGCAGGATCGCCCCCTGGTCCGGCAATTCCGGCAGATAGCGGGGCGCCGACCACAGCCGCCCGCCGTCGTCGCTGAAACGGGTGCTGCCGCCCCAGAACAGGAAGAAGGTGCCCGACGTTTCCGCGTTGCCCAGCAGATGGACGCCCTTCTCGCGCAGCCGCAAACCGTGGCGCGCCGACATCGGGTACCAGCCGAAACTGCCCATGACGATCCGTCCGGAGCGCAGCACCAGCAGGCTCGGGTCCTGGTCACCCGCCTCCGGATCGGCGGGCAGAAATTGCGGCGCGCCCTCCGGCTCGAAATCCGGGGTGAAGCGCTGGATCGCGAGGTGGGAGCGCGAATCCACATGATCGACGCTGGTGAAGTCGCCGTTGCCGTCCGCCGGTTCTCCATGCAGCCAGCGGTGATCGCGGGCGCGCCGGAAGGCCACCAGCACCCGCCCGTCGGCCAGGGTCGCCGCGGACGGGAAGGACGCGTAGAAGCGCCGGTCGCTGTAGACAACGCGGTGCGAGAGAATATCGAGCATGCCCCAGAAAATCCGCCTTAGAGCCCATCAAAACGGGCTTCGTCCAGCTCCTTCCGAAACTGAACCTTGTTGCGCGGCATCGTCAGATCCCGCAGAAACACTGGAATGTTCCTATTCCTGTATCATTTCAGGGCGGCTGAGGATAGCGCGTAATCAGGGACAATTTTAATGGCCACCCCACCACGACTGTTCTGAAACGCCGAATCCGTCCGATCAAGTTGCCAACGATCATGTCACTTCCATTCCCAAACATATTGGCATGACACGAACTTTACAAATCGGACCAAGAAATGTACAATTCTGGCAGGAGGATTATCATGACAGCCTCATCAAGAAGATTTTTTCTTGCAACAGTCAGCATCTTTGCCGGCGCAAGTGCTTTATCGGGGGTTTCTCAGGTCGCCGAGGCAGCCGGCGTCAATGTTATCAGAATATCTCAGGATATGCCCGCCTCCCCCGCGCTCGACACTTTGATGCTGATGACGGAGGAAAGCAGGACGAAAGGACCCGTTTTTGTTCTTTCGTATGACAATCCCAGCAACCCCATTTATCGAAAATATCAGCATGTCATGAGTTATGTTTTCAAGGAGAATGGGTACAACGGCACGATACTTCTGGTCGATTTGCGCGCACACGCGGCTCTGCCATTAGGGCACTCTTTCAAAATAGAAAAAGAAGAAAGACGCGTTGAAATCTTTGCAACGGCAATCGTCAACGGAGAGATCATAAACAATGTGGTCACAACGTCTTTCCAGGCAAGAGGGAATTCCGGAAAAAATTACAACGTGACCCTCAATGGAATTTCGATTTCACAGGAAGGCCGGTCGGACGATGAATTCAAGAGCGCGCTCTATCAGGCCGTCACAAAGCTATACACCGGCGCGTTTGAAAAATTCCGGTCAAAGTAGCCAAAGAGACTGTTCAAAGACGTGCATTTCCGACCCATTCCAATCCACCACCCCCACGAAGGCGCCTTCACGGGAATGATGGACTTGGAAACGAAGCGATGATCCGGCGAGGTTCCCAAACAGTCCTTTCGCGCCCGCCACGGAGGGCGTCCCGCCAATGTCCGGTTGCCGGAATGAAGGATTCCTTTACGGGGCGCGTGATCCCCTGATAGTCACGCTCCATTCCCACCTGCCCTCTCAGGCGAAGACCATGACCGAAGCGACCGCCCCCGCGAACATTCCCTACGGCCGCCACCACGACCGCAACGATCTGTCGCAGGTGCTGCCGCTGACCACGCCCTTCTC
Source organism: Azospirillum isscasi (assembly GCF_030849505.1). Classification (GTDB taxonomy): domain Bacteria; phylum Pseudomonadota; class Alphaproteobacteria; order Azospirillales; family Azospirillaceae; genus Azospirillum; species Azospirillum isscasi. The sequence continues at coordinate 15,918 of NZ_JAUJFI010000042.1, read as the reverse complement.
GCTGCTGATCGACCCGTCGAACGGCTGCAACTTCCGCTGCGTCTTCTGCGCCACCGGGAACCCGGACCTGCTGAAGGAGGTGGGACGCCCACGCGGCGCCATGAAGTTCGACCTGTTCCGCAAGATCGCCGACGACATCGCCGAATTCGACGCGCCGATCAAATCCGTCCATCTCTACAAGGACGGCGAGCCGCTGGTGAACACGCGGATCGAGCACATGGTCCACCTGCTGAAGTCCCGCGGCCTGGCCCGCCACGTCGAGATGACCAGCAACGGCTCGCTGCTGACGCCGGAACGGGCGGACGCTCTGCTGGCCGCCGGGCTCGACGCCATGCGCGTGTCCGTCTACGGGGCCAGCGACGCCATGTACAAGCGCGTCACCCGGCGCTTCGACCGTTTCCAGACCATCGTGGACAACGTCGCCTACCTGCACCGCCGCAAGACGGAGCTGGGCCGCAATTTCCACCTGCACTGCAAGATCATCAACGTGGAGCTGACGGAGGAGGAACGGCTGTCCTTCATCGACAGCTTCACGCCGATCTGCGACAGCCTGTTCGTCCATCCCGTGCATGGGGAAACGCTGGCCGAGGACAGCGCTTTCGCCGCCGCCCCGGACACGACACGCAAAGTCTGTTCGGAGCCGTTCCTGAAGCTCGCCGTCAATTTCAACGGCGAGGTGTCGGTCTGCTGCGCCGACTGGCGCATGGGGACCATCGTCGGCAACGTGGCCGAGGAATCGCTGCGCAGCATCTGGAACGGTGAGCGGCTGCGCGACTTCCGCCTGAAGCATCTGGAGGGCCGGCGCGAGGAGATCGACGCCTGCCGCGGCTGCGACTATGTGAAGACCCTGCCCGCCGACAACAACCTGGACGGCTTCGCGGCGGACCTCGTCGCGAAGTACCGGACGCCGGTGTAACGGCCCTTCTCAAACCCAGAGCGTGTGCTCGGCCAGGATCTTCACGCCGATGGCGATCAGGCCGAGCCCGCCGATCAGCTCGGCGCGCTGGCCGAGCAGCGGGCCGGCGGCGCGGCCCATCAGGACGCCGCCCGACGACAGGCCGAAGGTGACGGCGCCGATCAGCAGGCACACGCTGACGATGTCCACATCCACCACGGCCAGCGACACGCCGACCGCCGCCGCGTCGATGCTGGTGGCGACGGCGGTGAGCAGCAGCGGGCCGAACGCCGTGCGCCCGCCGCAGCCGGCACGCTCCGCGTCCTCCTCCTCGTCGCCGAACAGGCTTTCCCAGACCATCTTGCCGCCCACCGCCAGCAGCAGGACGAAGGCAATCCAATGATCGATGTCCTGCACCACGGTGGCGAAGGTCAGGCCGAGCGCGAAGCCGATCAGCGGCATGGCGAGCTGGACCCCGCCGAAGCAGGCGCCGACGCGCACCGCCTCCCACAGGCCGGGGCGGCGCAGGCAGGCGCCGGTGCCGAGCGCCGCGGCGAAGCTGTCCATCGACAGGCTGAAGGCGAGAATCAGGGCGGTCGCAAAGGTCATGGCGCGGTGGAGCCGGCGGCTGGGAAGGACGCCGCGACCGCTACCAGACTGTGAACAGCTGTTCAAACATCAACGGAGAGGCCGGCGCGTCCGTGAGGCGAATGGCCGCAGACCGTCCGTGAACCCAGCCTTTACGGACGCCGCTTCGCCCGCAGGGGCACGGCGCCGGAGCCCTCTCCCTTGGCGTCCTGGGCTTCCGGTTCCAGGGGACCGGTTTCCAGGGGACCGGTTTCCAGGGGCCGGTCGGACAGCAACTCTTTGATCGGCACGCCGAGGATGTCCTCCTGGTTCCGTTCCGCCTGCTCCAGCAGATGGGCCGTGCGGTCCTGCCAGGGCAGCTCCAGCCCGCCCAGCCCGCGGACGGAGCCGCGCAGGCCGATGCCCAGCGCCTTCATCAGGTCGTAGAGTGTGGCCTCGCCGAGGTCGCGGGTGACGACCCAGGCGTTGTGCGTGGTGTGGGCCACCCAATGGGCGTCGCGAAGCTGCTCCAGAATGCCGTCGATCAGCACCGTCCCCACCGGCACGCGCCCGACCAGCGTGCGCCGCCGCAAGCCCACGCCCAGCCGCGTTCCCTCCAGAAGCTCGTGCAGGACGGCCAGCGCCAGCCCCAGCCGCTGGGCGGGCAACAGGCCCTCCGGCCCGCCGCGGGTGATCTTGCCGGCCCGCCATTCCGGCAGCGAGGCGGTGATGACCGCGCCGAACAGCACCGTGGACCAGGCGATGTAGAGCCAGAACAGGAAGATCGGCACGGTCGCCAGCGCGCCGTAGATGGTCTGGTAGGCGGGGAATTCCCGCATGTACATGGCGAAGCCCGCCTTGGACGCCTCCAGCAGCAGCGAGGCGACCGCCCCGCCGCAGGCGGCGTCCATCCACCCCACCTCGCGGTTCGGGATGATGACGTAGAGCAGCGTGCAGCCGACAAGTTGCAGCGTGAAGGGCAGGATCGCCCCGATTCCCACCAGCGGGTCTGCGAAACCTTCCAGATGGGCGAACTGGAGCACCGCCCACAAGGTGCTGGACAGCGACAGGCTGGCGCCGGCGAACAGCGGGCTCAGCGAGACCACCGCCCAGAAGGACAGGATGCGGGTGACGTAGGAGCGCGGTTCCCGCACGCGCCAGACGGTGGCGAAGGACCCCTCGATGGTCCAGATCAGCAGGACGGCGGACATCGCCAGCCCGACGATCCCGAACACCGGCATCTGCCCGGCGTTGGCCATGAAGGCCGCGAGATATTGCAGGATGGCGTCGCTGTTCTCCGGGACGAGGTTCTTGAACAGCAGCGTCTGGATGCGCGATTGCAGCGCGTTGAAGGCCGGGAAGGCGGAAAAGATCGCAAAGCCGATGGTCATCAGCGGCACCAGCGCCAGCAGCGAGGTGTAGGTCAGCGACGCCGCCGTCTGGAAGCAATTGTCGTTGTAGAAGCGCATGGCGGAATAGGCGAGGAAGCCGCCGATTTCCCGAATCCGCACGAAGGGGCTCCACGCTCCTTTCGAAGTGCCTTCGGTTTCAGCCACAGGACGCCTCCCGCCTTGGTTTGACCGGGCCGGTCTTTCGTGTAGGATGCGGCCCACTTTTCAAAGCATACTCTGGATGCACGAGGTACGGATGTCCAACCCGAAGCCGCTCATGGACGGCAAGCGCGGCCTGATCATGGGCGTGGCGAACGATCGTTCGATCGCCTGGGGAATTGCTTCCACGCTGGCGCAGCACGGCGCCGAGCTGGCGTTCACCTACCAGGGCGACGCGCTGCTGAAGCGCGTGAAGCCGCTGGCCGAGCAGGTGAAGGCACCGCTGCTGCTGCCCTGCGACGTCACCGACGAGGCCAGCATCGACGCGACCTTCGCCGCCATCGAAAAGGAATGGGGCAAGCTGGACTTCCTGGTTCATGCGATCGCTTTTTCCGACAAGAACGAGCTGGACGGCCTCTATCTCGACACGACGCGGGCCAACTTCCTGCGCACGATGGACATCTCCTGCTACTCCTTCACCGCGGTGGCGCAGCGCGCCGTTCCGCTGATGAAGGACGGCGGCAGCCTGCTCACCCTCTCCTACTACGGCGCCGAGCGCGTGATGCCCCACTACAACGTGATGGGCGTCGCCAAGGCCGCGCTGGAGGCGAGCGTGCGCTACCTGGCCGTCGATTTGGGCGGGCGGGCCATCCGCGTCAATGCCATCTCCGCCGGCCCGATCAAGACGCTGGCCGCCAGCGGCATCGGCGACTTCCGCTACATCCTGAAGTGGAACGAGCTGAACGCCCCGCTGAAGCGCAACGTCACCATCGGCGAGGTCGGCGGCGCCGGCCTGTTCCTGCTGAGCGACCTCGGCACCGGGGTGACCGGAGAGGTGATGCACGTCGACTCCGGCTATCACACGGTCGGCATGGTGGCGGTGGACGCCGCGGCGGAAGTGTCGCAGCTCCTGGGTTCCCTGGGCGGCGCCGGCAAGTCCGAGTGAATGGGACGGCGGGCGCGCCCGGTTCCGACCGGGCCGCCCGCCGGCAACTTCGTTACCCGTCCCGCGACATTTTTTTCCGATCATCGTATTACCTACTTTTGCGCACCGCAGCGCACCGCTATTGTTCGCGCCTACAGAAGGTTGCGGAAGGCGATGGTCGATGCGTGCACGGCGGCAATCGGATTCGGTGTCCCCGATCCTGGAGCAGATTCTCTACGGCGGCTCCAGCGTGTCGATGAATCTGATAACCATCACCCGTGACATCCCCGAGGAAAACCGCCTGTTCCGCGCCCGCGGGCTGAACAAGGCCATCCTGTTCAAGTACCCGAATTTCGACGAGGGCGCCGACGACTACGCCAACCCGATGGCGGACGAGGAGGAGGACGGCGACGCCGGGGCACGGCCCGTCGAGACCGGCATCTACATTCCGCACAGCGTCGATCACACCGAAGCCGGCGGCGTCGCCATCTATCTGCGCGCCCGCAACAGCAACCTTCTGCTGGCGGAACAGTTCGGCCTCGGCGAGGCCAACAACGAGGCCGCCGCCGCGGATCTGCGCACCCTGTCCCTGATCGACAGCGTTCCGTCGCTGGACGCCTTTCTGCTGAAGGCCTGTTTCGAAGGCGAGAAGGTCCCCGCGGACAAGCGCCACTGGGCCATCAGCGACGCCGAGGACCAGCAGCTCCGCCGTTTGATCCGGGCGCGCATCGAACCCATCGTGCGCAAGGCCATCGACGGCGGCGGCACCGGCGCCCAGAGCATCGAACGCTTCCTGGACGCCATCTGGAATCCCGAGCTTGAGGAGGCCGGCCTGTTCGTCTCGGCCTTCGGCATCGACCGCAGCGAGGCGGACCAGATCTTCAGCGCCTGGAAGGGAACCACCTTCTACGAATACCAGCTCCGCCGCATCGCGCCGCGGGCGCGGATCATCCTGAACTGGCTGAAGTCGCGGGAATGCATCCCGGTCGACATCCGCATGCACAAGCCCTACGAGACCCAGCTTCTGATGCACATCGAGAAGGTGGGCAAACTGCTGGAGACCACGCTGCTGGACATCCGGCAAATCCTGGCCGATTACGAGTCGAGCTTTTCCGCCTTCATGGCCGGCCAGCCGGAGCCTTTCCGCGATTACCTGCGCAAGATCCGCACCCATTACTGGCTGCTGGGCTATTGCGTCTCGGCCCTGACCAGCGTCGCCCATCTGGACGCCCGCTGCATGAAGAACAACCCGCAGCGCAAGCTCTACTTCGAAGCCATGCACAAGCTGCTGCGCCAGTTCGAAATCGCGCTCGACCGCCGCCGCGAACAGAAGGGCGCCTTCTGATACGGATGGAAAATGATCGCTTCCATCCTTTTCCATCCGTGAAACCCGGCAGATCAATGCACCCGCATTGATCGAGAGGGTCATGCCAACGGCATGATTTCCGCCCCTCGCGCTTGACGCGCTGGCCGAAACGCCGCAAGAAACGCGCTCCACCGTACCATGTACGGCAACATCGCGTCGCATCGGGAGTCCTCGCCATGGCCGGCAACAGCTTCGGAACGCTTTTCCGCTTCACCACCTGGGGCGAAAGCCATGGTCCGGCGATCGGCGTGGTGGTGGACGGCTGCCCGTCGCTGCTCTCCCTGACCGAGGCCGACATCCAGCCCTGGCTGGATAAGCGCCGCCCCGGCCAGTCGCGCTACACCACCCAGCGGCAGGAGCCGGATCAGGTGAAGATCCTGTCCGGCGTGTTCCAAGGGCAGACCACCGGCACGCCGGTCTCGCTGCTGATCGAGAACACCGACCAGCGGTCCAAGGACTACAGCGAGATCGCCGCCAAGTTCCGGCCCGGCCACGCCGACTACACCTATTGGAAGAAGTACGGCATCCGCGACTACCGCGGCGGCGGGCGTTCCTCGGCGCGCGAGACGGCCTGCCGCGTCGCGGCGGGTGCGGTGGCGCGCAAGGTGCTGGGCGAGGGCGTGAGCGTCCGCGGCGCGCTGGTGCAGATCGGCCCGCACAAGGTGGACCGCAGCCGCTGGGACTGGGCGGAGGTGGACAACAACCCCTTCTTCTGCCCCGACCCGCAAGCCGCCGCCGAATGGGCCGACTATCTGGACGGCATCCGCAAGAGCGGCTCGTCCATCGGGGCGGTGGTGGAGGTCGTCGCCTCCGGCCTGCCCGCCGGGCTGGGCGACCCGCTCTACGACAAGCTGGACGGCGATCTGGCCCGCGCCATGATGACCATCAACGCGGTGAAGGGCGTGGAGATCGGCAACGGCTTCGAAGCCGCCACCCTGACCGGCGAGCAGAACGCCGACGAGATGCGCGCCGGTCCCTCCATCAACAATGGCTTGGGCGAGCCGGAATTCCTGTCCAACCAGGCCGGCGGCATCCTGGGCGGCATCTCCACCGGCCAGGACATCGTGGTGCGCTTCGCCGTGAAGCCGACCAGCTCCATCCTGACCCCGCGCCAGACCGTGGATCTGGAGGGCAAGGACACCGACATCCTGACCAAGGGACGCCACGACCCCTGCGTCGGCATCCGCGCCGTGCCGGTGGGCGAGGCCATGATGGCCTGCGTGCTGGCCGACCATCTGCTGCGCCAGCGCGCCTACGCGCGGGGGTAAGGCCCATGTGGGAGCCGGAACGATGACGGGTGCGTGGCGTGGTGGACTGGTCCTGGGGCTTCTTCTGCTCGCCGCCCTTCCCGCCGCCGCCCAATCCCCCGCCTACCGCGAGCATTCGGAAACCTTCAAGGACTGGCGGCTCTACTGCCAGGTCTGGAGCGAGCCCCGCCGCGCCGAGTGCGAACTGCTGTCCCGACCGGGAAGCGACCGGCGGTCCCGCCTCGTCTGGCTGCGCTCCAGCGAACGCTGGATGGAGGGGCTGCGCTTCCGGCTCGACGAGCGGACGATGGACCTCTCGCGGATCGTCCGCGTCTGGGTGGACCGGGCGCTGTTCCGTCCGGAATACCCCTGCGAGCGGTTCGAATGGGAAACCAGCACCTGCGCGGTGACCGATCCGGACACCAACGCCCGCCTGGTGGAACGGCTGGCCGCCGGCAAGGAGGTGTCCGCCGTCGGCTCCGCCCCGGCGGGCGGCAAGGCGGAGGTGCGCTTCTCCCTGACCGGCCTCCAGCCGGCGCTGGAGCGCATGGAGGAGATCCGCCGCGACGCCGGCATCCCCTGGAAATAGCGGCCCCTGGAAATAGCGGCCCCTGGAAATAGCGGCCCCTGGAAATAGCGGCGGCGCTCAGGCCGGATCGCCCTCCCCCTCCGCCTTCGCGTATTTTTTCTTGGCAAGCTCCAGAGAGGCCAGGAGCTGCTGGCCGGTCGCCCCGCCGTCGCCGCTGATCCGCCCGTTCATCACCGCCTTGATGGCGTCCACATGGGCCTTCAGCAGGAGGCGCTCGTTGCCGGTCACGGCGGGGAAGCTGCCGTGCGTCGCCTCGTACAGCGACTTGGCGATGCGGGTGATCAGCGGATAGCCGAAGATGCCGCCCTGCCCGCGCATCTCGTGGGCGGAGCGGTTGATCTGCGCCATCAGCGCCGGGACCGCCGCGGCGTCCCCCCGCAGCCGCTCGACGCGGCGGGCCATCTCGTCCACCTCCGCCGCGATCCAGGTGGCGTAATCGCCGGCCCGGTTCTGGATCTCCGCCTCCGCCGCCTCCAGAACCTCGTCCGGCAGGGTCGGCACGGGGTCTTTCGGGGCGATGCCCATCTTGGCGCCCAGCCGGTTGGGCAGGTCGAAATGGATGACCGGGAAGCGGTCGATGCCCACGGCCTTCGACGTGCTGTGCACCACCAGGATCTCGTTGGGACCGGTCATCCGGCAGTCCATCGCCACGGGCCGCTGGGTCCGCCGCCGGTCCGGCCCGAAATAGCCCTTGGCGAGCACGAAGCGCCGCGGGCGGGCGATGGCGGCCATCAGGCGGCTGGCGATGGTGGCCGCGGAAAAGGGCTTCGCGATGAAGTCGGTGGCGCCCAGGTCGCGCGCCTGCTCCACGTAATGGCGGTCGGCGGCGCCCGACAGCATCAGCACGGGCAGGAAGCGGTCCGGCGATTTCGGGCTGTAGCGCAGCCAGCGCAGCAGCATCAGCCCATCCACCTCCGGCATCACCAGATCGGTGATGATGACGTCCACCGGCGCGGTGCCGGGCGGCAGGGCGGCCCGCCGCTCCTCCAGGAAGCGGATGGCCTCCGCTCCGCCGGATTCGGCGTGCACCGTGCCGACCCCGATGGTGCGCAGGGTGGCGGTCAGCACGTTGCGGATGAAGGCGCTGTCCTCGACCACCAGAACCGAGAGAAGGCCAAGCTTGGGCACGCCTTTGCCGACCGGATCGTTCATCGGTGGAACCACTGCGTTGCAACGGGTCGGTGTCTTCGCACGACCGGTGGCGGCTTGGCGAGACACAACGTACGAAAGGCAGGGTTGCACCCCCGGCCCGACCGGCCCGACCGGAGGTGGGGCTTTGCGAACCGCGGCGGCCCGGCTACCCTGTCGCCGAAAACGACACCAACCAGAACAACGCGACCGATCCGGAGGAGACCACAGCGATGCCGCAGCCCGATCACGTCATGGCCCTGCCCGTTCCCGAGACGCCCGACCTCGATCCGGAGATGGCGGCGCTCTTCGCCAAGTGCGAGGAAAAGCTGGGGTTCGTCCCCAACGTGCTGCGCGCCTACAGCCTGCGCCCGAAGAAGCTGCGCACCTTCGCCCAGCTCTACAACGAGCTGATGGTGGGCGAGAGCGGCCTGTCCAAGCTGGAGCGGGAGATGATCGCCGTGGTCGTGTCCAGCGCCAACCACTGCTATTACTGCCTCGTCGCGCACGGGCAGGCGGTGCGCAAGCTGTCCGGCGACCCGGAGCTGGGGGAGATGCTGGCCTTCAACTACCGCGCCGCGAAGCTGGAGCCGCGCCAGCGCGCCATGCTGGACTTCGCCTGGAAGCTGACCAAGGAGCCCTGGACCATGGGCGAGCCGGACCGGCAGGCGCTGCGCGACGCCGGCTTCGGCGAAGAGGACATCTTCGACATCGCCGACACCGCCGCCTTCTACAACATGTCCAACCGCGTCGCCTCCGCGGTGGACATGCTGCCGAACCGCGACTACCACAAGCTGGACCGCTGAAGATTGGACTGCTGACGCCGCGCAACCACCGGAGCCGCCCGGATGCTGAGGTTCTTAAGGTTCTTCGTCCGCCTGTTCGCCCTCATCGGCTTCCTCGTGGTGGCCGCCATGGTCACCGGGATCGTCCTGGCGGTGCGGCACGAGCCCGCCCAGCCCGACAACGTGGTGCTGGAGCTGGACCTCCGCGACCCGCTGGCGGAGGGGAGCGTGGACCGGCTGGGCAGCCTCCTCGGCCATGAAACGACCTTCCAGGAGGTTCTGGACGCGCTGGAGCGGGGCCGCGACGACCCGCGGGTGAAGGGCGTCCTGGCCCGTTTCGGCGGCGACGGCGCCAGCTTCGCCCAGGTGCAGGAGCTTCGCGCGGCGGTGGAGCGGTTCCGCGCGTCGGGCCGCTTCGCCATCGCCTTCGCCGAATCCTACGGCGACACCGGGGCGGGCAACCGCTCCTACCTGCTGGCCAGCGCCTTCGACGAGGTGTGGATGCAGCCGCTGGGCCTGCTCGGCCTGACCGGCCTGTCGGCCCAGATCCCCTTCGCCCGCGGCGCGCTGGACAAGCTGGACGTCCAGCCGCAGCTCCTCCAGCGGGAGGAGTACAAGAGCCTCGCCGACAGCGTCATGCGGAGCGACTTCACCCCCGCCCACCGCGAGATGATGGAATCGCTTCTGGGCGACCTGACCGGCCAGATCGTGGACGGCGTGGCGGCGAGCCGGCGCCTTCCCCCCGCCGCGGTGAAGGCGGCGATGGACCGCGCGCCCCTGCTCGACCGCGAGGCGATGGAAGCCAGGCTGATCGACCGGCTGGGCTACGCCGACGAGGCGCGGGAGGAGGCGCTGCGCCGCGCCGGGGCCGGCCCCGGCGCCGACACCATGGAGGTGGCGGACTATCTCGCCATCGCCGGTCGGCCCAACCGCGGCGGCCCGACCGTCGCGCTGATCCACGCCACCGGCACCATCACCGGCGGCGACAGCGGCAAGCCCGGCCTGGGCGAGGTCACCGCCGGGTCGGAGACCATCGTGGAGGCCATCGAGGACGCGGTGGACGACCCCGACGTCAAGGCCATCCTGTTCCGCATCGACAGCGGCGGCGGCAGCGTCACCGCGTCCGAAACCATCCGCCGCGCGCTGGTCAAGGCCCGCCAGTCGGGCAAGCCGGTGATCGCCAGCATGGGCGGAACGGCGGCGTCCGGCGGCTACTGGATCGCTCTGGCCGCCGACCGCATCGTCGCCTCCCCCGCCACCGTGACCGGCTCCATCGGCGTGGTCGCCGGCAAGATGTCGGTCGCCGGCCTGTCGGAGCGGCTGGGCGTGCATTGGGGCATCCTGGACACCGCCGCCAACGCCGGCCTGTGGTCCCCCTTCCGCCCCTTCGGCCCCGCCGGGGAGGAGCGGCTGAACGCCATCATCGACAGCAGCTACGCCACCTTCCTGGCCCGCGTGGCGGAGGCGCGGCACCTCACCCCTGAACAGGCCCGCGCCGCCGCAAAGGGGCGCGTGTGGACCGGCGCCCAGGCGCGCGACCTCGGGCTGATCGACGAGCTGGGCGGCATCACCACCGCCTTGACCCTGGCCAGGCAGGCGGCGAAGCTGGACCCGGACGCCCCGGTCACCCTGACCCCCTACCCCCGCCCGAAGCCGGTGCTCCGCGAACTGCTCGACCTCGCCTCGGGCAAGGGCGATCTCGTGGAGGCGGCGGCGGTGCTGGCCGGACTGCGCCCGGCCCTGGCCGAGCTGGCGCCGCTGGTGAACGCGGCTCGCGGCGGAGCCGTGGAGGCGCGCATGCCGCCGCTCGGCATCGGGCGGTGACGGTTCCGGTCTGAACAAAAAACAGGCCGGCGACGCCTCGCCGGCCTGTTGAAGAGTGGCTGCGGCACACCCGCGTCAATGGCGCGTCAATGGCGCGTCGCGAGCCCCGCCGAACAGAGCATCATCAGCGAAGCGGCACTGGTCCGGGTCTCGCTTTCCAAGTAACTCTGAAATCCCGGTGAGCACACCAACCGCGCAATTTCATCCTTCGAAAAGACCGGCAGGAAGGGATTGTTCGACAGCTCCTCGTAAGCAGCCCTGGCCACTACTCTCAGGCTAGGCGGAATCGCCGTGATATATCGGTCGAGAGCACATTCGTCCTCGCGCTCCATCTGGCGCACTCCTTTCCTACATTTTTCATGATGAGTGGCTACGGATCAAAGATTGCGCAAAGCGCCATTCGCGTAAAGCGACATAAGCGGACGAAGTAGCAAATCCTGCACAGTGTTGTGCCCACATCACATCATACCGATTGGGTAATCTGAGCGCTGGTGGCAAATCCCTTCGAATGCGGAGATACCCAAATACGCTCTTGACCCATCCGTCATATGCACAACGTCAAGAAGATCCCGCCGCGAACATCAGGCCCATCTTAAGAACCGGCCCCTTCGTCGGCTTCGATCGCCCCCGGTTTGTCCGGATTGACCCGAACAACTGCTTCCTATATAGCCGCCTGACCCTTCGCTATTTCACAACCGCCGCCGCACAGGAAAGAAGGACCGGCGCCGCGCAAGGGAGGGGTTTCGAATGTCACGGTCAGACGGCACATAAGTCGATAAGCCGTCCTTTTTTCCCGCAAAACCGAAGCGCTCCGTGGAACCAGAAGACAACGACCTCCCGGCCATCGCAGACACCGCACAGCCTCTTGCGGCGGCAAAACCCCAATCCCCCGCGCCGCAAGGCGGGGGCGAGAGCGCGGTTTCCGTCTACGGTCCCCATCCGGAGAGCGGGGAGCCGGTCCGCTGCATCGTCGGCATCGGCGCGTCCGCCGGCGGGCTGGAGGCGCTCCAGCGCTTTTTCGACAACGTGCCGGGAGACAGCGACCTCGCCTATGTGGTGGTTCAGCATCTGTCGCCGGTCCACAAGAGCCTGATGGTCGATCTGCTGACCAAGCACACCGCCATGTCGGTGGTGCAGGCCGCCGACGGCATGCCGGTCGAGCGCAACAGCGTCTATCTGCTGCCCCCCGCCAAGCATCTGTCCATAGAGGACGGGCGGCTGCGCCTGACCGCCAAGGACGCGGGCGGCGGCATGAGCCTGCCCATCGACATCTTCTTCACCGCGCTGGCGAAGGACCAGGGGCCGCTGGCGATGGGCGTGGTGCTGTCCGGCACCGGGTCGGACGGCACGCGCGGCCTGCTGGCGATCAAGGCGGCGGGCGGCTTCGCCGCGGCGCAGGACCCCGAATCGGCGCAGTTCGACGGCATGCCGCGCAGCGCGATGGCCACCGGACAGGTGGACGCGGTGACCACGCCCGACCGGCTGCCGGGCTGCCTGATCGAACACGCCCGCCGGGTGCTGAGCAGCAACGACCCCGCCCCGCCCCGCCCGCGCGACCGCGACGACGACCCGCTGGCGCAGATCGTGGCGGCCATCCGCTCCGTCACCGGCGTGGATTTCTCGCACTACAAGCTGGCGACCCTGCTGCGCCGGATCGAACGGCGGATGCACACCGCCGGCCTCGATTCGATGAGCGACTACGCCGCGCTGCTGCGCCGGAACAACGCCGAGACGGTCAGCCTCTACAAGGAGATGCTGATCGGCGTCACGCGCTTCTTCCGCGACGGGGCCGCCTTCGCCGCGCTGGCCGACAAGGCGATCCCCACCCTGCTGGCGAAGCGCAGCACGGCCGAGATGGTGCGCGTGTGGGTCTGCGGCTGCGCCACGGGCGAAGAGGCTTATTCCATCGCCATCCTCTTCGCCGAGGCGCAGGCGCGGATGGGCCGGTCCTTCGACGTCAAGATCTTCGCCACCGACATCGACCAGGACAGCATCGAGATCGCCAGCCAGGGCGAATACCCGCGGTCCATCGCCGAGGACGTGTCGCAGGAACGGCTGGCCCGCTACTTCACCGCCCGTGGCGACCATTATCAGGTGTCACGCGAAATCCGCCGCATGGTGGTCTTCGCCGCCCACAACATCATGCGCGATCCGCCCTTCACCAAGATCGACCTGGTGAGCTGCCGGAACCTGCTGATCTACATGGATTCGCCGCTTCAACGGAAGGTGCTCGGCCTGTTCCAGTACGCGCTGCGGCAGAGCGGGTTCCTGTTCCTCGGCACCAGCGAGACGCTGGGCGACCTGTCGGCGGATTTCCACGTCCTGGACAGCCGCAACAAGCTGTTCCAGAGCCTGCGCACGGGAACCCACCGGCTGTCGCGTCTGCTGGTCCCCACCGTCGCCGCCCCGGCGCACCGCCACGGCGACGAGGCCACGTCGCAGGCCCACGAGGAAGGGGCCGCCATCGACGAGGCGATCGCGACCCTGATGCGGGCCTACGTGCCGCCCAGCCTGCTGGTCAACGACCAGATGAACATCATGCACGTCTTCGGCGAGGCGTCGTCGATCCTGAAGGTCCCGGCGGGCGAGGCCACGCTGAGCGCGCTGAAGCTGCTGCCTTCCTCGGTCGCCATGGTGGTCGGGACGGCGCTGACGCGGGCCTTCCGGTCGGGCGAGGAATTCTCCCTCTCCAACATCCCGGTGAAGGACCGCGACGGGCTGCCCGCCGTCAGCCTGCGCGTGAAGCCCTTCGTCGCGCGCAAGACCGGGCGGCGCTTCGCCCTGATCGTGCTGGACCCCAGCGCCCCCGCGCTGGCCCTGCCGGACAGCGATTTCGACTTCGACACCGACGCCGCGGAGCGCATCCGCGGGCTGGAGCAGGAGCTGGTCTCCCGCGGCGAGAATCTCCAGGCCACCATCGAGGAGCTGGAAACCGCCAACGAGGAGCTCCAGGCGACCAACGAGGAGCTTCTCGCCTCCAACGAGGAATTGCAGAGCACCAACGAGGAGCTTCAGTCCGTCAATGAGGAGCTGTACTCCGTCAACGCCGAGTATCAGGCAAAGGTGGAGGAGCTGACCGAGGTCACCAACGACCTGGACAACCTGCTGCGCTCGACGGAGATCGGCACGGTCTTCCTGGACGGCGGCATGGTGATCCGGCGCTTCACCCCGGCGGCGGCCCACTTCATCAACATCATCCCGCGCGACGTCGGGCGGTCGATCACCCACCTGTCCACCAACATCGACTATCCGGACTTCCTCAAGGACATCGAATCGGTCTTCCGCGACCACACCCCCGTGGAGCGTCACGTCCCGGTGCGCGGCGACCGCTGGATTCAGACGCGCATTCTTCCCTACCTGACCGAAAAGGACCAGGTGGCCGGCGTGGTCGTCACCTTCGTGGACGTCACCTCGGCCAAGGCGGCGGAGCACCAGCTCCAGACCGTGCTGAACAGCCTGCCGGAGCATGTGGCGGTCATCGATTCCGATGGCGCCATTACCATGGTCAACCGCGCCTGGCACCTGTTCGGCGAGAAGAACGGGGCTGCCGCGCTGGAACGTTGCGGTCCCGGCACCAATTATCTCGATGTCTGCAACGCCGAGGAAGGAACCGAAGGCGAAGACATCGCCCGTGCCGTGAACGACGGGCTGCGCCGGATACTGGCCGGCGACATAGACCAGTTCACCATCGAATACCCTTGTCACTCGGACAAGGAGGAGCGCTGGTTCATGATGCATGCCTGCCGTCTGGCCGGACTTGCGGGAGGAGCGGTGGTCAGCCACATCGACATCACCAACCGGAAGCGGATGGAGCTGCGCGCGAGCGGGCACGGGAGCGGGCATGGGAAACCGGGCGCCCCCGCCGGAAAGGACACGGCGGCCGGGGGCGCGGCGTGAACGGATTCCGCAACGAACGTCTTCGCAAACGCGCGGAGCAGGCTCTCAACTCGGGCGGATTCGAAGGGGCGGAGGTTTCGGCGACCACGCTCAAGGAGGTCCTGCACGAGCTGTACGTGCATCAGGCGGAGCTGGAAATCCAGAACGAGGAGCTGCGCACCGCCCAGCAGGCGCTGGAAGCCTCGCGCATCCAGTATCTCCAGCTTTTCCAGTCGGTGCCGCTGGCCTGCTTCACCGTCAACGCCGCGGGCATCGTCTGCGAGGCCAACGCCGCGGCGGAGCGGCAGTTCGGCTTGCCGCTCCGCCGGCTGAAGGGCCGCCCGCTGACCCTGATGGTGGAATCGCTGGACCACGGGCGCCTGTTCACGGCGCTGGCCCGGCTGCGCGACTCCGGGCAGTGGACGCGCCAGGAATATGCCTTCGTCGGCACCCACAGCGCCATCGATGGGCTGGCCGACGCGCGGATGGTCGAGCTGGACGACGCCGACAAGGGCGACATCCTGCTGACCATCACCGACGTGACGGAACGCAACGCCTGGGTCGGCGAGCTTCAGAACGCCCGCGACGAGGCCGAACGCAGCCGCGCCGCCTACCATCACATCCTCCAGGCGGTGGCGGACGGCATCTGCGGCCTGGACGCCGACGGCGCCATCACCTTCGTGAACGCCGCCGCCCAGTCGATGACCGGCTTCGGCGCCTCCGATCTGGTCGGCCGCGGCTTCGACCGGCTGGCCGGGGGCGAGGCGGCGGACGGCGGACGGCGCGCGGTGACGCTGTCGCTGGCCGACGGGCTGGTCCGGCAGGTGGCCGACGGGCGCCTGCACCGGAAAAGCGGCGGGGATTTCGTGGCGGAGCTGACCGTCTCCCCCATCCTACAGCAGGGAGCGATCACCGGGGCCGTCGTGGCCTTCCGCGACGTCACCGCGCGGCGCACCGCGGAGCGGGCCCTGGCGGAGAGCGAGCGGCGGCACCGCACGCTGGTGCAATCCCTGTCCGAAGGGCTGGCCATGCGGTCGGCGGACGGCACGGTGCTGGTCGCCAACGCCATGGCGGAGCGGCTGATGGCCGGACCGGCGGGCGTCCTGCTCGACCCCCGCTCCCACCCCTTCGAAAGCCGCAGGCCCGGCGACCGGACGGGCCGCGCC
>NZ_JAUJFI010000403.1 GCF_030849505.1 Azospirillum isscasi | reverse complement strand
GGAGCGGTGACGCTGGGCGGCGACACGACGGTGAACGGCGGAGCCGCCACCTTCACCGGCGCGGTGGACGGCGCCTACGCGCTGGCGGTCAACAACAAGGGCACGACGCAGTTCGCCGGCACGGTGGGCGGCACGACGGCGCTCGCCAGCCTGACTACGGACGCGGGCGGCATGACGAGCCTGCGCAACGTCACCACCACGGGCACCCAGACCTACAACGACGCGGTGACGCTGAACGGCATCTACGCCACCGGCAGCGGCGCCTTCACCGCCAACGGAGCGGTGACGCTGGGCGGCGCCACGACGGTGAACGGCGGATCGAGCGTGCTGTTCGCCGGCACCGTGGACGGGGCACAGGCTTTGGTCGTCAACAACAAGGGCGCGACGCAGTTCACCGGCACGGTGGGCGGTACGACGGCTCTGGCGAGCCTGACCACGGACGCGGGCGGCACGACGAGCCTGCGCAACGTCACCACCACGGGGGCGCAGACCTACAACGACGC
>NZ_JAUJFI010000402.1 GCF_030849505.1 Azospirillum isscasi | reverse complement strand
GACAGGCTGGGCCGCGCCGCCTCCGCCCTGGAACTCGCCGCCCACCGGGGCGACCCGGACGGGGCGGAGCAGGCCCTGGCGGCGGTGCGCGCCGCCTACCCCGCCGTGGAGACGGAAATCCGCGCCCTGCGGATCGGGGAGGAGGTCTAGCCACGGGAAAGAACGACACCACCCCCGAAAGTGGCACCACCGCCGGCCCGCCTTGCTCCGCCGGGAGGCGTGGACTAGTCTCACCCGCGTGAGCGCTCTGACCCGATCATACGCCCTTGCCACGCTTGGGCTGGCGGTGGGTGTCGGCCTGTTGGCCGAACCCTCCGGCTCGCCCGTCGTTCTGGGCTTCGCCGGCGTGCTCGGCGCCGCCGGGTTCGGCGGGCTGTTCTGGACCGGCAGGGAACGCCGCCGCACCGACCGGCTCGCCGCCGAGGTGGCGCGGCTGGAAGCGCTGCTGGCCGCCTCACCCCATCCCTGGTGCGCCTGGGACGCCGAACCCTATGACGCGGGCGTCCCGGC
>NZ_JAUJFI010000041.1 GCF_030849505.1 Azospirillum isscasi | reverse complement strand
CGCGCTGGCTGGCGCTGCCGGTGCTGCTGGCCGCCGGGGCGGCCTGGATCGCCGTGCTGACGACGCTCAGCGCCACGACCCAGGCCATCCTGCCCAATTGGGTGCGCGGGCGCGGGCTGGCGCTGTACCTGACCGTCTTCAACGGCGCCCTGACCGCGGGCAGCCTCGGCTGGGGGGCGCTGGCCGACGGGATCGGCGTGCCGGCCACCCTGTGGGTGAGCGCCGCCGGGCTGCTGGCCGTGGCGGTCCTGTCCCGCGCCGTGCCGCTGCCGGAGGGCGAGGCCGACCTCTCCCCGTCCAACCACTGGCCGGAGCCGCTGACCGCCGAGCCGGTGCGCAACGACCGCGGCCCGGTGCTGATCACCATCGAGTACCGCGTGGCCGCCGCCGACCAGGACGCCTTCCACGCGGCGCTCCGCCGCCTGTCGGAGGCGCGGCGGCGCGACGGCGCCTACGCCTGGGGCGTCAGCCAGGATTCCGGCGATCCGGAACGGGTGCTGGAATGGTTCTTCGTGGAATCCTGGGCGGAGCACCAGCGCCAGCACCGCCGGGTGTCCCACGCCGACGCCGATGTCCAGAGGGAGGCGCTGGCCTTCCACCGCGGCGACGGACCGCCGCGCGTGTCGCATTTCCTGGCGCTGGAGCCGGGTGAGAGCACAAGCGGGGTCCCAAACGGGGGCAAATCCCCGTGAGGCCGGTATGTTCCGGTACGCTACCTGCGCAGGCGCCCTTGCCCCACGGCATGGTGACGCGAACCATGGCGAGGGGAGGAGGGGAGCATGTTCCGCAGCGCAGGCCCGGTGGCCGTCTGGATCGCGGCTGCCGCCGCTCTGGGTGGCGCCGGCGCGGCGGCCCTGTCCGCGGAGATGCCGGACCGGACGGGCCAGGGCGCCGACGTGTTCGACCTGTTCGACGAGAACCACGACGGGCGGATTTCGAACGCGGAGTTCCAGAACAACAAGATCCTGGTCTTCTACGTCTGGGACCGCAACCGCGACCTCGTCCTGACGCCGGACGAGACGCCCCTGCGGCCCGAGGTCTTCGCCCGCGCCGCCGGGCCGGACGGGCGGATCGACAGCCTGGAGTTCATCACGGTCATCGACGAGGCGTTCCTTCTCGCCGACGCCAACCGCGACTCCACGCTCGACCGGCAGGAGTTCGCCGCCATCCGGCAGCGCATCCGCCCGTGAGCCGCCCCGTAAGCCGTCGGTGAGCCGAACGGCCCCTCACGGCTCCTTCACCGGCTCCCAGCCGTCGGACGGGTCGAAGGCCCAGATCGTCTGGACCAGGGCGTCAGTGTCCTCGCCCAGGTCCTTCTGCCAGATGCGCCCGTCCGGCCCGGCCTGGAAGGTCATGATGCCGCTCTGCCCGTAATCGGCGGGCCAGGCGAGGATGGCGAAGCCGCCCTCCAGGTGATCTTCGGTGGAAAAGCTCTTTTCGCCGCCCGGCGCGCCCGGCCCCTGCGCGGTCAGCATGCGGAAGCTGTAGCCGCGGTAGGGATCGCCGGGCTGGCGGCCCTCCAGGAAGGCTTTCTGCTTCTCGACGAAGGCCGACAGCGGGCTCGGCCCCGCCGTCTTCGCCGTCTCCGCATCCCACCACAGCCCGTCGCTGCGGCCCGCAGTGCTCTGGATGTAGCGGGCGTAGACGGGCTTCCTGTGGCGGGCCGCGTAGTCCTGCTGGGCCCGCACCATGGCGTGCAGGGCGGCGATGGCGTCCAGCTCGTCGGCGCCGATGCGGCGCGCGTAGATTTCGTCCGCCCCGGCCTCCGTGTCGAAGATCCAGCCCTGGCCGGTGTCCCGCAGCGGGATCGGGAAGGGCCAATGGTTGTGGCCGAGGACGAGTTCGGCACTGTCCGCGCTTCCGGGCGCCTCGTTCCCCTGAGCGGCGTGCCGGTGCAGGGTCAGGCTTTCCGCCGCCGCCTTCGCCGCCTGCCGGCGGATGATGCGGGCGCTGGCCGGGTCCGGCCCTTCGATGATGTCGGCGCTTTCCGGGCCGAAGATGGCCAGGAGCGCCGCCGTGTCGTCGGCGGCCAGCGCCGTCCGCAGCGCCTCCGCGGCGGCCTCCGGCGTGGTGAAGCTGCGGCGGTCCGGCGCCGTCTGCGCCTGGACGCCGCCGAGCGTCAGGACGGTGGCGAGCAGGCCGGCGGACACCGCCCGGAACAGGTCAGCCCTTCGTGTCATGCGCCGTCCTCCCTCGTTCGCGCGGTCCCCGCCGGAACCCGCCGCCACCGCCGGCCCGGCCCCCGCCGCCGCCGAAGCCTCCGCCTCCGCCACCGCCGAAGCCGCCCCCCGCCCGGGAGAGGCTCTGGTGGCCGCGCTGGCTCTGCCGGCTGGCGAGCGATCCCTGGTCGATGCTGGAGAAGGCGTTGCGGTTGCCCGGGTTGACGTGATTCATCGAACCGGCGTTCACGGAGCCGGCCCGCCGATCCGCCGTGCGTGGGGAGGAGGCCGCTCCTCCGGAAAACCCGCCACCACCGGCGGTGGCGCGCGGCGCGTCGGCCCGCGCGGCGGGAGCCCGTGCATCCGGCGCCCGTGCACCCGGCGCCTGGGACAGCCCCTGCCGGATCTGCGCGGAGTTGACCGGAGCGTTCGCCACCCGACCGCCACCCGCCACCGCCGTCTGGGTCCGGCGCATCTCCTGCCGTCCGATCTCGGTGTTGTTGGCCCGCCAGCGGTTCTCGGTGTTCTGCGACACGCGATTCACGCGGGCGTTGAGGTTCTGATTGTTGATGTTGACGTTGCGGTTGACGTTCACGTCCCCACGGTAGATCCCGTTGTCGTTCCAGGACAGCGCGTAGCCCAGCGCCGTGCCGAACACCGCGCCGGTGAAGAAGGTGGCCGCGGGGCTGTAGTAGTAGGGGTAGGGTGGGGAATAGTAATAGGGCGGCGGCGCGCCGGGCGCCGTCGCGTAGACGACCGTCGTCGGGTTGTAGCTGGGCACATAGACCACTTCCGGGTCGGCGGAACGCACGATGATGGTCTCCTTCTCCGTGGTCACCGTGCGCTTCTCGTCCGACCCCAGGTTCCCGGCGTCCCGCGCGGCGCGGCGGAAGGTCTGCACCGCGGCCATCACGTCCTCCTGCTGGCGCACCACCGCCTGGCCGAGTTGCTGGGTCCAGTCGAGGTCGTCGTTCATCAGCTTGACGACGTCGGGATAATTCAGCAGGGCGACCACGCTGGGGTCCCAGTTCTTGGACGGAGTCAGCTTCGGGTCGGCGCGGCGCTTGTCGAGGAAGCGCTGCGCCTCGACGATCTGGAGCGGCTGGGTGGCGGCGGGCAGGACGAGGGCCAGCAGATCGTCCGGATAGAGCGCGACGCGGCCCACCAGGGTCTGCAACTGCGCCGCGGTCAGAGGGGCGCCGCCGTCCGCGGCGGCGGTCGCGGTGGGGGCTTGCCCGGCCTGCTGGGCGCAGGCTGCCGGAGCGGCAAGGACCAGCGCCGCGGCCAGTAGCAGGGCCGAGCCGTGCAGAGGCTTCCGGACGCGGTGGTGCGGACGCATGGGTGGCATGGCGCTCTCCTGTCGCTGGTCCGATCGTCCGTAGGGGCGTCCGTCGCAGGGGAGCAGCTTAGCGGAGGTGGATGCGGCAAGGGCGGTCCGGCGGGGTTAGTTACCGTTCCAACCCGCCCCTCCGCTGCGGTGGGCTTACGGTAATTTACGCCCGCCGCCGTGCCGGGGATGCCGGGCGCCTGTGTAACGTCGCCGGTGAAATCCTTCCCAATCCCGATACCCAACCCGATACGGAGAGACCCCATGCAGCGCCGAATCCGTGCCGTCCTTGCAGTGTTCCTGACCGGTGCGGCTCTGGCCGGCTGCGCGCCGGCCTCCGAAACGGCGGGGCCGCCCGCCGCCGCGGCGCCCGCGGCCTCCGAAGCCACGCCGCGGCTGTCCATGGTCGAAAACGTCCGCGCCGCCGCCAAGGTCCGCGGCATCGACAAGGCGGCGCGGACCGTGATCCTGCAATTCCCGGACGGGCGGGAGGAGGCGGTGACCGCCGGGAACGAGGTGCGGAATTTCGACCGCATCAAGGTGGGGGACACGGTGCAGACCGAATATGTCCGCCTGACCAACATCGTCACCCAGCCGCCGGGCGCCGGGCCGGGCATCACCGAACGGACCAGCATGGACCGGGCCGCGGTCGGCGAGATGCCCCGCGCGTCGGCGGTGACGACGACGCAGGTGACGGAGGTCGTCGAGGCCATCGACCTGGGACGGCGGACGGTCACCCTGCGCGGACCGCAGGGCCGCACGCGCACGGTTCCGGTCCCGCCGGAGGTGCAGGGTCTGGAAACGGTGAAACGCGGCGACGAGGTGGTCGTCCGCCGGACGGAAGCCGCCGCCATCACCGTAACGCGATAAGAGGGGGGAAAAGGCCACCCCCGAGGGAAGGTGGCGCGAGTGACGGGACTTGAACCCGCGGCCTCCGGCGTGACAGGCCGGCGCTCTAACCAACTGAGCTACACCCGCAATATGGCTCCGGATGCTGGACTCGAACCAGCGACACGCGGATTAACAGTCCGCTGCTCTACCGACTGAGCTAATCCGGAACGGAGGCCGGCTTATAGGCCCCTTCCCGGGGGTATGGCAAGGGAAAAGCGAACCGTCCGCGGGATTTTTTGCGCCACCCCCGCGGCGGCGGTGCCGGACCCTGATGCCCGGTCCCTGATGCAGGGCCGTGACAATGGGGCGGAAATATGGCGGAAGCCTCGCGCATCGGTTGACAGGGGGCGTGGCTTTCGCTTCCTTCCGGCCCCGGTTCCCGTCACCTGCCGCTGGTTTCCGTTCCCCATGTCCAAGGTCGTTCCCTTCGCCCAGGCGCGCGAGGCCCTCCTCGCCCGCCTCACCGAACAGCTCCCCCCCTCCACCGAGTGGGCCGGGCGCCTGATGCTGATGCCCGACGGAAACCGGGTGGAGCCGATGCCCGCGGCGGAGGCGGTCGAGGGGCTGCGCGCCTTCCGTGCCGGGCTGGGCGAGGCCATCGGCGCCGCCCCCTGCTCGGTCGGCGGGATGTGGGTGTCGCGGGAAGACTGCCTGGACTGGGACGGGCTGCTGGCTCCGCTGGCGGTGGCCGCCGGCTATGTGGTGGCCGGGGCGACCGGCGGTGGCGGCTTGTCGGTGGAGCTGTTCCGCTGCAAGACCGCGCTGGCTGGCTGGGGCGTGCGCGGCCTGCGCGGGGAAGCGGCGGTGGCCCGCTCCGCCGGCTACGCCGTGGTGATGGTCAGCCGCCGCTCGGACGACCAGGAGATCGTGCTGGACCGCGTGATGGACACCTTCGGCTTCGTGATGCGCAGCCAGGGCGAGCCGGTGGTGGAAACCGGCGACCTGAACGCCCGGCTGGCGCGTCGGGCCTGCCCGCTGCGGCGGTGATAGGGACGCTCAGCGGTCCGGCGAGTCGGCGTGGATGATGCGGGCGACGGTCTGCAGGCGCTGCACGTCGCGCACCTCCAGAACGATGCCGAAATTCAGAGCGGCGAGGTCTTCCGCCAGGGACCGCAGCGTGTCCCGCACACGCTCCAGCGCGGTGGGGTCCTGGTCTGATTCGCCGCCGAGAGAACTGACGAAGGCGTTGATTTCCAACTGCATTTACGCCGGGCTCCGCCGATGGTGGTGAGGGCTGTCCCTTAAGGCGTTAACCCGGCCCGTGCGTTCCCGGCAATGACTCTTGCGCCATAGGTCGGTGGGGGAGGCCGTTTCTCCACTAGATATAGACTCGTCGGAAACGGAGGGGCTCACCGAAGCGGGGAACGGCGAAATGGGCGGGATCGACCGCCTGTTCGGCCAGGGCGTGGTGCAGCGCCTGGACGGGGGCGTCGATGCCCTCCGCGGTCAGTTGGAAGGTGCCGAAATGCATGGCGACGCTGTGCCGTGCCCCCAGGTCGCGGTGCGCCCGCACGGCCTCCGCCGGATTCATGTGCTGGGCGGCCATGAACCAGCGCGGTTCGTAGGCGCCGATGGGCAGCAACGCCACGTCGATGGCCCCGAACCGTCGTCCGATTTCGCGGAAATGCGGGCAATAGCCGCTGTCGCCGGCGAAATAGACGGCGGCCTCCGGCGTTTCCACGACGAAGCCGCCCCACAGCGTCCGGCGCCGGTCGAAAGGGCCGCGGGCGGACCAGTGCTGCGCCGGGACGAAGGTGATCCGGGTGCCGTGCGGGCCGGGCAGACTGTCCCACCAGTCCAGCTCATGCACCGCGTCGAAGCCGGCCCGGCGCATCATCGGTCCGTTGCCCAGGCCCGTCATCACCTGCGGCACGCCGCGCCGCCGCGCCAGATGGCGGAGCGTGGGGGTGTCCAAATGATCGTAATGGTTGTGACTGAGAAGCACCGCGTCGATGGTCGGCAAATCCTCCATCCGCACCGCGGGCGGGCGCACCCGCTTCGGTCCCAGCCGCCCGAAGGGACCGGCGCGGTCGGAATAGACGGGGTCGGTCAGGAAGGCCGCCCCGCCGATCTGGATGAGGAAGGTCGCCTGCCCGATGAAGGTCACCGCCACCTCGCCGCGCGCCGGGGCGACGGGGCGGAAGGGGCGTTGCGACTCCGGCACCGGCGGAGTCCAGCGCGGGCCGCGCGTCTTGTAGAGCCGCCACAGCTCGCGCGGGCTCTTGTCCGTGTCGGCGTGGGGGTTGAAGAAACGGCGCCCGTCCCAGTGGTCGGACGGGACGGCGGGAAAGCGGGGCTGGCTGTCGTCGCGCGGCATGACACCAGAAGTGGGGTGGTGCTGTGGCTTTGCCTAGGCCGCCGCCTTCCGCAATGCGGCGGGATGCGAAAATCAGGGAAGTGAACAGTATGGGATACCGAATGTACGAATATTAAAGCATTGAAAGCGTTGCGTTTTTTGGAGGCTGCCCTGCAATAAGCGCGCGTGTGGTATCGGGTATACCAGAGCATAGTGGGCTCAACAGACAACGCCCCCCGATACCGTCTCCCAACGAATGGAGCCCATCATGACCACCTCGACCTTCTCCCACGTTGGCACCGACCGCGCCCCGTCCTCCGCCCTGCAGGCCGCCCGCGAGTTCCTGGCCGCCTGGTTCCGTGCGACGCCGGTCTACATCGTCTACAGCGCCCTGAACGCGCGCTGATAACGCGCGCTGATAACGCGCGCTGATATGAAACGGGGGCGGCCCATCGGTCGCCCCCTGCCGTGCGCGGCGGCTTACGGCGCGCCGCCGAAGTTCCGGTGCCAGACCGGGACCAGCGTCGGCAGAGCAAGGACCCGCCCCGCCACGCCCGACAGGTTCGGGCAGTGTTCCGCGAACCAGTCGCGGCGCGGCCGCCAATGCACCATCGCCCCGACGTAGATGTCGAGCGCGCTGAAGCGCTCACCCAGCACCCACGGACCGCCGCCCATCTGTGACTCCAGCCAGAGCCACAGCGTCTTGCGGTGCGCGACGGCGGAAGCGCCGAGGTCGCCGGGCGACTCCTTCACCCAGCGCTCCGGATAGTCGCCGTAGGTGAAGGTCGGGTAGACGTTCGCCACCATCCAGACCAGCAGCCGCAGGAAGGCCGCACGCTCCGGCGCGTCCGGCGGCGGGGCCAGCCCGGCGTCCGGGTGACGCTCCGCCAGCAGAAGCGCGATGGCCGCGCTTTCGGTCATCACCGCGCCGTCCGGAAGGACCAGCGTCGGGATCTGGCCCAGCGGATTCAGGGCCAGCAGCCTCTGCCGCGCCGGCCCCTCCGCATCGAAGCCCTGGACGTCCACGACGGTGAAGGGGACGCCGCACCGGGCCAGCATCGCTTCCGCCAGGACGGAGCCCCAGCCCGGCGCCCCGTACAGCGTGTAGTCCTGCGCGCTCATTCCTGCTCCCTCCCATCCTGATGCGGCGGTTGTTGCGCGGTGGCGAGCGCCCAGAAGGCTTCCGCCGCCGGGCTCTGGCGGGCGCGGGGGCGGTACAGGCGCACCTCCACCGCGATCTCCCAGGCCGAACCGCCGGCCCGCAACAGGGTTCCCTGCGCCAGATCCTCCGCGATCAGGCTCTCGGGCAGCCACGCCGCGCCGCGCCCGTCGCGCGCCAGCGTGCGCAGCACCGCGGCGAGGTGCGAGGTGAAGACCGTCTCCAGCGCGACCGGCCCCGGAAAGCCGCCGCGCGCCGCCGTGACGATGCGGCCCATGCCGGATTCCGGGCTGTAGGCCAGATGGGGCAGGGCGGACCCGTCTCCGGACAGGGGATGCCGCGGCGCGCCGGTCCCGTCGGGCGCCGACACCGGGACCAGCCGGTCGCTCCCCACCGCTACCGAACGGAAGGCCCCGCCCTCCAGCCGCGAGGGTGCCGCCGCATGGGCGTGGCACAGCAGGAATTGCGCCTGCCCCTGCATCATCACCTGCTCGCACGCCTGCATGCTGTCGGACAGCAGATGGATGGCGCCCAGCCGCGCCCGCCCCTCCAGCGTGCGCAGCCAGTTGGGAAAGAAGGTCAGCGACAGGGCGTGGGTCGCCGCGAAGCGCAGCGCCGTGGCCGCCGCCCCGCCGGCCAGCCGGGCTTCCTCCCGCCCTTGCAGCAAGCGGCGCAGCGTCTCGTCGGCGAAGGGGCGGAAGCGGCGCCCGGCCTCGGTCAGGCCCACGGGCTGTGTGGTGCGGTCGAACAGAGGCGTGCCGGTCCAATCCTCCAGCGCGCGGATGCGGCGGCTGAAGGCCGGCTGGGTCAGGTTGCGCCCCTCCGCCGCGCGGGAGAAGTTGCCGCACTCCGCCAAAGCGAGGAAATCCTCAAGCCAGCTCAGTTCCATCGGTGATTCATCTGCCCATGCCGGACGCGCATCATGCGATTTGAAACTGGCATTGGCCGCGCGCCCCCGTCCATCCCTATCGTCCGGCCCCTATCGTCCGGTCCCTATCTTCCGGTCCGGGCCAGCGACAGAGAGCCAAGGGGAGGCAACGCCATGCGCATCGTGGAGATCCGGGAAAAGACCGTCGGCATCAAGTCCGACATCGCCAACGCCTACATCGACTTCAGCCAGATGACCTGCTCCACCGTGGCGGTCATCACCGACGTGGTGCGCGACGGCAAGCCGGTGATCGGCTACGGCTTCAACTCCAACGGACGCTACGGCGCCGGCCGCCTGATGCGGGAGCGCTTCATCCCCCGCCTGATGTCGGCCTCCCCCGACAGCCTGATCGACGCGGCGGACGGCAATCTCGACCCGTTCCGGATCTGGGCACGGCTGATGTCCAACGAGAAGCCGGGCGGCCATGGCGAGCGCTCCGTCGCGGTCGGCACCATCGACATGGCGGTGTGGGACGCCGTGGCGAAGATCGCCGGCAAGCCGCTCTACCGCCTGCTGGCCGACCGCTACCGCGGCGGCGTGGCCGACGAGTCCGTCTGGGTCTACGCCGCGGGCGGCTACTACTACCCGGGCAAGGGCGTGGAGGCGCTTCAGGACGAGATGCGCAGCTACCGCGACCGCGGCTACAAGGTCGTGAAGATGAAGATCGGCGCCACCTCGCTGGAGGACGACCTGCGCCGCATCGAGGCGGTGCTGGAGGTGGTCGGCGACGGCCGGAACCTCTGCGTGGACGCCAACGGACGCTTCGACCTGAAGACCGCCGTCGCCTATGCCGAGGCGCTGAAGCCCTACGGCCTGTTCTGGTACGAGGAGGCGGGCGACCCGCTCGACTACGCGCTCCAGGCCGAACTGGCGAACCACTATGACGGCCCGATGGCGACCGGCGAGAACCTGTTCAGCCACCAGGACGCCCGCAACCTGATCCGCCACGGCGGCATGCGCCCGGACCGCGACTGGCTGCAATTCGACTGCGCGCTCAGCTACGGCCTCGTGGAGTACATGCGCACGCTGGACATGCTGGCGGAGAACGGCTGGTCCAGCCGCCGCGTGGTGCCGCACGGCGGCCACCAGATGTCGCTGAACATCGCCGCCGGCCTGCATCTGGGCGGCAACGAGTCCTATCCGGACGTGTTCAAGCCCTTCTGCGGCTTCGCCGACAGCATCGCCGTGGAGGACGGGCGCGTCCGCCTGCCGTCCCTGCCGGGCATCGGCTTCGAGGACAAGGCGGAGTTGTTCCGCACCATGCGCGAGGCCCTGGAAACCGGGGGCTGAGCCGGGGGGAAAGCGGAAGAAAGGATCAGGCCCGGTGGCGGCCTCTGGCGGGCTTGCCGTGGGCGGAGCGGGTGCCGGACAGCACGGCCTTCACCTTCGCCAGATGGTGCCGCGCCTCGGCGCCCAGCTTCAGCGCCACGCCGGTCGACAGCACGTCGATGATCGCCAGATGGACGAGGCGCGAGGCCATGGGCGTGTAGATCTCCGCGTCCTCCACCGGCGTGTGGCCGATGGCGACCGACGACACCGCGGCCAGCGGCGAGTCGGGGGCGGTGATCGCGATGACCGGGATGCCCAGGTCGCGGGCCATCTGCGCCAGTTCCGTCACCATGACGGTGCGCCCGGTGTTGGAGATCGCCAGCAGGACCCCGCGCGCCCCCAGATTGACCGAAAGCATGCGCACCATCATCGGGTCGGCGCTGGCCTGGGCCACCATGCCGAAGCGCATGAACTTGTGGGCCGCGTCCTCCGCCACCACCGCCGACGCCCCGGTGCCGATGCACAGGATGCTGGAGGCGTCGGCCAGCAGTTCCACCGCGCGGGCGACGGCCCCCATGTCCAGAGCGCCCGCGGCGTCGTTCAGCGCGGCGGCGGCGGATGAAAAGATTTTTCGCGCGACGGTCGGCGTCTCGTCGTCCGGCGCCACGTCCTGGCTGACGAAGGGGGTGCCGCGGGCCTGCCCTTCGGCCAGACGCAGCTTGAAATCCGGAAAGCCGCCGCAGCCGATGCTGCGGCAGAAGCGGACGACTGTCGCCTCGCTGACCCCGGCGGCCTGGGCCAGAACGGTGATGCTCTGCCCCAGCACCTTCTGCGGCTCGGCCAGCACCATGCCGGCCACCTGGGCTTCGGAACGCTTCAGGTCCGGCAGGCGGCCGCGGATGTGATCGAGGATGTTCACCGGCTGGAGCATCGAAACGGACCGTCCATCCCTAAAGCGGTTTTTTTGGCGGCGGACCGTACCACCGCCCGTGCGAACGGCATAGCCCGCCCTGGCCTTTCGGCGGAGTCCGCCGCGCCGCGCCGCATGATCCCCAAGCTATGCGGGGTGGGGTGGATTGTGAAGATAATTTTCGCCGCTAAGCCCTTTGGCTGGCAGGCTGCCCACCGTTATGAAGAAAATCTTCTTCACTCGGTTGCGCGACTCCTCTATTTTCGGCTTCAGCAAGACAAGGTCCCGGCAAGAGACCGCGTGGGAGGAGCCCCGAGACGCCGCCCGGCCCCGCTGCCGGTGCGCCGCGCCGCCCGTGTCCCCCCATGCGCTCCTGCCCATGTGAGCCCCGCCGCGAGGCAGGCCGAGGAGTTGTGCATGAAGCGCGTGGTGGAAGCGCTGGAGATGGTCACCGAATGGATCATGGCGCTGATGCTGGCCGTGATGGTGGCGCTGGTCTTCGGCAACGTGGTCCTGCGGTACGGTTTCAACAGCGGCATCGTCGCCGCCGAGGAGCTGGCCCGCCTGATGTTCGTCTGGCTGGTGTTCCTGGGCGCGACGCTGGCGCTGCGCCGCCACCAGCATCTGGGGCTGGAGATCCTCCAGGCCCGTCTGCCCGCCCGCGTCCGCCGGGCCTGCGCCGTGGTCAGCCACCTGCTGATGGTCTACGCGCTGTGGCTGTTCATCGAGGGGAGCTGGTTCCAGCTTCTGATCGGGATGGAGACGCGCTCCACGGTGCTCAGCTTCCCCATGGCCTTCTACGCCGCCGCGGGCTTCTTCCCGGCCATCGCCATGGCGCTGACGATCCTCGCCAACCTCTGGAAGATCCTGTCGGGGGACGCCACCGCGCACATCCCCGGCAACGGCGATCTTCACGGCGCCGCCACCGCCCCGCAGGGCGGCCCCATCGCCGAGCACTGACACCGTCCGGCCTTCTGAAAGCGGAGCCCGTTCCATGGCCCTTGCGGTCTTCCTCTCCTCGCTGTTCGGCCTGATGCTGCTCGGCATGCCCATCGCCTTCGCCCTGATGCTGACGGGCGTGGCGCTGATGGTGCATCTCGACTTCTTCGACGCCCAGCTCGTCGCCCAGAACATGCTGAGCGGCGCCGACAACTACCCGCTGATGGCGGTGCCCTTCTTCATCCTGGCCGGCGAACTGATGAACGCCGGCGGCATCTCGCAGCGGATCATCAACCTCGCCGTCAGCCTCGTCGGGCACATCCGCGGCGGCCTCGGCTACGTGACCATCGGCGCGTCGGTGATGCTGGCCAGCCTGTCCGGCTCGGCCATCGCCGACACGGCGGCACTCGCCACGCTGCTGATCCCGATGATGCGCGACAACGGCTATCCGGTGCCGCGCTCCGCCGGCCTGATCGCGTCGGGCGGCATCATCGCCCCGATCATCCCGCCCAGCATGCCCTTCATCATCTTCGGCGTGACCACCAACACCTCGATCAGCGGGCTGTTCATGGCCGGAATCGTGCCCGGCCTGCTGATGGGCGCCGGTCTGGTGATCACCTGGATGTTCGTGGTGCGCGGCATGACCGTGAAGCTGCAGCCCAAGGCGAGTTGGGGGGAGCGCCGCCACGCGCTGTTCGACGGCGTGTGGGCGCTGGCCCTTCCCGTCATCATCATCGGCGGCCTGCGCGGCGGCATCTTCACCCCGACCGAGGCCGCGGTGGTCGCCGCCGTCTATTCGCTGGTCGTGGCGCTGTTCGTCTACCGGCAGGTGACGCTGAAGGATCTGGTGCCGCTCCTGGTCCAGGCCGCGCGCACCACCAGCACGGTGATGTTCCTGTGCGCGGCGGCGCTGGTGTCGTCCTACATGGTGACGCTGGCCGATCTGCCGCAGCAGATGAATGAGATGCTGTCGCCGCTGCTCGAACACCCGAAGCTGCTGATGGTCGCCATCACGCTCCTCCTGTTGGCCGTGGGCACGGTGATGGACCTGACGCCGACGATCCTGGTGCTCGGCCCGGTGCTGACTCCGCTGGCCGCGGCGGCGGGCATCGACCCCACCTATTTCGGCGTGATGTTCGTCCTGACCGGCACGCTGGGCCTGATCCATCCGCCGGTCTGCACGGTGCTGAACGTGGTGTGCGGGGTCGCCCGCATCTCGCTGGAAAGCGCCACGCGCGGCATCTGGCCGTTCCTTCTGACCTATCTGCTGCTGCTGTGCCTGCTGATCGCCGTTCCGGAGATCGTCACGGCCCCGCTCAGCCTGTTCCACCGCTAACCACAAACGCTACAGGGAAGAACCGACCCATGAAGCTGCTCCGCTCCGTCCTTCTGGCGACCGGCCTCGCCGCCGCCATCCTCGCCCCCGTCGCCGCCTCCGCCCAGGACGTCAAGCCGCGCCTGATCCGCTTCGGCTATGGCCTGTCGGAGAGCAGCAACCAGGGCCGCGCCGTGAAGTTCTTCGTCGAGGAGATGGCGAAGCGCTCCGGCGGCAAGCTGAAGGTGAAGGGCTTCGCCGACGCCAGCCTGGGCAGCGACATCCAGATGCAGAACGCCCTGATCGGCGGCGCGCAGGAGATGATGGTCGGCTCGACCGCCACGCTGGTCGGCATCGTCAAGGACTTCGCCGTCTTCGACCTGCCCTTCCTGTTCAACAACGAGCAGGAGGC
The DNA here is from genome assembly GCF_030849505.1 of Azospirillum isscasi. GTDB lineage: Bacteria > Pseudomonadota > Alphaproteobacteria > Azospirillales > Azospirillaceae > Azospirillum > Azospirillum isscasi. Next base: position 24,552 of record NZ_JAUJFI010000041.1, on the reverse strand, counting down.
CGACGCCGTGTTCGACGGCCCGTTCGGCCAGAAGCTGGCGGCCAAGCTGAACGAGAAGGGCCTCGTCGGTCTGGTCTACTGGGAGAACGGCTTCCGCAACCTGACCAACAGCAAGCGCCCGGTCACCAAGGTCGAGGACCTGAAGGGCATCAAGCTGCGCGTCATGCAGAACCCGGTCTACATCGACATGTTCAACGGCTTCGGCGCCAACGCCGTGCCGCTGTCCTTCTCCGAGCTGTTCACCGCCATGGAGACGGGCACCGTGGACGGCCAGGAGAACCCGGTCACCACCATCCAGTCGAGCAAGTTCTACGAGGTCCAGAAGTACCTGACCATTTCCAAGCACGTCTACAGCCCGTGGATCGTGCTGGCCTCCAAGCGCTGGTACGACGGCCTGTCCGCCGATGAGCGCAAGATCATCGCCGAGGCCGCCGCCGCCTCGCGCGACTTCGAGCGAAAGGACAGCCGCGAGGCGTCGAAGCAGAGCATCGCCTATCTGAAGGACAAGGGGATGCAGATCAACGAGCTGAGCGACGCCGAACTGGGCCGCATGCGCGAGATGGTCAAGCCCGCCATGGACAAGTTCGCCGCCGAGGGCGGGGCCGACCTGCTGAACGAACTGCAGGGCGAGATCACCAAGGTGCGGAAGTAAGGGTTTGATTCCCCTCTCCCCTCCGCTCACGCGCAAACGAAGTTTGCGCTGACGCGACAGGCGGACCTGTGGTCCGCCGAAAGCGGGGAGAGGGAAGGGGCCCGCGCACCGCGCGGGAAGGGTGAGGGTGCCGCCAACGGATCAGCGCATTGATCCTTGTACGACCCTCACCCGGCCCTTCGGGCCACCCTCTCCCGGGGCGGGAGAGGGATTGTTCGGGCATTACCTCACCCGCTCGCCGGTGAACGGGTTCCAGCCCACGGCGGCGAGCGCCGTCCAGGCCGTCGCCGCCAGATGGGGGCGGCGGTAATAACGGAAATCGTCCGTCGTGCTGTCCGGCCCGATGGCGAGGCCGGTGGTGATGCTGTCCTCGCGCGTCGCCCAGACATGGCCGCCGCGGCTGACCTCCTTGCCGACCTCCGCCAGAAGCCGCTGCGCGTCCTCCGGGCGTCCGACGGCGCGGTAGACCAGCGCGGCCTGGGCCGTGCCCTCCACCCACATCCCGTCGCGGTCGTCGTTGAAGTCGAAACCGCCGTCCACCCCGTGGGCCTTCTCCGCGTAGGCCAAGGCCGTCCGCCACTCCTCCGGCGCGCCGCGCAGCAGAAGCGGCCAGAGCTGCGCGTCCAGCCCCGACGTGGCCCGGTTGACCGTCACCCCGTCCGGCGCGGTGCCGGTGGGGAAATGCCCGCCGCCCGCCGTCCACATGCTGTCGAGGAAACCGCGCGCCGCTTTCTCCGGCCCGGCCCACTCCCCGGCCGTGCCGCTGCGCTCCAGCCAGCCGAACAGGGCCACGAGGTCGGTGTTGTGCTCCGTCGCCTTCCAGGTCAGCGTTTGCGGCTTGTCGTCGAAGCCCTGGACGCCGCCGTTGAAGCCGCCCGGCCCGCGCGGGTCGGCGGTGGTCGCCACCACCCAGCGGGCCAGTTCGGCGGCGCCGTTGCGGAACCGCTCCTGCCCCGTCGCCTCGCCCAGCGTCATCAGGGCCAGCCCCGCCCAGGCGACGTTGCCGGTGGCAGAGCCGACCTGATAGGCGTCCTCGAACCAGCGGTTGGCGGTGACGTCCCACCAGCCCATGGGCGGGATCGGCTTCTGGGTCTGCGCCCCCGCGCGGTAGGTGTTGCGCAGCCGTCCCTGGCGCCGCGCGCGGTCCAGCGTGGCCGCGGACAGCAGCGATTCGCCGATGCGCAGCGCCGGTTCGCTCTTGCCGCAGGCGACCAGGGCGATGACGGCCAGCGCGTTGTCGTAGGTGAAGGCGGCGTCACGCAGCGGCAGCTCCGACGTCTGGCCGACGCCGAAGCTGCTGTCGTAGCTGCGCAGGAACACCGGGCCGGAGCCGGGGATCTCCGCCACCCGCGCCACCAGCGTGCCGCAGGTCTTCCCGGCCAGCGCGGCACCGGCATCCTCGGCAAGGGCGGCGCCGGACGCCGCTCCGGACGCCGCTCCGGACGCCGTTAGGGTGCCGAGCCCGGCGGCGAGCAGCCACGCGGCCAGACGGCTTTTTCGCTTCATCGAGGACACTCCCATTCCGGTCCCGGGCCGCTCAGCCTTCGAAGGCGCGGACGGACTGGCGCTGCTCGCCCAGCCCCTCGACGCCCAGGCGCATGGTCTGGCCGGGCTGAAGCCAGGGGTGGTTCGGCCCGCGGCCCAGCGCCACGCCCTGCGGCGTGCCGGTGGCGATGACGTCGCCCGGCAGCAGGGTCATGAAGCGGCTGATGTAGGACACGATCTCGGCCACGCCGAAGATCATGTCGCCGGTGCCGCTGTCCTGCATGGGCTGGCCGTCCACCTCCAGCCACAGGCGCAGCGCCTGCGGGTCGGGCACCTCGTCGCGGGTGACCATCCAGGGACCCAGCGGGCAGAAGCTGTCGGCGCTCTTGCCCTTCACCCACTGGCCGGTGCTCTCGATCTGGAAGGCGCGCTCCGACACGTCGTTGACGACGCAGTAGCCGGCGATGTGGTCGAAGGCGTCGGCCCGGTCGACGTTGCGGGCGGTGCGCCCGATGACGATGCCGAGTTCGACCTCCCAGTCCAGCTTGGTGGCGCCCTTCGGCATCTGGACGGGGTCGTTGGGGCCGCAGATGGATGTCGTCGCCTTCATGAACAGCACCGGCTCCGCCGGTTCCGGCAGGCCGGCTTCGGCGGCGTGGGCGCGGTAGTTCAGCCCGACGCCGATCACCTTGGACACCCCCGCGACGCAGGGGCCGAGCCGCGTGCCGTCCGGCACCTGGGCCAGCCGGTCGGTGTCGAGCGCGCGCAGATGCGCCAGCCCGTCCTCCGTCAGGGTGGCCGGGCCGATGTCCGACACCACGCCCGACAGGTCGCGGATCACGCCGTTGCGGTCCAGAAGGCCCGGACGTTCATGGCCCGGCGGGCCGAATCGCAGAAGTTTCATCAGACTAACCCTTCCCGTTCCCGCAGGTTGAGCCGCGCCTCTCCTCCGGTGAATGCTGTCCGGTTCCGGCCGAAGCCGGAAAGGGGCTGTTCCGTCGCGGTCCGGTCTGGTGTACCCTTTTTTCCGCCCATGGGGAAACCAGACGGGAGGCGGATATGCCGGTGTGGCGCCGTTACCTCGTGAAGGACTCATCCGGGCGGCTGGTCGAGTTGCCGAGCCGCCAGTACGACCGCGCCGACGACGGGACGGCGCCGATCCCCGACTACGCCGGACGCTGCGTGGAACTGGTGTCGGCGGTGCTGGTCGGCAAGCAGGGCGGCACCCCCACGGTGACCGAGGTTGCCTTCACCAAGCTCTATTTCGACCAGTCCGGTTATGTGGACGCCGCCAAGCGCGAGCGGATGATCCGGCTGATGCTGGAAAGCTGCGCCGACCGGCGGTGCCGCAAGGCGGTCAAGCGGCCGGGCTGCACCAACTGCACCGCCCTGGAGGAGCGCGCCGACGCCGCCCGCAGCGAGCTGATGCGCGACTTCGAATGGGCGCCGGCTCCGGCCGAGGTCAGCGCGGCGCTGTTCGTGCTGAAGCCGTCCTCCGGCGCCAGGCCGTTGCATTAGCATCCGCTTTTTCCCTTCGGATCATCCCAAAAGTCACATCTTTCCCCCTCTTCCCCTGCGCCCGGACGCTCCCATATGGCTCCTGGCACAGGAGGAGGAGCCCCGATGCATCGCCGCGCCACCATCCGCCGCTCGCTGCTTGCCCGGCCCACGCTTGCCCGCGTGCGGCAGCTCGCGCTGATCGGCACCGGGTGGAGTCTGATCGGCCTGGGCGCCCTGATGTCGCCGTTGCCGGGGCCGTTCGGGTTTCCGGTGGCCTTGGCGGGCGGGGTGATCCTGCTCCGCAACTCTGCGGGCGCCCGCCGCCTGTTCGTGCGGCTGAAGCGCCGCCACCCCCGCCTGCTCGGCCCCGTCGAGCGCATCCGCGTCAAGCTGCGCCACCGCCGCAACGCCGCCAGGGCGAAATCCGAGCGGGCCAAGGCCGCGGCCACCGCCTGACGGACCTGCGGACTGTCCTCTGGACAGCGCATCCGCGCTGCGGCAATCCTGTCCGCTTCGGTGGTCAGGAGGGTCAAGGTGAAGTCCGGCAACGCAATCCTGTCGAGCTACGGCACGACGATCTTCGAGGTGATGTCCCGCCTGTCGGAGGAGCACAAGGCGATCAACCTCGGCCAGGGGTTCCCCGACGAGCGCGGCCCCGCCGACGTGCTGGACGTGGCGGCCAGGGCCATCCTGGAAGGGTGGAACCAATACCCGTCGATGATGGGCACGCCGGAGTTGCGGCAGGCGCTGGCCGCGCACGGCAAGCGCTTCTACGGGCTGGACATCGACTGGAGGACGGAGGTGATGGTGACCTCCGGCGCCACGGAGGCGCTGACCGCCAGCCTGCTCGGCCTGATCGAGCCGGGCGACGAGGTGGTGCTGTTCCAGCCCATGTACGACAGCTACCTGCCGATCGTCCGGCTGGCCGGCGGGGTGCCGCGTTTCGTCAGCCTGAAGGCCCCGGACTGGAGCTTCACGCGGGCGGACCTGGAGGCGGCCTTCTCGCCCAGGACCAAGCTGGTCCTCATCAACGACCCGCTGAACCCCGCCGCCAAGGTCTTCACCCGCGCCGAACTGGAGCTGCTGGCCGAGTTCGTCCAGCGCTTCGACGCCTTCGCCGTCTGCGACGAGGTGTATGAGCACATCGTCTTTGACGGGCGCCCGCACATTCCGCTGATGACGCTGCCGGGGATGCGCGACCGCTGCCTGAAGATCGGTTCCGCCGGCAAGACCTTCTCGCTGACCGGTTGGAAGGTCGGCTACGTCACCGGCGCGCCGCACCTGCTCCAGCCGGTCGCCAAGGCGCACCAGTACATCACCTTCACCACCCCGCCGAACCTCCAGGCGGCGGTCGCCTATGGGCTGAACAAGGACGACGCCTATTTCACCGGGCTGTCGGCCGGGCTCCAGGCCAAGCGCGACCGGCTGGCGGCCGGGCTGCGCGCCGTGGGGTTCGAGGTGCTGCCGTCCGCCGGCACCTATTTCGTGGTCGCCGACGTGTCGCCCTTCGGGTTCGACGGGAACGACGAGGCGTTCTGCCGCCACCTGACCGCCGAGGCCGGCGTGACGGCCATCCCGGTCGGCGCCTTCTTCGTCCAGGACGCGCCGCGGAGCTTCATCCGCTTCTGCTTCTCCAAGAAGGACGAGATCCTCGACGGGGCGGTTGAGCGGCTGATGTCGTATTTCTCCCGGAGATGATCCGCATACAATCCGCATCAACGCTGGATGGAGGGGCTTGCCGGAGCCTTCGGTGGTGTGTAACCCTCATGGTATAGGGTCGATACCGGGCCGGGGCGGGTGAATGTCCGCGCAGGCCCCGGTGGCCGCTTATGGAAAAGCCGGGATGCGCCTGCCGATATCGTTCCGCTGGTGCGTGTTCGCCTTGGCCGCCGTCGCCGTCACGGTGGTCTGGGGCGCCTACGCGCAGGTGGTCCGCAGCGTCCTGGAGGCCCAGACGCGGGAGGCGGTGGCCAAGGCGGAGGTCATGGTCCGGGCCTTCGCCAAGAGCACCCACCGCGCGGTGCACGAGGTGGACATCACGTTGCGCTCCCTGGCGCTGGAGTTCGGGGAGAGCGGCCTGCCCGGCATCCGCCGCTTCCTCGACCAGACGCTCTACGATCCGACGCTGATCCATCACTTCACCGTTCTCGACGCGGACGGGACCGTGCTGTTCCGCAGCGAGGGACCGGGCGTTCCGGCGAACCAGCGCGACGAAACGGCCTTCGCCTTCCACCAGGGCACCGGCCGCGACCTGATGCACATCGGCACGCCCTTTCCGGGGGCGACCAACGGCGGGCCGCTGCTGCGCCTCAGCCGCCGGCTGACGGGGCCGGACGGCGGGTTCGCGGGCGTCGTCATCGCCAACATCGATCCCGACGTCCTGGGGGAATTCTACCAGCAGGCCAATCTGGGGCCGCAGGGGGTGGCTACCCTGATCGGGCTGGACAAGGTGATCCGCGCCCGCGGCGCCCGGCACGACGCGGAGGCGGTCGGGCTGACCATTCCCCATTCCCGCCTGTGGGAGGAGCTGCGCCGTTCGCTCGTCGGCGTCTACTGGCAGGAGTCGAAGACCGACGGCGTCCTGCGCGCCTTCGCCTACCGCATGGTGGAGAACTACCCGTTGGTGGCGGCCATCGGCGTCGCCGAGGAGGACATCGAGGCGTCGATGGCCGACCTGCGGCGCACGCTGTTCCTGCTGGCGGCGATCCTGACCGCGTCCATCCTGCTGGTGAGTCTGTTCCTGCTGGTGCAGCACCGCACGGCGGAGCGGTTGCGCGCCGCGCTGACCCTGAACCGCAATTTCCTGGCCCGCGTCAGCCACGAGCTGCGCACCCCGCTGAACGCCATCATCGGCTTCTCGGAGGTGATCCGCGACCAGATGCTGGGGCCGCAGGCCGGCGGACGCTACGCCGATTACGCCCGCGACATCCACGATTCGGGGCGGCACCTGCTGGGGTTGATCAACGACATCATGGACCTGTCGCGGCTTCAGGCCGGGACGCTGCCCCTGCGTCCGGAGAATCTCGACGTCGCCCCGGTCGTGGAATGGGCCTTCCGCATGGTGGCGCCGCAGGCCGACGCCAAGCGCATCCGGCTGGACCTGAACGTCGAGCCGGGAAGCCACAGCGTCTCGGCGGACGAGCGCGCCCTGAAGCAGATGCTCCTGAACCTGCTGACCAACGCCGTCACCTTCACGCCGGATGCCGGGCGCATCCTGGTGACGGTCAGCGGCGGGGCGGAGGGCGGATGCCGCGTGCGGGTGGTGGACAACGGAATCGGCATGACGCCGGAGCAGCTCCATCAGGCCACCGTGCCCTTCGGCCAGCCCGAGGTGCATGTCGCCCAGCCGGGACAGGGCTGCGGGCTGGGGCTGTCCATCGTCAAGTCGCTGATGGAGGCGCATGGCGGGCGCCTGCACATCGACAGCCGTCCCGGCGAGGGCAGCCAGTTCACCCTGGATTTCGCCGCCTGATCCATCCAGCGGATGCACCCCGCGGGAATTTCCGGACAGGGCCGCAAAGCCGTGGCGAAAGCCCTGGCGCTTCGGCATACTCCGCGCCGGTTTGCCGGACCCGATGTTTTTACAGACCCGGTGTTTTCGGCAGACCCGGTGATTTCGCCGGTGTTTTCGTATAGTGCCCGCGCGCCCCGCGCCGGGCGGCTGGTCCAGGGAAGATCGAATGTTGCGTGCAGTGGCGCGTGTCTGTGCCGTCCTCGTCGCGTCCTCAACCCCCGTCATCGCCGCCGACGCGCCGCCCGAGCCGGTGCCCTTCGGCGTGTCCTCCGCCGAGGTGGTGGCGGAACGCGACGTGCCGCAGGCCTGCTTCACCTTCACCGACCGGCTGGAAAAGTCGCGCGCGGTGAACTACCGCGATTACGTCGAGGTGAAGCCGGCGGGCGAGGGCGTGGCTTTCGACGGGACCGCCGTCGCCCGCGACCGCACGCTCTGCGTGGAAGGGCTGAAGCACGGGCAGAGCTACCGCATCACCCTGCGCGACGGGCTGCCGGGCAGCGACGGGAAGCGCCTGCCGAACCCCGACGCCCGCGACATCGAGGTGCCGAACCGCAAGCCGGCGCTGGCCTTCCGTGGGGCGGGCTACATCCTGCCGCGCATCGGGACGGACGGGCTGCCGCTGCGCTCCATCAACCTCGACCGGGCGAAGCTGCAGGTGCTGCGGATCAACGACCGCAGTCTGGTGGAGAAGATCTATTTCGGCCGCATCGGCCAGCAGATGTCCGACCACGAGGTGGGGGAGATCCTCGACCGCTCCGGCCAGGAGGTGTGGCGCGGCGAGATGGCGATCAGCAACAGCCGCAACCAGGCGGTGGTGACGCCCTTCCCGATCGACGCCGTTCTGGGCCGGCTGGAGCCCGGCGTCTACATCGCCGTGGCCGGCACGGAGGACATCAAGCCCGGCGGCTGGGACCACAAGGCGACCCAGTGGTTCGTCGTGTCCGATCTCGGCCTGAACGCCATCACGGGGGAGGACGCGCTGGTCGTCTTCGCGCGCTCCGTGAAGACCGCGGCGCCGGAGGCGGGGGTGGAACTGCGCCTGCTTGCCCGCAACAACGCGGAGCTTGGCAAGGCGCTGACCGGCCCGGACGGGCTGGCGCGGTTCGACCTCGCCGCGCTGCGCGCCGCCGGTCGGGACCCGGCGCAGGCGCTGTTCGCCTACCGCGGGGCGGGTGATTTCGGCTTCCTCGACCTCGTGACGCCGGCATCTCCCGCCCCGGCGAGACGGTGCATCTGGCGATGCTGCTGCGCGACGCCGACGCCAAGCCGGTCGCGGGCCGCCCGGTCACGCTGAAGATCCAGCGCCCGGACGGGTTCGAGGTGGACCGCCGTCCGCTCGCCGAGTCCGGCGGCGGCAGCTTCGCCGCCCGTGTCGAGATTCCGGCCAACGCCCTGACCGGCACCTGGGCCGTCACCGCCCATGGCGAGCCGGAGGCCGGTGCCCAATCAAATGCAACGGGGCCGGGTGCCATGGGGCCGGTGCTGGGCCGCGCCGAATTCCTGGTGGAGGACTTCGTGCCGCCGCGGCTGGAGGTCGCCCTGGCCGCCGAGGCGGCGGAGCTTCCGGCGGACGGCAAGACGACCCTGACCATCGACGGGCATTTCCTCTACGGCGCCCCGGCGGCGGGCCTGCCGGGCGAACTGGCGGTGACCCTGCGCGCCGCCGCCAACCCCTACCCGAACCTGCCCGGCTACCGCTTCGGCCTCGCCCAGGAAGAGGTGAAGCCGCTGCGGACGGATCTGCCCGGCTTCACCACCAACCGCAACGGGCAGGCCAAGGCCGACCTCGCGCTGCCCAAGGCGCCGGAGAGCACCAAGCCGCTGGAGGCGGTGGTCCGCGCCACCGTGCTGGACATCGGGGGCCGCTCGGTCAGCCGCGATCTGGTGCTGCCGGTGCGCCACCAGCCCTTCGCCGTCGGCATCCGCCCGCGCTTCGAGGGCGACGGGGTGCCGGAAGGCGCCACCGCCGGATTCGACGTGGTGTCCGTGGGGCCGGACGGCCAGCCGCTGGACAAGGACGACCTCTCCTACGAGCTGTTCGAGGAGGAGTACGACTACGCCTGGTTCGAGGCGAACGGGCGCTGGGACTACAAGGTCACCGTGCGGGACCAGCGGGTGACCGGCGGCACGCTCGCCACCCAGGCGGCCAAGCCCGGTTCGGTGGAGGCCCCGGTGACCGCCGGCCGTTACCGGCTGGAGGTGTTCGACCCCAAGACCGGCGTGGCGAGCAGCCTGCGCTTCGCCGCCGGCTGGTGGATGACCCCGACCGCGGGCGAGCGCCCCGATCAGGTGGACGTGACCGTCATGCTGCCCGCCTACAAGGGCGGCGAGACGGCCTGGGTCTATGTGAAGCCGCCCTACGACAGCGAGGTGCTGATCGCCGTCGCCGACCGCAAGATCCGTCACGCCTCCACCCGCCGCATCGGGCCGGAGGGGGCCTTCCTGGAGATCCCCGTCGATCCGACCTGGACCGGCGGCGTCTATGTGCTGGCGACCGCCTTCGGCGCGCCGGACGCCGCGGGCGGCCCGTCGAAGGGCGTGGCCCGCCGCGCCGTCGGCCTGTCCTGGCTGGCGGTGGACGGGGCCGAGCGGGCGCTGGACGTGCGCGTCGCCGCCCCGGCGCAGACCGAGCCCCGCCGCTCGGTCACCGCGGAGGTGGTGGTGGCGGGCGCGCCGGAAGGCCAGCCGGCCTATGTGACGGTCGCCGCGGTGGACGACGCCGTGCTTCAGCTCACCGACCAGCATTCGCCGAACCCGATCGACCATTATCTTGGCAAGCGCCGGCTGGGCGTGGAACTGCGCGATTCCTTCGGGCGGCTGATCGACCCGGCGGTTCTGGACGCCACCCGCACGCGCCCCGGCGCCGCGCCGCGTCTGCGTCAGGTCGGCGTCACCGTTCCGCAGAAGTCGGAGCGGGTCGTCTCCCTGTTCTCCGGCGTGCTGACCGTGGGGCCGGACGGCAAGGTGGCGGTGCCGCTGGACGTCCCCGACTTCCAGGGCCGGCTGCGCCTGATGGCGGTGGCCTGGAGCGGGGACAAGCTGGGGCATGCCGAGTCCTCCGTGCTGGTCGCCGATCCGGTGCTGGCCGACCTGGGCCTGCCGCGCTTCCTGGCGCCGGGGGATCGGGCGGTGGTTCCGGTGACCCTCGACAATGTCGGCGGTCCCGCGGGCGCCTACCGCATCTCCCTGATCGCCAGCGGCGCCGTGTCGCTCGTCGAGGGGACCATCGCCGTGCCCGATCTGGGCAAGGGCAAGCGCGCCTCCGCCGGGCGCGTCCTGACCGCCGAGGGTGTGGGCATGGGCCACGTCGCGCTGGACGTGACCGGGCCGGACGGCCTGCGCATCACCCGCCAGTGGGACATCCCGGTGCGCCCCGCCGCCCCGCTGGTCACACGCCGCAGCGCCGCCATGCTGCCCCCGGACCGCGGCGTGGAGCTTCCCGCCGACCTGCTGAACGGCCTGCGTCCGGAGACGGCCGCGGCGGCCCTGTCGCTGGGCAACCTGCCGGAGATCGACGTGCCCGGCCTGCTGACCGCGCTGGAGCGCGGCGGACCCGGCGGGCTAGAGATGACGGCCAGCCGCGCGCTGCCCCTGCTGTCGCTGGGCGACGTGGCGGTCGGGCTGGGCATCGCCTCGGACGAGCGGGTGAAGGCGCGGGTGCAGCGGGCGGTGGACCGCGCGTTGACCTTCCAGCGGATGGACGGCGCCTTCGCCGCCTGGTCGCCGAAGGGGGAGGCCGATTCCTGGCTGACCGCCTACGCGCTCGACTTCCTGGGCCGCGCCAAGGCCGCCGGCTACCGCGTGCCGGAGGTGCCTTACCGCAAGGGTCTGGACGGGCTGCGCGGCGCGCTCGACAACGCCTGGGTGGAGGCCGACGAGCAGCCGGCCCGCGCCTACGCGCTCTATGTGCTGGCCCGCGCCCGGATGATCGACGCCGGTGCGGTGCGTTACTTCCAGGAGACCTTCTGGGACAAGCTGCAGACCGACTTCGCCCGCGCCCAGGTCGCCACCGCCATCGCGGTTCTGGGAGACAAGGATCGCGCGGCGGAGGCGTTCGGGCGGCTGTCCGGCGCCCGCGTCGTGTCGGCCAGCCTGCGCGACTACGGCTCGTCCCTGCGCGACGAGGCCGGCGTGGTCGCCCTGATGGCCGAAAGCGGCGTGGTCGAGCGGGAGCGTCTGACCCAGGCGACCGACCGCCTGTCCAAGACCTACGCCGCCGTCCGCACCACCGGCGTGCAGGAGCAGGCGTGGCTTCTCCAGGCGGCCAAGGCGCTGATCGACCGGGCGCCGCCGATGAAGATTGCGCAAGCGGATCAGGTGACCGAGGGGGCGAAGCCGCTGTTCCAGCGGATCGACCCGGCGGCCCCGCCGGCCATCCGCAACGCGGGCGGCGAGCCGCTGCGCCAGATCCTGTCGGTGTCCGGCATCGCCGACGCGGCGCCGGGCGCGGAGGAGCAGGGCATGACCGTGACCCGCAGTCTGTTCGACATGACCGGCCGCCCCGCCGATCCGGGGGCCGTGCGCCCGAACGACCGGCTGGTGGTGATCCTGGAGGGCAGCGCGTCCGATCCGGTGGACCGGCAGGTTCTGGTCTCCGATCCGCTGCCCGCGGGCTTCGAGATCGAGGCCGCCCGATTCGCCGGGGGCGGGGCGCCGCTGGGCGACCTGTCCTGGCTGGGCGAACTGACCGCGCCGCGCGCCGTCGATTACCGCGACGACCGCTTCGTCGCCGCGCTGGACATGACGAAGCAGGCGCCGCGCTTCCGGCTGGTCTATCTGGTGCGCGCGGTGACCCCCGGCGACTACGCCCAGCCCGGCGCCACGGTGGAGGATCTCTACCGCCCGCACCAGTCGGCCCGGACCGCCGCGTCGCGCCTGCGCGTCCTGCCGGAGTGACCTGACAAAACGGGAAAGCCCCATCGCCCGCCGTGCGCGGGCGATGGGGCTTTCGCTTTTTCAGGCTGGCGTGTGGGGCGGCCGTTGCCGAGTCCGGACGGTCAGACGGTTTTCTGGTGGTCGTCGTCGCGTTGGCGGGTGATGAACATCACGATGACCACCACGACCGCGAAGAAAGCGGTCAGCGCCACATAGAACAGCAATGCGACTCCGACCGTCATGGTGCCGATCAGCACCATGGCGAGTATCCAGACGCCCAGCGATACGATGGCGCGCGACGACATCGGCTGTCCCAACCCTGGTTGTCGTAACTCCTGCGGTCCTGCCCCGTGACCGGCTGTCATGACCTGGGCGTCTTCGCCCCGGCATGCCCGGCTGCTTTTTGTTGAATGAAGCGAGCCTGCCACAGCCGGGGAGGCGAACCGCCCGTGGCATCCTGTCACTGCGCGCCCGCGCCGCACCCCCCGGATCGGCGGCGGTGGAGGATCGGCTGTCCGCTTGACAGCAAACCGAAGGCGCCTTACCTTTACGTAAACGTCAACCAATGACGATCAAGGGAAGGGTGGGAGGATGCCGCAACCGGCACGGTCGATGGGGTGGGACGCGCGTGGCAACGCCGGGCTGGAACCCAGCCAGGACGGTCCCGCGCGCCGTTTCGCCATCGGGGAACTGGCCGACGAGTTCGGGCTGACCCACCGCACGATCCGCCATTACGAGGACGAAGGGCTGCTGGCGCCGGAGCGCGACGGCACGGTCCGCGTCTACGGCCACCGCGACCGGGCACGCCTTGCGCTGATCTGCCGGGGCAAGCGGCTGGGTTTCAGCCTCGCCGAGATCAAGGAATTCCTCACCCTCTACGACGCGGACGAGGCCCAGTTGGAGCAGATGCGCTTCATGCAGCGCATCGCCCGCCGCCGCATCGCCGACCTGGAACGGCAGCTTCAGGACGTCCAGCAGACGCTGGCCGAGCTGCAGATCATCGACACCCAGATCTCCGACCATTTCCGCAAGAACGGAATCACGGAGACGCAGACCACGGAGGACACGCAACCATGACCCTGGCGCCTTTGACCACGCCCACCATTCCGGTCGTCATCGCCGGTTACGCCCGCTCGCCCTTCGCCTTCGCCAGCAAGGGCGAACTGGCGAGGGTCCGCCCCGACGACCTGCTGGCCCGCGTCGTCGCGGCGCTGGTCGAGCGCACGGGCGTCAACCCGCAGGACATCGAGGACGTCGCGGTCGGCTGCGCCTTCCCCGAGGGCGAGCAGGGCATGAACATCGCCCGCACCGTGTCCTTCCTGGCGAAGCTGCCGCTGACCGCCGCGGCGACCACGATCAACCGCTATTGCGGCTCGTCCATGCAGGCGATCCATCAGGCGGCGGGAGCCATCCAGATGGGGGCGGGCGAGGTGTTCCTGTGCGGCGGCATCGAGTCGATGAGCCGCGTTCCGATCATGGGCTACAACCCGCTGCCCCATCCGGGCCTGAAGGACAGCTATCCGGAAGCCTACTGCTCGATGGGCATCACGGCGGAGAACGTCGCCCGCCGCTACCAGATCTCCCGCGCGGAGCAGGAGGCGCTCGCCGCGGAATCGCACGCCAAGGCCGCCGCGGCGCAGGAGGCCGGGCGCTTCGCCGACGAGATCGTCGGCATCCAGACCGCCGCGGGCGTTGTGGAGCGTGACGGCTGCATCCGTCCCGGCACCAGCGCCGAGACGCTGGGCGGCCTGAAGCCCGCCTTCATCGCCGACGGCTCGGTCACCGCCGGCACCTCCTCGCCCCTGACCGATGGCGCCTCCGCGGTGCTGGTCACGACGGAAGCCTACGCGAAGGCCAACGGCCTGCCGATCCTCGCCCGCATCCGCTCCGTCGCGGTTGCCGGCTGCGCGCCGGAGGTGATGGGCCTCGGCCCGGTCCCGGCGGCGCAGAAGGCGCTGGCGCGCGCCGGCCTGTCCATCCGGGACATCGACGTGATCGAGCTGAACGAGGCCTTCGCCGCCCAGGCCATCGCCTGCATGCGCGACCTGGAGATCGACCCGGCCACGGTGAACCTGGACGGCGGCGCCATCGCGCTCGGCCACCCGCTGGGCGCCACGGGCGCCCGCATCACCGGCAAGGCCGCGGCCCTGCTGAAGCGCGAAGGCAAGCAGTTCGCTCTCGCCACCCAGTGCATCGGCGGCGGCCAGGGCATCGCCACCATCCTGGAAGCGGTCTGACGGCGGCGGGACAGGGAGGCAACGAACCATGCAAATCAAACGCGCCGCCGTGATCGGCTCCGGCGTGATGGGCAGCGGCATCGCCGCCCATTTCGCGAACGCCGGCATCCCCGTCGTTCTGCTCGACATCCCCGCCAAGGAGGGTGACGACCGCAGCGCCATCGCCAGGGGGGCCATCCAGAAGCTGCTGAAGGCCGACCCCGCGCCCTTCATGCACCCGAAGAACGCCAAGCTGGTGACGCCGGGCAATCTGGAGGACGATCTGGCCCTGTTGGCCGACGTGGACTGGATCGTCGAGGCCATCGTCGAGAATCCCGCGGTCAAGGCCGACCTCTACCGGCGCATCGACCCGGTGCGCAAGGACGGCTCCGTGGTGTCGTCCAACACCTCGACCATCCCGCTGGGCGTGCTGGTGGACGGGCAGTCGGACGCCTTCAGGCGCGATTTCCTGATCACCCACTTCTTCAACCCGCCGCGCTACATGCGCCTGCTGGAGATCGTGGGCGGCGCGGCCACCCGGCCCGACGCGCTGGCCGCCATCGCCGACTTCTGCGACCGCAGCCTGGGCAAGGGCGTGGTGCACTGCAAGGACACGCCGGGTTTCATCGCCAACCGCATCGGCGTCTACTGGATTCAGACGGCGATCAACGCCGCCGTCGATCTGGGGCTGACGGTGGAGGAGGCCGACGCCATCGTGGGCCGCCCCATGGGCATCCCGAAGACCGGCGTGTTCGGGCTGGTGGATCTGGTCGGGCTCGATCTGATGCCGCACATCGCCAAGAGCCTGCTGGCCACCCTGCCGGGGAACGACCCCTACCGCGCCGCCTTCCGCGAGCACGCCGTCATCGCCAAGATGATCGCGGACGGCTATACGGGCCGCAAGGGCAAGGGCGGCTTCTACCGCCTGAACCGGGCCGGCGGCGCCAAGGTCAAGGAAGCCATCGACCTGTCCACCGGCGAATACCGCCGCTCCGAGAAGCCGCGGCTGGAGAGCGTCTCCACCGCCGGGCGCGACCTGCGGGCGCTGGCCGAATTCCCCGACAGGACCGGCCAGTACGCCCGCCGGGTGCTGGCCCGCACGCTGGCCTACGCCGCGTCGCTGGTGCCGGAGATCGCCGACAGCGTCGTCGCGGTCGATGAGGGCATGCGGCTGGGCTACAACTGGAAGCAGGGTCCGTTCGAGCTGATCGACCGGCTGGGCACCGGCTGGTTCGCGGATCTCTGCCGCAGCGAAGGCATCCCCGTCCCGCCGCTGGTCGAACAGGCCGCCGGGCGCCCCTTCTACCGGGTGGAGGACGGCAAGCTCCAACACCTGACCACCGCGGGCTTGTACGACACGGTGGTGCGTCCGGACGGCGTGCTGCTGCTGTCCGACGTCAAGCGGGCGTCGAAGCCGGTGTGGAAGAACGGCTCGGCCAGCCTGTGGGACATCGGCGACGGCGTGCTGTGCGTCGAGTTCACTAGCAAAATGAACGCGCTGGACGGCGACATCATGGCCGCCTACGGCAAGGCCATCAGGCTGATCGGCGACGGGAAGGGAGAGTGGAAGGCCCTGGTCGTCCACAACGAGTCCGACAACTTCTCGGTCGGCGCCAATCTGGGCCTCGCCCTGTTCGCCCTGAACGTCGGGCTGTGGCCGCAGATCGAGGAGTTGGTGGAGGGCGGGCAGCGCGCCTACCGCGCCCTGAAGCACGCGCCCTTCCCGGTGGTGGCGGCGCCCAGCGGTCTGGCGCTCGGCGGCGGCTGCGAGATCCTGCTGCATTCCGACCATGTGCAGGCCCATGCCGAGACCTACATGGGTCTGGTCGAGGTCGGCGTCGGGCTGATCCCCGCCTGGGGCGGCTGCACCGAGATGCTGGCCCGCCACGCCGCCAACCCGAAGACCCCGAAGGGGCCGATGCCGGCCATCGCCGGGGCCTTCGAGACCATCAGCCTCGCCAAGGTCGCCAAGTCGGCGGCGGAGGCCAAGGACCTGCTGTATCTGCGCCCCGGCGACGGCATCACCATGAACCGCGACCGCCTGCTGGCCGACGCCAAGGCCAAGGCGCTGGAACTGGCCGCGAACTACACCCCGCCGGAGAAGGCAACCTACACGCTGCCCGGTCCCAACGGGCGGACCGCGCTGGAGCTGTTCCTGGAAGGCTTCGCGTTGCAGGGCAAGGCCACGCCGCACGACATGGTCGTCTGCGGCAAGCTGGCCGAGGTGCTGACCGGCGGGGCGAAGGCCGACGTCACCCAGCCGGTGACCGAGGACCAGATGCTGGCGCTGGAGCGCGCGGCCTTCATGGAGCTGGTGCGGACCACCGGCACGATCGACCGGGTGGAGCACATGCTGACCACCGGCAAGCCGCTGCGGAACTGATGGGGGAGGACTGAGCAATGCCGATCTACAAGGCTCCGCTGGAGGATGTGCGCTTCGTTCTCGACGAGATCGTCGGTGCGGGCAAGCTGGCCGAACTGCCGGGTTACGAGGACGCCACCCCCGACCTGATCGCCCAGGTTCTGGAGGAAGGCGCCAAGCTGTGCGAGGAGGTGCTGTTCCCGCTGAACCAGTCCGGCGATGGGGAGGGTTGTACCTTCGAGAACGGCGTCGTGCGCACGCCCAAGGGATTCAAGGAGGCGTACGGCACCTACATCGAGGCGGGCTGGCAGGGCCTCGCCTGCGATCCGGCCTATGGCGGGCAGGGGCTGCCGAAGCTGGTGAACACCATGCTGGAGGAGTTCATCTGCTCCGCCAACCTCAGCTTCGGCATGTATCCGGGCCTGTCGCTGGGGGCCTACAACGCGCTGGCCACCTACGGGTCGGAGGAGCTGAAGCAGCGCTTCCTGGGCCGGCTGGTGGACGGCACCTGGGCCGGCACCATGTGCCTGACGGAGCCGCATTGCGGCACCGACCTGGGGCTGATCCGCACCAAAGCGGTTCCGCAGGAGGACGGAAGCCACAAAATCACCGGCACGAAGATCTTCATCTCCGCCGGCGAGCATGACCTGACCGAGAACATCCTGCACCTCGTGCTGGCGCGCCTGCCCGACGCGCCCGCCGGAACGCGCGGCATCAGCCTGTTCCTGGTGCCGAAGTTCCTGCCCAACGAGGACGGCACGGTCGGTCCGCGCAACGGCGTCACCTGCGGCTCCATCGAGCACAAGATGGGCATCAAGGCGTCGGCCACCTGCGTCATGAACTTCGAGGACGCCACCGGCTGGCTGGTCGGCGAGCCGCACAAGGGCATGCGGGCGATGTTCGTGATGATGAACGCCGCCCGCCTCGCGGTCGGCATCCAGGGGCTGGGGCTGGCCGAGGTCAGCTACCAGAACGCCGTGGCCTATGCGAAGGAACGGCTCCAGGGCCGCTCGCTGAAGGGCACGGCGCACCCCGACAAGCCCGCCGACCCGATCATCGTGCATCCCGACGTGCGGCGGAACCTGCTGACCGCCCGCGCCTACACCGAGGGGGCCCGTGCGCTCGGCGCCCTGGTCGGCTACAAGCTGGACGTGGCGGAAAAGCACGCCGACGAGCGGACGCGCCAGGAGGCGGACGAGTTCGTCCAGCTCATGACGCCGATCGTCAAGGCGCTGTTCACCGACATCGGCTTCGAGTCGGCCAACATCGCGGTGCAGGTGCATGGCGGCCACGGCTTCATCTGGGAAACCGGGGTGGAGCAGTATGTGCGCGACGCCCGCATCTGCCAGATCTACGAGGGCACCAACGGCATCCAGGCGCTGGACCTCGTGGGGCGCAAGCTGCCGCAGGACATGGGCCGCCTGCTGCGCCGCTTCTTCCACCCCGTCGGCGCGGAGATCGAGGCCGACATGGAGAAGGAAGAGCTGGCGGAGTTCGTCATGCCGCTGGCCAAGGCCTTCGCCAAGCTCCAGCAGGCGACCGCCATCGTCGCCCAGAAGGGGCTGAAGGACCCGGAGGAGGCCGGGGCCGCGGCCACCGACTATCTGCGTCTGTTCGGGCTGGTGGCGCTCGGCTGGATGTGGCTGAAGATGGTCAAG
This sequence comes from Azospirillum isscasi, assembly GCF_030849505.1. Taxonomy (GTDB): domain Bacteria; phylum Pseudomonadota; class Alphaproteobacteria; order Azospirillales; family Azospirillaceae; genus Azospirillum; species Azospirillum isscasi. Next base: position 6,290 of record NZ_JAUJFI010000041.1, on the reverse strand, counting down.
GCCGCCCAGGCGAAGCAGTCGGCGGGGGAGGGCGACGCGGCCTTCCTTGAGGCCAAGATCCGGACGGCCCGCTTCTACACGGCGAAGCTGCTGCCGCAGACCAACGCCCTGTTCATCACCATCATGGCCGGTTCCAAACCCCTGATGGAGATGGAGGAGGCCGCCTTCTGAGGGGCAACCCAACGGGGCCTATGTCTTTGGGCCGGGATCGGTGTATGCTTCACCGGTTCCGGCCTTTTCGTTCCGAAAGATGCGAAGGATAGAAAGTACGGAAACAGCAGCCCTTTATGACGAGAACGCTTATGGCCTGACACAATCGCCTCCGCTTTCGTCCTGGGGAGCGGGTGCGCGAAGAGGATATTGCTGTGGCGCAGCAATGCCATTGTTCAGAGCCTTGGATGTGACAAAGGTTAAATTCGGGTTGTCCGACCCCGCCGAATCGTGGTACATCTGATGTGACATTACCCTGGATAAGGACTTTCTATACCTTTTGGAATTGGGTCATATGATGCTTGAAAATGACCTGCATTTTTTCCGAAACTGAGGGTCGGAACACTGACCTTGCGTCAGAGCTGTACGTTCGGACCATTGAAAGCACTGAGTACGGGGGCACCACCAGATGAAAATCCTGATCGGAGACGACCATGTGCTTTTCCGGGAGGGATTGCGCAGGCTGCTGGAGCAGCTGAAGGAGGGTGCCAGCTTTGAAGAAGCCAGCAACTTTGACGAGCTTCTGGAAAAGGCTGGCGGGGGCGAGAAATACGATCTCGTCCTGACCGATCTGCGCATGCCCGGTTGGCCCGGCTTCTCCGGCATCCAAGATCTGCGGGGAAAACAGCCCGACTCCAAGGTCGTGGTCGTGTCCGCGTCCGAGGCGCATCACGACGTTCGCGACGCGCTGGAGCACGGCGCGGCGGGCTACATTCCGAAATCCTCCAGCGTGAAGATCATGCTGAGCGCGCTTGATCTGATCTTTTCCGGCGGCGTCTATGTGCCGCCCACCGTGCTGCGCGAGGCCGGCGAGGCCGAGGTGCGCGTCGGTTCCTCCATCCCGCCCAGCGATCCGCAGCTCGACCACCTGTTGACCCAGCGTCAGCGGGAGGTTCTCGACCGCCTGCGCGAAGGCAAGTCGAACAAGCAGATCGCCCATGAACTCGGCCTGTCCGAGGGCACGGTGAAAATCCACATGACCGCCATCTTCAAGTCGCTGGGCGTGCGCAACCGCACCCAGGCCGCCATGGCCTTCCCGCAATCGCACTCCGCCTGAGCGAACGGCCCGAACGAACGGCCGGAGCGAACAGTTGGTCCGTCTGTTGAAAACGCCCGCGGAACGGTCCGCGGGCGTTTTCGTCTTTGGGAAACGGGTGGTTCGAAGCGTGAGCGTCAGCCCATCCCGGCGACATAGCCGCGCAGGGATTCGACCTCCAGCTCCGCGTCGTCCAGCCGTGCCTTCACGATGTCGCCGATGCTGACCAGCCCGACGAGTTCGCCGCCGTCCAGGATCGGCAGGTGGCGGATTCGGCGCTGCGTCATGACGGCCATGATCTGCGACACGGTGTCGGACGGGCTCCCGGTGACAAGGTCGCGGGTCATCAACTCCGCGGCGGGCCGTTCCAGGGCGGCGGCGCCGTCCGCGGCCACGGCGCGGACGATGTCGCGTTCGGACAGGATTCCGGCGGGCAGGCCGTCGTCCTTCATCACCAGGACGGCGCCGATTTTGTGATGGGCAAGCTTGCGGGCGACCGAATCGATCCGGTCGTCCGGACTGGCTGTGATGATCTCCGTGCCCTTCCTTTTCAAGACGGCGGCAATGTGCATGGTTGTTCTTCCTTCCCGCACGGATTCGCGAATGGAAATGCTCCCGCACTGCCGCCGGTCGTGGAAGGCGCGAAAAAGAACAAGCCGGATACCTCTTTCGAGGTACCCGGCCTGATTCCCGCGTTCGCGCAGGGCCTCCCGCGGGAGGCCCCGGAGACGCCGATTAGAAGCGGTAGCCGATGCCCAGGCCGACCAGCCACGGGTCGATGCGGACATCCGAGGTGACCGGAACGCCGCTGACGTTGGCGGTGACGTCGGTCTTCAGGAAGATCTTCTTGACGTCGAGGTTCAGCGACCAGTTGCCGGTCAGGGCGACGTCGACACCGGCCTGGAGCGCCCAGCCGAAGCGGTTCTTGTAATCGACGGTGTTGGTGGTGAAGCCGTCCGCGTTGGTGCGGCGGGCGGCGGTCTCGTCGTAGAACCAGGTGTAGTTGATGCCGGCGCCGACGTAGGGGCTGACGCGCTCCTTCGTGAAGAAGTGGTACTGGGCGGTCAGGGTCGGCGGCAGGAGCGACACCTTGCCCACGTCGATGTTGTTGCCGGTGATCAGCGAGCCGGAAACCTTGTGACGGGTCGTGCCGGCGATCAGCTCCAGGGCGATGTTGTCGGTGACGAAGTAGGAGAAGTCGAGCTCGGGGATGTAGTCGTTCCCGATCTTCACGCTGCCGATGTTGCTGCCGCCGAACGGACCGCCGCCGATCAGATCACCGTCTTCCTGCGGGATCACGGCGAGGGCGCGCGCGCGCACCAGGATGTCGCCGGCGGACTTGCCCTTGAAATCCTGGGCCAGCGACGGGGTGGAAACGGCGGCGAGAGCCGTGGTCGCCAGCAGGGCGGCGGCGGCGCGCTTCAGGAAAGTCATGGGATTCGCTCCAGGGCAGTATTAGCTGATGTCGTTCTTTTGGCTTAATGCCTGGAGATGTATTACCAGACTTTCTTTAGGGTTGCTACGGCACCTCAACCAATCCGTCATACTGAGGCGTCTTTGCAACAGCGACGAGTTGTCGCATGGACTGGAACTCTTACCGCGCGGGGGCCATGGGGGATTGTGGGGACTGCGAAGGGATTTGCGTCAGGCAGTTCTGCACGATCGCATAGCACTGGCCGAGTCGGCTTCCGCCGCTGGACGACCCGCCGTAGATGACCCGTTCCACGGTTCCGCCGCGCAGGGTGAAGGTCGCCTCGCAATCCACGCTTCTCACGTCGTAGCCGTAGCCGCCCCAGGCGCCGTAGGGATAGCCCCAGTATCCGCCGTAACCGCCCCAGGACGGGTAGGAATACAGCCGGTTGCTGCGGTAGGTGAAGAATTCCTGGTCCCCGGCGGTGGCCTGCCGCTCCGGCACCCCGGCGCAGGACAGCAGGGTCTGTTTCGGCATGCCGATCAGCGCGTTCTGCGCGATCACGGCCTGATCCGCCGCGGGGTTGGCGCACCCGCCCAGAACACCGGCGCCCAGAACGACGGCGGCCAGAAGAACCGCCCTGGCTCCGATACCCTTCCTGGTCCCGCGCATCGCCGTTCCTCCCGTCAGGGGCGCCGCAGGCGGGCCGGCGCCAGATCCTCCGCTCGCACGCCCAGCGCCGCGACCTCCGCCGGCAGGCCGCCGCCGGTCGCCAGGGCCGCGGCGGTGCGGCCCATGGCCGGCGCCGTCTGGATGCCGTAGCCGCCCTGGCCCGCCAGCCAGAAGAAGCCCTCCGCCGACTCGTCGTAACCCGCCACCATCACCTTGTCGGCGACGAAGCTGCGCAGCCCCGCCCATTTGTGCGCAATACGACGAACGGAGAATTGCACCGCCTGTTCCATGCGGTCGATGGCGACGGCGATGTCCAACTCCTCCGGTTGCACGTCGCAGGGTTCGACGGGCGTCTCGTCGGCGGGGGACAGCAGCAGACGGCCCGATTCCGGCTTCATGTAGAACTGCTCGTCCACGTCGATGACCATCGGCCAGCCGGCGAGGCCCGCCGCGTCCGCCGGGTCGGCGAAGACCGGATCGAAAGTGATGGCGGTGCGCCGTTTCGGCACCAGCCCGATGGGCCGCACCCCGGCCATCCCCGCCAGAACGTCGGCCCAGCCCCCCGCCGCGTTGACCAGCACCGGGGCGGCGAAAGTCCCCGCCGGGGTGGTGGCGACCCACAGCCCGTCGCGCCGCTCCAGCGCCTCCACCCCGGCGTCGGTCACCAGCCGGCCGCCGCGCGCCTTCAACCCGCGCAGGTAGCCGGTGTGGATGGCGTGGACGTCCATGTCCATGGCTTCCGGCTCCCACACCGCGCCGTCCACGTACTCCGTCTTCAGGAAGGGCGCACGGGCCAGCGCCTGGGCGCGGTCGAGCCGCTCCACCGACGGAGTCAGCCGGCGGCCCTCGGCGAAGTCGCGGTCCAGCGCGGCGGTCTGGTCGGCCCGTCCGATCAGCAGCACGCCGCGCGGGGTCAGCAGCGGGTGTTCCGAAAAGCCGTCCGGCGGGTTGGTGTAGAAATCCCAGCTCGCCACCGTCAGGGCGCGGACCACCGGATGCCCGTAGGTCTGGGTGTAGAGCGCCGCCGACCGGCCCGTGGAGTGATAGCCGGGCTGGCTCTCCCGCTCCAGCACGACGACGCTGCCGTGCGCCGCCAGTTCATAGGCCGCCGAGGCGCCGGCCATGCCGCCGCCGACGATGAGGAAATCCACCCGTTCCACTCTGCCTCTCCCTTTCCGGCGCCATTGTCGGCCCGGTCATTGTCTCGTGTGATCTTATGCGTTGGGGAGGGACGAATGAAGCTGTGAAAGGCATGCGGTTGGAGGAGCGGCGCTGTTTACGCCGCCCCGCGCAGTTCCTCGGCGCTTTGCAGGTCCACGCTGACCAGTTGCGACACGCCCCGTTCCACCATGGTCACGCCGAACAGCCGGTCCACGCGGGCCATGGTCAGGCGGTGGTGGGTGATGATCAGGAAACGGGTGTTGCCCTCCCGCGCGATGTCCTCCACCAGATCGCAGAAGCGGCCGACATTCGCCTCGTCCAGCGGGGCGTCCACCTCGTCCAGCACGCAGATCGGGGCAGGGTTGGAGCGGAAGACGGCGAACAGCAGGGACAGGGCGGTCAGGGCCTGCTCGCCGCCGGACAGCAGCGACAGGACCTGCAGCTTCTTGCCCGGCGGGCTGGCGTAGATCTCCAGCCCGGCCTGCAGCGGGTCCTCGGCGTTGACCAGCTCCAGATACGCCTTGCCGCCGCCGAACAGGCGGGTGAACAGCTCCTGGAAATTGCGGTTCACCGTGTCGAAGGAGGCGACCAGACGTTCCCGTGCCTCGCGGTTCAGGCTGGCGATGCCCTGGCGCAGGCGGGCGATGGCGCTGACCAGATCCTCGCGTTCCGTCTGGAGGCTGCCGATCTGCGTTTCCAGCTCGGCGGCCTCGATCTCGGCGCGCAGGTTCACCGGCCCCATGTTCTCGCGCTCGCGGGTCAGCTTGTCGAGGCGTGACTCCACGACGGCCACGTCGGGCATCGGTTCGCCGGGGGGCAGGTCGGCGGCGGCGCGGGTCTGTTCGGGGCGGCAGTTCAGCCGCTCGGCGATGCGCTCCGTCAGGGTCTGGCCGTTCTGGAGGGCGGCGGAGACGGCGGCCTCGGCATGGGCACGGGCCTCGCGGGCGTCGGCCAGACCGGATTCGGCCTGCTTCAGCAGCTTTTCGGTCTCGGCCAGCCGGTTTTCCGCCTCGGCCAGGGCGTCGGCGGCGCGCTTGCGGGCGCGTTCGGCCTCGCTGATCCGGCTGAGAAGGGCCTGACGGTCCGCCTCGATCGCCGCCGGGCGGCTCTGAAGCTGGGCAAGGTCCGATTCGGCGGCGGCGGCGCGCTGCTTCAGTTCCGCCACGCGCCCGCCCGCCCCGGCGGAGCGGGTGCCCCAGGACGCCACGTCCTGCTGGATGGCGGCCAGACGCTGGCGGCGGGACTGCGCCTCGCGGGTCAGGCGGTCAAGGGCGTTCTGTTTCTCGGCCAGGACGGCGCGGTGCTCGGCCAGGGTGGCGCGGCGCTCGTTCACGGCGTCACGGCCTTCACGCGGGTCGGGCAGGGCATCCAGAAGCTCCCGCGCCTCCTCCAATGCGGCTTCGGCCTCCTGCCGGTCGGCATCGAGGCGGGTGATGCCCTCGGCCAGAGCCGCCAGCTTCGAGGCGGCGGCGTCGGCCTCGCGGGCCAGCCGGGCGTGGCGGTCGCGGGCGGCGGTCACCCCGGCGAAGGCGTCGCGCACCGCGTCGCGGGCGCGGCGGTCGGCCTGGGCGGCCTCCTCGACGGCGCGCTTGGCCTCGTCCAGGGCATCGCGGGCGAGGTCCAGCCGCTCGTCCGCGAGGTCCAACTCACCGCGCAGCTCGTTCAGGCGGTTGCGCTGCTTCAGGCGTACGGCGGCGGCGGTCGGCGCGCCGGCCTGCACGGTCGCCTCGCCGCCTCGTCGCGCCAGTGCAGCAGGGCATCCACGGTGCGGTCGGCCGCAGGACGGGACATTCCCGGCCA